>CANQPB010000058.1 GCA_947625615.1 uncultured Clostridia bacterium | reverse complement strand
GCATTATTCACGCGTGGCCGAGCTTCTGCCGGAAGGAATAAATAATCTTTTGGATCTCGGCTGCGGCACCGGCCTTGAGCTCGACAGGATATTCGTTCGCTTTCCCGGGCTTTCGGTCACGGCCGTCGATCTTTCCGACAGCATGCTTGCCGAGCTTGTGAAAAAGCACGGCGATAAATCCCTCAGCATTATAAAGGGGGATTATTTCCTCTGCGATTACGGCGAGGATATCTTCGACGCCGCCGTCACGGTAGAGACGCTGCATCACTTCACCGCCGAGAAAAAAGCCGGGCTTTTCAAAAAGATTTATCGCGCGCTGAAGCCGGGCGGAGTTTATATTGAGTGTGACTATATCGCCGGAGATTCTGACGTAGAAGAACTTGCTTTTTCGGAATGCAGGCGGCGCCGTGAGCGCGACGGCGTCCCCGACGGGGAGTATATCCACTTCGATACGCCGCTCACCCTCGAGCATGAGCTTTCGGCTATACGCGCCGGCGGCTTTGAGGAGGTCAGCCTTGTCGAAAATCTCAAAGGCACGCCGATTATTATTGCTAAGAAGCAGGGGAGGCAGAGATGAAAATTTCCGTTTTAGGCTACAGCGGCTCGGGAAAATCCACGCTCGCAAAATTTTTGGGTAAAAAATATCACGCCGACATCCTGCATTTCGACGCCATACACTGGCTCCCCGGCTGGCAGCAGAATACCCCCGAGGAAAAGCTCAGGCTCACCGCCGAATTTCTGGATTCCCACGATTCATGGGTCATCGACGGCAATTACTCGAAATATTATCTTGAGCGCCGGCTCGAGGAATCGGATAAAATAATCCTAATGCTCTTCGGCCGCATTCCCTGCCTGATAAGGGTGATAAAGCGCTACTTTACCTATAAGGGCAGGACGCGCCCCGACATGGGCGAGGGCTGCGATGAAAAGCTCGACCGGGAATTTATAAAGTGGGTGCTCTGGAAGGGGCGCTCGAAAAAGACCCGCCGGCTTTTTAAAGAGATAACCGAAAAATATCCGCAGAAGGTGACGGTGATAAAAAATCAGCGCCGCCTCGACGGATACTGCAAGATGACAGAATCAAGCGCCCCGTAATTCGGAGCGCTTTTTGCAGCAAATTTTTTTATTTTTTCGGGAACCCCGGCCGCGCCGGAAACATCTATAGTATGTCGGGAATGAAAGAGCGGTGATGACAACTGAGCATATCAAAAGAAGAATTTGTTCAAGCGGTTACGGAGAATTCAAGGTCGATGTTTCGCGCGGCGAGGTCTTTACTGGACAGCGACGCCGACGCCGAGGACGCGGTGAGCAAAGCCGTACTTAACGCGTGGAAGAGCTCTTCAAGGCTTCGCGACGCCAAAAAGGTCAGGGCGTGGCTCATAAAGATAGCCGTGAACAGCGCCTATGAAATCCGCCGCAAGAACCAAAAGGTTGTATATTTTGATGAAATTCCCGACGTTCAGTTGCCGGACGAACACCGCTACGACGACCTGTGGGAGGCTGTAAACGCCCTTCCCGAGGATCGGCGGACTGCGGTAACGCTCTATTATTACGACGGATTAAGCGTCGAAGAAATCGCGTCGATACTCTCCCTGCCCGAGGGAACGGTAAAATCCCGCCTTAGCAGGGCGCGCGATCAGCTTCGGCAAATGTTAAAGGAGGACAGCGGACATGAAAACCGATAATTACGACAGCTTCGACGAGGAGCTGAGATCAAGGGCATTAGGCGAGGACTGTACGCTTCCCGACGGGTTTGAGGAAAGGCTTTCAAATAATCTCGGAATGCTTCCCGAAAAGAAAAGCCCAAGGGTGATACATGTTGTTCGCTACGCGCTGATTGCCGCGGCGCTCTGCGCGCTGCTCACGGTTACGGCCTTTGCGACAGGGGTTATGAGATTTAAGGTCGAAAACGGAATGGCGATCCTCGGGCGTTTCAGCTCAGGCATTGTATTCGATGAGAATCTCCGCGACTACTACGGCAACAACATCGCCGCCTGCCTTGAACAAGGCGCAAGCGTGGTCATCAACGAAGAGGGCGTGAAGGCAATTGCGCCTAACCAGACCCACGGCGTTGAGCTGAGCGTGGAGGACGGCAGATTCATTCTCTACTACCAGTGCGGAGAGGTTAAGGGAAGCGTCGACATGACGGAGGATATCCGTCAGAACGGCGGCTTCAAAAAGAACATTTCCGAAAGCGGATACAGAATGAACATCACGGTGTATCCTGCCGAGCCGGACGACGGCACCGAGTTTGAGGGCAATTTCTATCGCGTTAAGGGCGACGCACATTATCCTCCCGGATACACCGGGACGAGCTCCTTCACCTTTGATGTGCCCAGAAAGGCTGCGGGAAACTGCTATATGAATGTCGAACCGATTCACTGAATAAGCTTTAGGCCCCTCAGGCTTTCGCCCGGGGGCCTTTCTTTACCGAAAATTCTTAAAAATCATAAACATCGCCGCCGTCACCGCAAGCGCTGTCAGAGCCGCGCCCGCTGCTAAAAGCAGCTTCTGATACGGTCTCTTGCCCTCCTCACGGGCTTTTTCAATCTCCGAAAGGCTCTTGCCGTCCATGAACGCGGAAATTTCCTTATACGTCTGAATATCGTACTTTTTCTTGTATCTCTCGATTTTTACCGCGAACGCCATTCCCACCGCGCAGATAACAAGATAAACCGCCATTCCCCACCAACCCAAAAAGTGGCCGAGGGGAATCGGAGTTATTATTATCAGCAGCATAAATGCCGTCAGAATAAAGCTGTTCCGCAAAAATTTTGCGTATTCCTGTCCGTCGATCTGTCTTTTCATTTCGTTAAGGTCTCCTTTGATCAAAGCGTCAAGGGATGTTTCAAAGACCTCGCTCAGAAGCAGCAGGCTTTTAATATCGGGATATGTCTTTTCGTTCTCCCAGTTTGAAACGGTCTGCCGAGATACATATATCCTCTCGGCAAGCTCGTCCTGCGAAAGACCCTTTTTCACCCTCAGCCTTTTTATCTGATTTGCAATTTCCATTCAAAAACGCCTCCCTGCGCTTTAAATTTAACCCGCCTTGCCGAAAATGTAAATCAAAAGTCTTTTACAAA
>CANQPB010000057.1 GCA_947625615.1 uncultured Clostridia bacterium | reverse complement strand
CGAAAAATCGCCCGTAAAGGGCGCATAAGATAGCAGATATCGGAATATGCCGGGATCAAAGTATCTCCCCCTCGCGGGGCTTTTGGGCGATGAGGACGTCCATGCAGTGCTTGTGGGGAATGCCGCCGCTGCGACAGTCAAAGATATCCTCGCGGCAGGAATGGAAAAGCCAGTCGTGGTAATATCCGAACAGCTCGCCGGAGCGCCATGGGTGCCTCAGCGATTCGTCCCGCGAGCTGTCCGGCGCGCGGACGATAAAGGGCTTTTCGACAAAAACATTCAGGACGTTCAAGCCGCCGGGCAGGGTGTGCTCCTTAAAACTTCGGCATATATTTTCCCGGAACTCGCGGCGGATAAAATGCAGAACGCCGCTTGAAAAGATTATGTCGTAGCCGCCGCCGAAGCGAAAATCTGCTATATCAGACCTGACAAAATCGACGCTTACGCGGTTGCGGTCGGCAAGGCGCTTTGCCTTTTCAATGCCCGCCTCGGAGATGTCAAACGCCGTGACGAGGTAGCCGCACTTTGCAAAGAAAACGGCGTCCTTGCCCTCGCCGCAGCCGACGTCCAAAACGCGGTAGGGCTTTACCGGCGGCAAAAGCTTCATCGCCTCGTAGCAAAGCCGGTTGGGACTAAGGCCCCAATAATATCCCTCGGCGGAATAGCGGCTGTCATAGTCGGCCGCCGCTCCCTGATATCCGAGCAAAGCGTCCACGGTCGTATTAAGCGCCGCGGCGAGCTCGGGCAGCTTTTCTATGTCGGGATACGCCGCGCCCGTTTCCCATTTCGACACCGACTGAAACGAGACGTTAAGCCCGTTCGCCAGCTGCACCTGTGTAAGCCCCCGCTCGGTTCTCTTTCTGTAAATGATCTCGCCTATATTCATGATAATTCCTCCCTCTGCACGAATGCCGCCGGCTAATCTTTGACAGCATTATATCATGCATGAGAGAGGATTACAATAACGCGGCATGAGAGCTTTTTTGCAAAATTCCCCCGCGGGTTGAGACCTATTCCTCCCAGCCGACGGTCACGGTCAGGACGTCGCCGTCGGTGCGGGCGGTTATGCTGCCGCCCATTTTTTCAACGAGCGTTTTCGAAATGGCAAGGCCGAGCCCGGTGGAGTTGCGGGCGGCCTCGACCGAAAAGAATCTGTCGAAAAGCCTGCCCGCGTCGACGCCGCTGAGATTCGAGGCTCTGTTTGAAAATTCCGCCCTGCCGGAGCCGTCCATAACGATTTTAAGGTCGCCGTCGGAATATTTCAGCGCGTTCGTCAGGATATTTCCGTACACCCTTGAAAGCGCGTCGCGGTTTAATATCTTCATAACCTTTTCCTCGGGCAGCGAGATGTCCGGCTCTATCCCCCGCTTGACAAACGCCCCGTAAAGCCCGGCTATCGATTCCTCTAAAACGGCGGCCGCGTCGACGGGCTCGAGCGTGAGATCCTCGGCGGTAGAAAGAATAACCGAATAGCTGAAAAGCTCGTCGGTGAGCTTTTTTAATGCCTCGGCGCGGTTTTCTATATATCCGAGATATCTTTTCACGGCCGGACCGGTATGCTCCGAGCGTATGAGCTCAAGATATCCGCAGATGGCAGTCAGCGGGGTGCGCAGGTCGTGGGAGATGTTTGTGACCGCCTCCTTTAGTTCGCGGTCGCCGTTGATATACTGCCGCCGAAGCCGTTTGAGCTCCCGAAGATGCCTGTCGAGCTCGCGAGCCAAAAGCCGGACGGTCGGGTCGCCGGTGGAGACGGTGATAAGGCGGTTCGTGTCCTCGGAGATGAGTTCGGAAAGCTCGCGGCATATATTTTTGACGCCCAAATTTATTGAGATTATTTTCGCCGCAAGCGCAAGGCAGACGGCCGCCAGCAGCGCGCAAAGTATCCAGGGGAGCAATTTTATCACCTCTTTATGAGGATTATATCCGACCGCGGCGGGAAAGTCAAGGTTTTTGCCTGTCTCTCCCCCTGCCCCCTCTCCCTCGCAAAGGGAGAGGGGGTTCCGCCCCGTCACCCGGCCGTTCACCTTGCGGCGAACGGCGCGACCCCTCCCCTCAAGGGGAGGGGTGTGTTCCCAAAGGCTCGCTAAAAAATCATCGTTGGGTTCGGCACTTTCGGTGCGGCGGTTTCCGTATATGTGTCAAAAAGCCCGGCGGAGTGCAGCCGTGCGTTCCCCTGCGCGGCGGAATACTATCCTATCTTATATTCCTCCCCTTGAAGACAAGCCAGCCGGCGGCGGTGGGCAAAATCAGCAATAGCGCCTCGAAGCCGAACACCCGCGCGGGGCGCTCGAGTTCTAACCAGACGCTCTGAACCGCCGCGCCGCCGGGCAGAAGGTCATATAAAAGCTCCAGCCTCTTTCGCTCCTCCGGCGCGGGGTATTCGGCGTTCGGGATAAGCAAGTCCTCCGGGGGCGGATCAGCGCCGTAAATGTCAAGTATTTCGAGGTCGGAAACGTTTAAATACTCCTTTTCTTTGAGCTTCAGGTCGATCTCCGCGCAGGAGAATATCATGAACACACCGCAACCGTGCAGACTGCGGCCGCGGCCGCCCTTGAATGGGTGCAGAGGGTTATCACCGCGGTCAGCACAGTCACCGTCACCGTCGACAGTATCCCGGCAACAAACAAAAGGGCGAATTCGGCGTAAGAAATCCGAATCATGCCCAAAAGCGGCAGCCCGACGGCAAAATGCGCCGCCGCAGAAAGAAGGCACATCGCCGCCGCAGCAATCGCCGAGACCGCGACATAGGAAAAATAGACCTCCGTCTTCGTGCGCCCCGAAATTATCTTGTTGCGGACGGTGTTGTCGGAAAACTCGCCGCCGAGGATAACAGCGGTAAAGGGCGCCGAGAACATCGGAATAAATATTGCGAAGCTGAAAATTGAATATTCCTGCCCCGCCTCCGGCATCTTCAAAAAGTTCCAGACGGCGCTGAGCACCCCGCATGCCGCCGAATATATGCAGAACACCCGAAAAGCCGCGCTGTGAAAAACCGGAAAATCCCGGCGGATATGAGATTGGACATAGTATCACCCTAATTTATGTTTTTTCTGCGAAAAGCCCAAAGCCCCGCAAGCGTGAATATCGCCACCTCGGCGAGGGAGCAGAGTATCACCCTTAGGCAGACTATAGAGGAATTATTACCCATCACCTCGATCGCCGAAGACGTCGGGAGAACGGCTTCAAAAAAGGCCAAAACCGCCCTCGCCGCCCCGCCGACATATCGGTGATTGGCGCTGCCGTCGGAGAAAAATTCCGGCTGAACATAAAAAGCATAGGCGTATATCCCCGAAACTATCAGCCCGAGGGAGATGAATATATTCGCCGTGGCTGCGGCCGCCATTTTTGAGCAGAGCGTGGACATCAAGGTAAACAGCGCGGCATAGACCGCGACGTTGGCCGCCGCGCAGAGATATTTTAAAATGCTTATCTGCGGCGAGATCGCCGGCCCGACGAGCAAATACCCCGCGCCAAAGAACACCGCCAGATGCGTAAACAGCGCGGCCAAGCCCGCAAGGCAGCATATCATGAGGTTTGAAAGGTAGATGCTTTCCCTCGTCTTTCCGACGGCTATCTTGTTGCGGACGGTGCCGTCGGAGTAATCGGTGCCGATATAAAACCCGCAAAAAACCGCCTCGGCCACGCAGAGATAGAACATCGGCATAAATATCGACAGATAAAGGTTTTCTTTAATATTGCCGAAATAATATAAAAGCCACGCCAAAAACGCGCTCCAGGCGGTCTCCGCCGCGACAAACAGCCAGAACAGCCTGCTTTTTGTAAGCCTCACAAATCCCGCGGAAAGTAAATTAAGCATACCGTCGCCTCCGTTATTTAACGTCTTTATTTCTAAAAGTCAGCGCGCCCAAAACGGCAAAGACCGCCGTCAGACCTAGCGAGCATAGCGGCAGGCTGCGCGGATAACGGCTCCATTCATCGGGGCGGCTGCCTTCAAGATAGGGAAATAGCTCGTTTGCGTAAAGGTCAAAAGCGCCTATCGGGTTGAGCGCATAGGCGGCCTTTGCAAGCTTTATCACCCGCGTGGGAACATAGTCCTCCGCTTCAACGCGGGTTCCCGTAAGAGGGTCTACATATTCGCCGGTGACGGGATCGGGCGAAAGAGAGGAATGACAACACCGCATAAAGCATGACAACAACATCAGCGGTGCGGCGGTAATCAGAAATCCAAAATATAAGACCAA
>CANQPB010000056.1 GCA_947625615.1 uncultured Clostridia bacterium | reverse complement strand
CCTACTTGGGTGCGGCTGGTATAATGGCCCTTATAGGGCCATTATTCAAACCCCACGTTTTACGTGGGGTTGTGATTCGGAGGGAGCTTTGTTGACATCGCCCGCCGAGAATGGTATAATTATCTTGCAAAGGCGCCTGCCTTTGTAAAAACATGGGAAAGGAAAGCAAACATGAAAAAGGTAATTTCTGTATTCATTATTTTAGCGCTGGCTCTTTCACTGAGCGGCGCGGTCTGGGCGCCGGGAGCCCCCGATCTGCCCGAGGCGTTCGGCGCGGTCTCCTCGCCCGAATCTGTCAGCGACCCCGAAACCTGGGTTCCCTACGCCGTCACCGGGGGAAATATTTATTTCGACCCCGAAACCCAGAACATTATCGGCTGCGACGCCTCCGTCACCGAGGCGGTTATCCCCGCCGAAATCGACGGCAAGGCGGTGAGAATGATTGTAAGCATGAGGCCGACATCGGGCAGCTCTCAGCTACAGAAAGCAGTTATTTCCGATGGAATTTTGGGGATAGCCGAACGAGCTTTTTATAGCTGCGGTGAATTAGTTGAAATACAGATACCTGACAGTGTGACAGAAATCGGGGAAAGAGCATTTTACTATTGCAGATCTCTTACTTCGATAAATCTTTCTCCAAAGATAACTAAAATATCAGATTATATGCTTAGCTATTGTACGTCGCTTGAAAAGCTTGTTGTTTCGGATAGTATCACCGATATAGGCGAACGTGCATTTGAATACTGTACATCTTTGAAAAATATATCTATTTCCGGCTCCGTAAGGGCCATAGGATATAATGCATTATCCCACTGTGATAGTCTTGAGTCGATTGATGTCAACGAGAACAACACAAAATATTATTCAAAGGACGGTGTATTATTTACAAGGTCATATGGCAATTATCCCGAATCGTTGGCGCTTTACCCGATGGCTAAGCCCGATGAGGAATACACTTTGCCGTCCGTAGAAATAGAAGATTATGAAGGCATGCCGGTTGCCGATGCGTTTAGCGGAAACCCTTATTTGAAAGTGCTAAAAATTACCGGCGGGAGCAGTCTTGATTCTCGTCGGTATGTAAATGGCAAAATTTCAGACTTAAAAAACCTCAAAAATGTTTACCTTCCCATTGATACCAATGTTATAAGTTCAGGCATGTTTTCGCAGTGTTATTCTATAACCGATGTATATTACGACGGCTGCGCGGAGCGCTGGGAAAAGGTCAAAAATTCCGCAGGCGGGGATAACGGCTCGCTGTTTGCCGCCAACATGCATTTCAACGAGAACGACCACATAATTCAGGGCATAGAGCTTGAAGTCGGCGAGGACGCGTCTGTCGCAAAATTTGAATCCGAGAGCAGAACCTATAATTATAACACCTACTTCCAGTCCAAGCCTTTCTCGCTTATGGAAAACGCGCCCCTTGTTGCAATGCTCGACGGAAGCGACCTAAAGGTAAAAGTCCTGATGACCGGCTGGGACAGTATAACATATGAGCTTTCAAGATATAATAAAGAAACGACAAATATGGCTGAACACACTATTGAGAATGTAGTGCCGCAGAGCGGCGAGACGCATATTGAAGTTGATTTGAATATGCTTGGCTCAGTCGCATATCTCGGCGATATTTATGTGGACAGTTATGGAAATATTCGCACAGTTCTCGGCACCGGCAAAAATACTTATACGGTATCCGGCACCGGCTTCCCGGTCAGCTTCCCGATTCATTTCGGCAGTGCCGATCTTGCCAACGCCTACGGCGGCGAGCTTTCCGACTATGAGGTAGAGGTATATTACATATCAAACGGCGAAAAGGTTGTTGTCGGCAGGGAGAAAATGAGCGCCGCCGCCCCTCATGAGCACGTTTACGGTGAAAAATGGCTCAGCGACGACCGGAACCACTGGCACGTCTGCCAAAAGTGCAGTCAAACATCTGTCCCCGAGCCGCACACCCTTGTCAACGGAATTTGCTCGGTCTGCGGCTACGTCCGCCCCGAGCACGTCCACAATTTCAAGTGCGTGGGCGCAGAGGGTGTCCACTGGGATCAGTGCGAGGAGTGCGGCTACACCACGAATGTTGAGCCCCACAAATTCGAGAATGATGTTTGTACAGAGTGCGGCTTTAGCATAGCTCCTGAGCATGTTCACAAATTCACTTGCGTGGGCGCCGAGGGTGTCCACTGGGATCAGTGCGAGGAGTGCGGCTACACCACGAATGTCGAGCCGCACACCTTTGAAAATGACGTATGCACAGAGTGCGGCTTTAGCATAGCTCCCGAGCACGTCCACAATTTCAAGTGCGTGGGCGCCGAGGGCGTCCACTGGGATCAGTGCGAGGAGTGCGGTTATACCACGAACGTCGAGCCGCACACCTTTGAAAATGACGTATGCACAAAGTGCGGCTTCAAGAGCGTGCCGCAGTCCTATCGGTTCGACCTCAACGGCGACGGCACGCTGAACATCTCCGACGGCGTGATTATGCAGCGTGCACTCGCCGGCCTCATCTAAAACCGTTAAAAAAATCGCCCGTTCCGGAGCAACACCGGTTCGGGCTTTTTTATTGCATAACCCACGGCTTTCGTGGTACTCTTAATTATAGTCATCAGCCGGCCGGAACCCCGCCATACATTATAGGAGGTAAACTATGAACATCACCGAAACCCTTAAAAATTTCTCAGACTATCTTTACGAAGCCGAAAAGTCGCCGATAACCGTGTCGAAATACGTCCGCGACGTCAGGTGTTTTCTTGAATATCTCGGCGGCGCCCCTCTTGATAAGCCCGCCGTCTTAAGCTATAAAAACGGCCTGATTTCCTCGGGCAGATACACCACCGGCAGCATCAATACAATAATCGCCTCTGTGAACAGCTATCTTAAGTTCATCGGCAGGGGAGATCTCTGCGTAAAGTCGCTGAGAACCCAGCGCAAGATCTACTACCCCGAGGAAAAGGAGCTCACAAAGCAGGACTACCTGAAGCTTCTTCGCGCGGCGGAAAAATTCCCCCGCCTCAAAATGATCATGGAGACCATCTGCGCGACCGGCATAAGGGTTTCGGAGCTTCGCTATTTCACGGTCGGGGCGGTGAAAAGAGGGGAGATCGAAGTTCTCTGCAAAAACAAAACCCGCGTTATACTCATTCCCTCGAAGCTTAAAAAGATGCTCGCCGAATATATAAAATCCCGCAGGATCTCGGACGGCCCCGTTTTTGTGACCCGCACCGGCCGCCCAGTCGACCGCCGCAGCATCTGGGCGGAGATGAAATCCCTTTGCAGCTCGGCCGGGGTGCCGCCGTCAAAGGTGTTCCCCCACAACTTAAGGAGGCTTTTTGCCAGAACCTTCTACCGCGTCGGCCGCGATATCGCCCGCCTCGCCGACGTTTTGGGCCACTCGTCTATAAATACCACCCGCATCTATATAATGACCTCCGGCGCCGAACACCGCCGCCGCCTTGAAAATCTTGGCTTAATAACATAAAAACGACATTATCTGTATAATGTCGTAAAAGTATACAAAATTTGTCATATTCATCTTATCACAGTTTTTTGCGGTTGTCAATAGGGTCTTTTTTCTCCGACACTATTCTACCACACCTTTAGAGACCTGCACGGACATTGTGAAAGTGGCAGACTTTTCAGTGAAATCGGCATATGTATTATTATATATCAGTATTGACAGCTGTTTTCGTTAATTTTTGAGAGACAGTTCGGGGCGCCATTGCAATTTTTTGCCTTTTTAGGGGTGTTTTTGCCTAAAATCATGTGCGAAAGTTTGTCTATTATTTTTTTGGGACATTATACAGATAATGTCATATTCGCGCAACTAAGGAGGAGAAAAGCAACATGACGAAGACAACACTATTCAAAAAGCTTCTTGCGGTCACCCTGGCGCTGATATTTATGCTCAGCATGCCCGGAGTGTCGGCTATAGCGGAAGCGGTCGATCTCACACCCGAACAGCAGGCTGAAAAAGCTGCCGAGCAGGTTGTGAAAGATGGCGGAACCCTTTATTTCAAGAAAGATGCAAACGGACAACTAATTGATGCATCCGCGGGCGACTACGATTTGTTGATGACCAAAACCGTGGCGCACCCGAAAGATTATGCAGAAAACGAATTTGAGGTCACATTACAGGTTGTGACAAAAGAGGATCTTAAGGAGATACCTGCGACCACACCAGACTGTGCCGTCGTTCTTGTTATCGATGTTTCCAACAGTATGGACGACTGTGCAATTTGCGGTAAGGAAAAGCACAATAATGGTAATGGCTTTACATTCTATCCTTT
>CANQPB010000055.1 GCA_947625615.1 uncultured Clostridia bacterium | reverse complement strand
AGGAGAATCGTTATGAGCAAAACATTAGCAGCCTATTTTTCCGCGAGCGGGACGACCGCAAAGGTTGCAGAAACGCTTGCAAAAGCCGCAAATGCGGACGTTTACGAGATAAAGCCCGCGGTTCCGTACACTCGGGCAGACCTCGACTGGACGAACAAAAAATCCCGCAGCTCGAGATGAGCGACAAATCGAGCCGCCCCGAGCTTGCGGACAAAAGCGCGGATATCGCGAACTATGACACGGTGCTTCTCGGCTTCCCGATATGGTGGTACGTCGCGCCGACGATCATCAACACCTTCTTAGAAAGCTATGACTTTTCGGGCAAGAAAATCGCTCTTTTCGCGACATCGGGCGGCAGCGGTTTCGGCAAGACCGTCGAGAGCCTGAAAGGCTCGGTTTTGTCAGACACGCAAATAATCGAGGGCAGAATCCTCAACGGAAAGCCGTCAGAAAGCGAGCTTAGGGCGTGGGTGGAGAGCCTATGAAAATCGCGGTTTTAGAGGGCGGTCCCAACAAAAACGGCATGAGCGCGCAGCTCAAAACGCTTGTATCATCTCTCAAAGCCCCCGTAACTTTGCTGCCCTGAATCATTCAAAATTAAGCCCCATTTCTTCTGAACTTTACTTAATTTCGGCTTGAAATTCAGCTGACTTTTTGGTATAATCATAAAAAACTTTGGAGGTCATGCCATGAAATACACCGAATCTGTTGAAAAATGGGGCGTCTTCGAGCTTTCCTGCGAGGGCGAGGCCTCGGGCAATCCTTTTTGCGAGCGCAGCATCACCGCGACATTTGAGAGCGCCCACGAGCGCAAGACCGTCTCCGGGTTTTACGACGGCGGGGGAATCTACAAGCTAAGGTTCATGCCGTCATATACAGGAAGCTACAGCTTTACAGTCTCGGGGAGCTTTTCCTCCGAAACTTTCAGCGGCAGCTTTTCCGTGACCGAGCCGAAAGAGGGCAACCGCGGCCCGGTCAGCGTTCATAACACTTTCCACTTCGCCTACGCCGATGGAACACCTTACTACCCGATCGGCACGACCTGCTACGTCTGGGAGCTGCAAAGTGATGAGCTCATCGCCGAGACCCTCGACACCCTGAAAAACTCGCCGTTCAACAAGATTCGCTTCTGCGTGTTTCCAAAGAGCTACTGCTACAATTCCCGCGAGCCGCGCTCCTATCCATACGAAGGGACGCCGGTCGACGGCAGCCTTGTGAACGAGGACAACGTCTGGGGCTTTGGCCCAGATTCAAAGGGCAATTGCTGGGATTTCTCACGCTTCAACCCCGAGCATTTCAGGCACATTGAAAAGTGCATTCTTGAACTGCAAAAGCTCGGCATCGAGGCGGATATAATCCTATTCCACCCCTATGACCGCTGGGGCTTCTCGACGATGACCCCCGAGCAGAACGCCCATTATCTTAGATATGTTGCCGCGCGCTTCTCCGCTTTCCGCAACGTCTGGTGGTCGTTTGCAAATGAATACGATTTCATAAAGGGCAAGACCGTCGACGACTGGGAACGCCTTGCGGAAGTAATTGTTGAAAACGACCCGTATAATCATCTTCGCTCGATCCACAACGGCGTGCAGTTTTACGATCACACCCGCCCGTGGATAACACATTGCAGCGTACAGCGCACGCCTGAGGGCACCACCGACTGGCGCAGGCAGTACGGCAAGCCGGTCGTCCTCGACGAAATGCAGTACGAGGGCAACGTGCAGGACTGCTGGGGGAACATCTCTCCGCAGGAGCTTACAAAGCGCTTCTGGGAGGCCTTATGCCGGGGCGGCTACGGCGGCCACGGCGAAACCTACGTCGGCGAAAATCTCTGGTGGTCGCACGGTGAAAAGCTCTACGGCGAAAGTCCCGCCCGAATCGCGTTCATGCGAAAGATTTTGGAGGAGGCCCCGGCCGGCGGCCTAAAGCCTAAGCAGATGGTCTGGGACGAGATCTGCGTGGTGCCGGAGGACGAAAACGCCGAAAAGGAGAGCGGCTACCACCTCTTTTATTACGGCATCAACCGCCCGTCGTTTCGGTGGTATCACATAGATGACGAAAACACCTACGCCGCCGAAATCATCGACACATGGAATATGACGGTCACAAAGGCCGGCGAGTTCAAGGGCCGGTTCCGGCTCGATCTTCCCGGCAGGGAGTATATTGCCGTGAGGGTGAGAAAATGCAACTAATATCTCTACTTAATTTAGATTAACATTCGCTTAAAAATTACTAAATTTCTTATTGCCATTCAGTCCTTCCGATGTTATAATCTGTAAAAACACGGCTTATTTCATCGAGAAAGGACTGTTTTTATGAAAAGAATTATTGCAATTATTTTGGCGGCGCTGATGATAACGGCGCTTGTCGGCTGCGGAAAGCAGCGGCGCAAGATCGTCGAGCTGACGCTTTCGACTGAGGATTCCGAGGCAATTTTGAACGCCGCCGGCATCAGACTGCCCGACAAGGAGGACACGCCCGCGGCGGGCACCATCACAAAGTTCTACGCCTGGTACGACGCGTTTCACAACTACGCCGAGGACGAGATCGTGAACACCGGCTATTTCACATTCAAGGAAAAATATTTGGATTACTATAACAACCGCAGAATCAAGCTGAAACTAAAAGGCTTGACACCTGCTCAGCACAGATCTCAAGCCTTTTTAGTTGCTTAATGTTCAGTTCTCACTATTCTTTTTTTAAACTTTGTCTATATTTTTTGGGGCAGCTCACTGCCGGGGAGCGTTTTCATGACCGATTTTCGTTTGATTAGTTTAGTTGAAACCTCGATTTTTAATGGACACGCGCCCTTGTCCTCGATTATCTGCGCGAGGCGCTCGACCGCGGTTTTCCCGAGATAATCTTTAGACACATTAACCGTCGAAAGCGGCGGGTTGAGATAGGTGCAGAACGGCATATCGTCAAACCCGATTATCGACACGTCCTCGGGGACGCAATAGCCCTTTTCGAGCAGCGCTTTCATAGCCCCGGCGGCGATGTTGTCGTTGTCCGCAAAGTAGCCTGCGACGGGCTTTTCGCCCTGCTCCAGAAAGTCAAGCATGTCGCGGTAAGCTCCGTCCAAAGAGGGCGTCAGGCGAATCACCGGCGAGCGCGAAGCGCTCAATCCCGCCGCCTGAACCGCGCTGAAAAATCCGTCGGCGCGCTCGTCGAAATTGCCGATCTGGTAGGACGATTTCAGATAGCCGGGATGCCCTTTAATCCGCTTTATCAGGTGCTCGGTGGCAGTAAACGCTCCCTGAAAATTGTTGATGATAACGCAGTCGTAGGGTATCGCGTGAAAGTATGTGTCAAGGACGACGATCGGCACTTTGATGCGCTCAAACGGCGTAAAATCGGCGCTTTTCATCTCCGTGCCGAGCAGGATTATGCCGTCGTAGATCGGCAGGGCGTCGATTTGCTTTCCGATTTCGCCGTCGTCGTAGAGGTAGCTGATGTGCAGGCGATATTTCAGCGCTTTGCATGCGCTTTCGATTCCCTCGGTGAGCTGGTTGAAAAACGGCGTGTCCGCGACAATCGCGCCGTGCTTTTTGTAGATTGCAAAGGTAACGTCCCCGCGGGACGAGCCCATCGAAACCTTTTCGGTGATCCTTAAAAAGTCGTATCCATGAGCTTTTGCGGCTTCAATTACCCGATTTTTCGTAGCGGCGCTGACTCCCGGCTTTCCGTTGAGAGCCATCGAAACTGCCGCCTCCGAGATGCCCAAAAGCTTGGCCAATTCTTTGGAAGTTATTGACATAAAAATCGCCCCTTTCCGAAATTATTATATAACGCGAGGTGAATTAAGTCAAGAATTATTTGAAAAATACTGAATTATTTGTTGAAATTAAGCTTGATTTTAAGTAAAATTTATTCGGAAAGGGTGATGCGAATGGTAAAAATAGGCTTTGCTCCGACAAGGCGGAGTATTTTCTCTGCTCCCGACGCGCTGAAATACTCGGGTCTTATAAAATCCCGCATGAATGATCTCGGCATCGATTTCGTCGGAATAGACGACATCGCCTCCGACGGGCTTTTGCACGACGATAAGGACAGAAAGCGGATCGCGGAAAAGTTCAAAAATGAAAGGGTAGACGGCCTCTTCATGCCGCACTGCAACTTCGGCACCGAGTACGAGGTTGCACGTCTGGCAAAGGATTTAGGCGTTCCTATCCTGCTCTGGGGCCCGCGGGACGAAGCTCCCGACGAAAACGGTGTACGGCTCCGCGACACCCAATGCGGGCTTTTTGCAACGGGAAAGGTGCTGCGGCGGTTTAACCTGCCGTTTACATATCTTCCGAACTGCCGCCTCACGGATCACGAATTTGAGGTCGGAATGAGGAATTTTCTGCGCGTCTGCTCGGCGGTCAGGACGTTTCGGAATATCAGGATTTTGCAGATCGGCCCGCGTCCGTTTGACTTTTGGTCGACGATCTGCAACGAGGGTGAGCTGCTTGAAAAATTCAATATCCAGCTTTCGCCGATCCCGCTGCCCGAGCTTATAAAAGAGGTCGAAGCCGCGAAAGTCGCGGGAACCGCCGTCAGGAAAACAACGGAATTTTGCCGCGGGAATTTTAATATTGCAATCAGCGACAAAGAGTTTGAAACCGTCTGTGCGCTAAAAGTGGCAATACAAAATTTGGCAGAAAAATACGGCTGCAACGCGGCGGCGATACAGTGCTGGAACGCTTTTCAGAGCGAGCTCGGCATAATGCCCTGCGCGGCAAATGTGCTTTTGAACGACGAGGGCTTCCCGGCCGCGTGCGAAACGGACATTCACGGCGCGATCACGTCTTTGCTTGTCGAAGCGGCGGACATGGGCGAGCACCGCAGCTTTTTCGCCGACTGGACAATACGTCACCCTTCGGACGACAACGCCGAGCTTTTGCAGCACTGCGGGCCGTGGCCGTTGTCGGTCGCATCGGAAAAGCCGACGATAGGCTATCCTCTGGCGTTTGATTTTCCCGGAGCGGTCAGCGCGAAAGCCAAAGACGGCAGCCTGACTATCGCCCGATTCGACGGCGATCACGGAAAATATTCCCTGCTTATAGGGAACGCCGAGACGGCCGACGGGCCTTATACAAAGGGCACATATCTTTGGTGCAGGGTCAAAAATTGGGAAAAGCTTGAAAGCAAGCTCGT
>CANQPB010000054.1 GCA_947625615.1 uncultured Clostridia bacterium | reverse complement strand
GGGGGTTATTATATTTCGTCAATCACCCGTAGGAAACGAGTGTGAGGTAATTGTTCAGCGTGGTGCCGCTGATCTCGTAGACCGCCTGCTGGGCGGCGGTTTTGTCGAAAATATACTGCTGAACCGACGGGTTGCTGTAGCCCGCGGCGACATAGGCGTGCAGCCTGACCTGCGAGCCGTCGGGGATATTTGAATCGGTAGCGAGGTCTACCGAGCGCTCGGCATATTGCAGGATATCGCGGTAGCCCGCGCTATACCAGCTTTTCCACTCGCCGGCATAGCTGACGTTTCCCTGGCCGTCGGTCTTGCGCTCTCTGTATTCTATCACGATCTGCGCGACAAAGGCGCCGTCGTTTTCAAGCTTGAAATAGCGGATCTTATTCATGTTTACCTCCTTATATCAGTGTCAGAGCGTACTCGTAAAGCTTGACGAATTCGTCATCGAATTTCGGGGAGCCGGAATAGAGAACCTCTTTACCGGACGTCGAGACATATGCGTTCAGCCCGACGACGGTCACGTTGTCCGAAAGAACCCAGGCGCCGCCCGAAGATCCCGCGGTCATCTTGCTGCCGAACATCGCCCAATGGCCGTAAAGGGGAATCGCGGGGCCCTTTGTGAACATCATTTGGGCGCCGCCGCTGTATGCTACGGGATAGCCCATAGACGTCACAGTTTTGTTTTGGATATCCTCGGTGGAATACCTGAGCGGCGTGGCAACGTTTGAATTCTTGTTGAGGATAGCTATCGCGTAGTCATACTTTTCATTCTTTTGCAGATACCAGTTTTCACGCAGCGCAATTGTCTTGAATGTAAAATCGTCAACGGAGGATTCGCCGGAATAGCAGAGCTCAAATAAATAGTTCTCGCCGATGTTGCCGGAGGTCTTGTCCTGAATGCAGTGCGCCGCCGTCAGGAGCATGTTGTTCCTCATAAAAATATTTGCGCTCGCAACGTAGTTCTTGCCGTCCATGGAATAGAACAGCTTTCCGCCGGTGGTGAAGGGCATCTCGGCAAGATTTGCCGGCTTCGGGTCTGTTGCGGGCGGCGGAGGAGGCGCGTTGTCCCCGCCGGGCAGCCCGGTGAATTCCGGCCCCGAGCCGGTAACGGAAATTGCCGCGGCTCTGCGCTCCGGCGTCCAGTAACGCCTTATGTCGGCGGGAGAATCGTTCATGCTCACCGGCTCCATCGCCATGAATCTGCCGGCCTTAGGGTTGAATTCCATCTATATACCTCCTTGCAGCAAAGTCTCCACATATTTATACAGCTTTTCAAATTCTTCGTCGAATTTCGGGGAGCCCATATATATCCCGCCTTTGGCGGTCTTGGTGCTGAAAGAATTCAGCCCGACGGCGGTCACGTTGTCCTTAAGAACCCACGCTCCGCCGGAGGCGCCGTTTGTGAGCTTTCCGCCGACTATCGTCCAATAGTCTCTCCGCTGGGTGACGGTGCCGTTTATATACATCATCTGCGCGCCGCCGTAAAAATCGAGCGGGTAGCCCATAGCGGCGACTTCCTTTTCAAAGGCGCTCTCAAGTGAATATTTAAGCGGCGTCGCGACGGCGGAATCCTTATCCAGAATCGCAATTGCGTAGTCCCATTTATTTTCCTTTTCAATATGCCAATTTTCCTTGAGGACGACGGTCTTAAAAGTAAAATTCTCCGCCGATTCTTCGCCGGAGTAACATCTCTCAAAAACAAAATTCTCCGCCAAATGGCCGGTCACGTCGTCCTGAACACAATGCGCGGCGGTCAGAAGCAGATCCTGTTTCATGAAGATATTTCCGCTGCCGACGTAATCCACGCCGTCGAGGGTAAAGAATAGCTTTCCGCCGGTGGAAAAGGGCATCTTGCCGAGGTCAGCCTGCTTGGGCTCGGAAGGAGGATCGAATCTTGAAAGCACCGGCGAGCCGTTCGTCTCGGGAACCTGCTCTACGCCCGTCCGAAACATTCGCGCAGGCAACGCGGCACGCTTTCTCTCCGGCGTCCAATAGAGCCGCACGTCCTGAGAAGACTTATCTAAATTACCTAACTGAAATGCGGCGAACCTGCCGCCGTCGGGGCTGAAAGTCATGAATGAAAGCCTCCTTTTAATGAAATTTTATTGTGGGTATATTATAACATGGGAGGAAGGGCGATGTCAATGGGAAAGTGAATAAATTTAGTGTCGTTCCGCTCGCTTTTGTGTATACCCCCTCCGCCGGGCGATAATCTCCGGGCAGGAGGGGGTATTTTTATATTGTTTTTGGGGGAGCAAAGCGATCGCCCCGCTTAGTCGTCTCTTGACATCAGTTCGACACGAATTCTGTTTGAAATAGTCGCGATAAACATGGCGTTAGTCGGCTTGCCGGTGGAAGGTCTGATAGCGTTGCCGAAATACTTTTCGAACGTCCCCAGCGTGCTCATGATACACGCAGCTTCGATTGCCGAGCGCATAGATCTCTCAACACGCTGCGGTGTTGAATTATTCAATTCAGCAACTTCGGGATAGAGACGTTTAGTTACCTTTTGTAAGTATGAGGCATCGTTAACGGCGAGTTTCAGGGCTGATGTGAGGTATGCAAAGCCGTTCATGTGCTGAGGTATTGCCAGATCGGTGAGGGTAACATAGATTTCGCGGGAAAGAATTGAATCAGAAAATTTCATAATTTTTCCTCCGTCTAATAAAATATACCCGATTATATCATAGAATCTGCGGAGTTAATGTCGAAAAATGTCACTTCTTGATGATTTCTGCGGAATGTATAGAATTAGGGACGATTTCGACGGGAAATTTGGTGAAAGTGACGAAGTGGAAAGATACCGTCAACCCTTTTTCGCAAATTTATATAGAATGAAGTAGTGGCTGGTTTTTCGCTCTCATCTTTTTTGAAAAAATTACGTTATCCTCCTGTCCCTCAGCACATCGATTTCTTCTGCTCACAATTAAACCTCGATTGTGATGTCTCTACTTTACACCACTTTCAAGATTTATACAAAATTTGGGAGTGATGCAAAAAGTGTTAAGAGAACAGCAACGCTGTTCGATCACCTTTTTACTTTTCACAATACCTCGTCTTCGCAGCACTCCAACCCGCACCACTCATCTCTCTTTGAGGACACAGAATAGCTCATCTTCAGTCCACTTGGTTTATCATCATTCACCAAAATTCTCTCGCCATAAGGAGCATTAAAAATGATGTGGTTATAGCGAATTTCGTTTTTATTAAGAAAGTTTTCTGTCATGATTCTGTACTTTTCTTCTCTCGAAGTGATGATTATTACCATGTCCTTTTCCGGTATATTATGCAAAAATTCAAGCGCACCAGGTAGCAGAGTGTCCTGCCCATCAATAAGATAGCCGTTGTGTTTTACAATCGTTCCGTCTAAATCAAGAATCCAAGTATGTCCCAATGTCGAAAGTGTATACTTATTCTTCATGACGCAAATGCGCTCCTATCGCTCCGCCCGGGTGGTTGGGCATAAAATCCTTTTCCAGCTCAAGCCCCAGCGATTTCTTAAGCTCCATCGCTATCGTCTGCAATATAATCAAATAAAGCGTCGTCGAATTATTGGGCATTATATTCCAGATATCGCCCTCATGCTCAAGATGAATGATAAGCTTTTTATCCATTTTCTTGGCAAGGATTCCGTCTTCTTCAAAGCTCATAAGCCAAAGATTTACGTCCTTACGCTGCTTTAATAAGTCGGCAAGATACACCGACTCGCTTGTAGAACCGCTTTTCGTCAAAATGATTACCAAATCCCCAGGCTTGACCATCCCCATATCGCCGTGAACCGCCGAATTTGTGTGCAAAAAGCCCGCGTTAAGTCCGAGCGACAGCATTGTTCCGACAAATTTATCGCATATAGGAACATTTTTGCCTAAGCCTGATATTATGATTTTGTGATTGGAAAGTAAGGTCTGCTTGCACTCGTCCAAAAGCTCGTTAAGAACATTTCTGTCGATAGATTTTAAGGCGTCCTCGATGATAGTCATATCGTCTCGGAAATAGTTCCATACCGTCTTTTCTTCAAAGGCTCTTAAGGCTTCTTCAAAATAGTAAAGACCGTTATAGAACGCACCGCAGATAGAATCATAATCTTCCCAAGCATATGTAGTAAGACTGAGCCATATTATTGAAAGAAGAAGCTTCATTTGCTCGCGGGTCACTTCGCCTTTTAGGAGCTCAAAGAAATCGTTTTCTAAGCTCTCCCACTTGTTTGATACGATGTCAAGCTGAACGCTCGATTCTCCTATTGTTAAAGAAAACTTTTTAAGATTAAACTGGTCGTAGTTACTGAAAAGAGAATAGTACAGCTTGACCCAATCATATGCAGCGTCGCCGTAAAGCTCTGTATGACCGAAATATCCTCTCGGGTCTATCATAACAGGACTGTCGTCCTCGCGGAGCATCATGTTGCTGAAGGTGCAGTCTCCGTGAAGCAGAACGAATTTTTCGGGAAGATACTGCATAACGAGCTTTTCCAACTCTTCCTGATGATAAAAGATGTTTCTGCAAAGCCTTCCGTTTATCATTACCGTCTCGTTGTTTGCCATCGGGACAAGCTCCCTGACCTTTTTCAGACGGTCAAAAGTTTTATCAAGATATGCCTCGCGGTAGCTGTCGGAATCTGTCTGAACTGATTCCACCGAGTGAAGCTGCTTTAAGGAATCAGCGATTCTTTTTAAAATTTCGCGCTTTCTTTCAACGGGGCAGTCCGACATCTCGTAAATATTTTTGCCCTTGATTCTCTCCATACAAAGAGGCTCATAAGAATATATTTTCGGGATATCATCCGTGAGTCCTTTGTCGTTAAGCTTCTTATACCACTTAGTCTCATACTTTGCAAGCTTAAGACCTTGCTCGTCGTTGGGAATCTTTTTGACTACATCGTCTGTTATCTCCATTGAATTAAAGGGTCTGCAACGCGAGGTCGGCAGCTTGCTCCACTCGCTATAAAGACCGTATTCGTGAGTTCGGTAGAGCGACTGTTCATAAAAAACTATCTGCTGTTCTTTCAGATATTTAACAAACTCGCCCTCGTCGGGAACATTTCTCAGAACGGACTTGTCCTTAAAGATAAAATGCCCCGCCACGCCGCAGGTTACGGTTCTCTCTTCCTTGAGTTCGCCGTGCTCATAACGCCATCTGCACGGAAAATCTCTCGAAATCCCTATAACATTATTCTCAGTGTCGGGGATCTCGTAATCTTCAGGCAATACAAGGTCGCACCAAATAAGCATAAACCGCTCATTTTCGGGAATATATGAAAGTGCTTCGGAAAGACCCGCGCAGGTGCCGTTTTTGCCCGATGCGCAGACAAGGCTGATGTCATAGTCTCCGCCGAATGCAGCGAGATATTTTTTCAGGACATCATATTTATAATCTCCGATGACTATGAATTTTTTGTCGGGAAACTGGGTAATGTCAAGTATTTTTCGCAAATTCATATAGAATGAAGTAAAATTTTTGGATTATCACCCTCGGCATGCCGAG
>CANQPB010000053.1 GCA_947625615.1 uncultured Clostridia bacterium | reverse complement strand
GTCAATTTTTGCTATTCTCGACATTTTTATCACCTCAATCATATTATATCATATTGTGGGTGGTTTGTACACACCCCCCGCTCGTTCACAAAATATTTACAATTGTCGAGATTGACTGTAAAGCCCCGGTGTGGTAAACTATCCTTAAAAAGGAGAGATAAGATGAGCGAATACCGCGAGATCAAAATATACGCTTCCCACGGGGATATGGAGAGCCTCACCGGTTGTCTTGTTATCGAGGGCATCACCGGCCTTGTCATCAGCGATCCCGAGGACATAAAGGAATTTGCCGCCGAAAAGAGCGACAGCTGGGATTACATCGACGAGGATCTTTTAAAGGAGGCCGCCTCAGGCGAGCCCTATGTCACGGTTTATATCGCCGAGGGCGAGGAGGGCGCCGCCGACGCCGAGGCCCTGCGCCTCGCGCTTGAAAGGGCTTCGTCCCTCGGAATAGATTTTCGCGTGGAGCAGTCGAGCATACGCGAGGAGGATTGGGCCAACGAGTGGAAAAAATATTTCCGCCCCTTAAAAATCGGCGAAAAGATCCTCATAAAGCCCTCATGGGAGAGCGCCGACCCCTCGGACGGCCGCACCGTAGTTGAACTCGATCCCGAGACAAGCTTCGGCACCGGGCGGCATTACACCACGCAGCTCTGTTTGGAGCTCACCGAAAAATATCTCAACGCGGGCGACACCGTTTTGGATCTCGGCTGCGGCAGCGGGATTATTTTCATCACCGCCTTAAAGCTCGGTGCGTCGTCGGCTCAGGCCACCGATATCTCCGCCGACGCCGTAAAGATCTCCGCGCAGAACGCCGAGAAAAACGGCATTTCCCGAGATCGATTCGAGGTCTTCCTCGGCGACGCCGCCAAGGACGAAGATATACGCTCAAAAATTTGTAAAGGTCATAAGCTTGTCACAGCTAACATCGTCGCAGATGTTTTGATAAGCCTCAGCGGCGTCTTTGCCGAGACCGTAGAACCGCAGGGTAGGCTGATTTTATCCGGCATCATCGACGGCAGGGAGGACGAGGTACTCGATATTGTAAAGTCAAAAGGCTTTACGGTACTTGAACACCGCCATGCCGACATCTGGAACGCATACGCGCTTGAAAAGCTTTAATTTTTTAATCACCGAAAGGAGAACCGTTATGTCAGAAAAAACACCTCTTCGCTCAGAAATAGCCGAGGAATTCAAGTGGCGTCTTGAGGACGTCTTTGAAAGCGACGAAGCATGGCTCAAGGCGCTTGAGAACGCCGAGGAGCTTATCACGAGGGGAGCCTCATTCAAGGGCCGCCTCGGCGAGAGCGGCGCCACGCTTTTGGAATTCATGAAATACGACGACGAGTGCACCCTTGCGCTCTACGCCATTTCCGGCTATGCAAGCCAGCGCGGCGACGAGGACACCGACAACCCGAAGTATCAGGACTTCCAGCTTCGCGTTCAGTCCTATTTCGTCCGCTATGCTTCGGCGCTCGCGTTTGTCCGCCCCGAGATCAACTCGATCCCCGACGAAAAATTTAATTCGTTCTTCGACGAGGAGCCGGGGCTTAAGCTCTACCGCCGCGCCCTTGAAAGAATCCGCCGCTCACGCGAGCACACCCTCGGCGAGAGCGAGGAGATGATAATGGCGGCCGCGTCGCCTCTTCGCAGTGCGCCGGAAAACGCCTATTCTCTCTTTGAGAGCGCCGACATTAAATTCCCGCCTGCTGTGGGAAGCGACGGCGCAGAGCACGAGCTCACCAATTCCAGCTATGGCGTTTTGATCAAAAAACCGGACAGAGAGCTTCGCAAATCGGCGTTCACGAACATCTACAACACCTATTCGCAGTTCAGAAACACCGTAGCCGCCCTCTATGACGCCGAGGTGAAGGGGAGGATCTTCAACGCCAGCTGCCGCAAATATCCCTCCTGCCTTGAGGCCGCCCTCTTTGAAAACGAGGTGCCGGTTTCGGTCTACAAAAACCTCATCGACACCGTCCACAAGAACATGGGCTACATGCACAAATACGTCTCGCTCCGCAAGAAGCTCATGGGTCTCGACGAGCTGCATATGTACGATCTTTATACCTCGCTCGTCCCCGACGCCGACAAGAAGATCACCTTTGATGAGGCGAAGACCACCGTCCTCGAAGCGCTTTCCGTCATGGGCAAGGATTACACCGACATGCTCCGCGAGGGCTTTGAAAACCGCTGGATAGACGTCTACGAGAACGTCGGCAAGCGCTCGGGTGCGTATTCCGCCGGCATGAGGCCCCACCCCTATGTCCTTTTAAACCACAAGGACACCCTTGACTGCATGTTCACGCTTGCCCACGAAATGGGGCATTCTATCCACTCCTACCTTTCCATGAAGAATCAGCCTATAGTTTACAGCGACTACGTCATCTTTGTCGCCGAGGTCGCGTCGACCTGCAACGAAGCGCTTTTGATGCAGCATCTTCTTTCAAAGACGGAGGACAAGAAGGAGCGCGCATATCTCATCAACTACTTCCTCGAGCAGTTCCGCACCACGCTCTACCGCCAGACCATGTTCGCCGAGTTTGAGATGCTCACCGCCGAAATGGCGGAGCGTGGCGAAAGCCTGACCGCAGAGTCGCTGTCCACCCTCTACAGAAAACTGAACGCCGAGTATTACGGCGACGACATCGTCACCGACCCGGAGATAGCATATGAGTGGGAGCGCATTCCTCACTTCTACTACAATTTCTATGTCTTTCAGTATGCCACCGGTTTCAGCGCGGCCATCGCCCTTTCCACAAAGATCCTCAAAGAGGGCAAGCCCGCGGTCGACGCCTACAAGAAATTCCTCTCCGGCGGCTGCTCGACCGACCCGATATCGCTTCTGCGCATCGCCGGCGTGGACATGGATTCCCCCGAGCCGATAGAGAGCGCCCTGAAGCTCTTCGGCGAGCTCATCGACGAAATGGACAGCCTGATGAAAGACTGATTGCAAAAAGTTCGGCTCAGAATACGGCATCAATTTTCCCGCAACGAAAGGAGCTCCTAAAATGAAATCACTGTCAAAAATTTTCGCCGCGCTGGCGATAATTCTCTCCGACGCCATGTGCGCGGCCGTGGCGTATAACTACTCGAGCCTCGTCTGGGCGGGAAAATATGCCGGGGCCTCCGCGCCGCCCGAAGTCTCGTTTGTGCTGGCGATTCCCTTTGCAATCGCTATCGCCGTTTCGGCGGGGCTGTCGGTGTTTTTCTTTAAAAAATCCGTAAGCAGATAAAATTCGGGAGCAGGGAGACGCAAAAGCCGCCCTGCTCCTTAATTTTCGGGTGATGTTTCTGCCGCCGGCCGTTTTTTATTTGGAGGCTTTTAAAGCGGCCTCCGCCTTTTTGAACCACTTTTCGTCCCTGAAGCGGTCGAACATCGGACTCTCCGCAGGGGAGATCATGCGGGAGTAGAACTCGCCCAAGGATTCCTCGCCGGATTTTATCACCGTCGCATTGGCGTCGCTGTAATCCTTGAAAATTTCTCCGCCGTATTTCTGCGCGCTTCCGTCGCTACCACAGCATTTAACGCATTCGGCGAGCTTTTCAATGTGGCGTCTCACCTTTTCGTCTTCGCCCTCGCAGCCGGCGTATATCCTCGCGCAGTAGTAGTGCGCGTTGGCCGCGTTGCCCGACAGCCCGCCCACGGAGCCGCCGTCGCTGCCGAAGAAGAGATCGCAGAGCCCGAGAACGAGCTTATGCCTTGTCAGCCAGTCGACCGATTCGACGTGATAGATCGCGTTCTGCAAAATGACGATGAGCTGAATAATTAGGCTTTGACTGCTCTTTGTGCGCTCCTCGCCGGTGAGAATGTTCGCAGTGAGTATTTCTTTTGAGGAGTTTATGCTGCTCGCCTTTTCTGCGCATTCCTTTGCCTTGTCGGTCTCGCCGAGCATTGAGTAGGAATAGCAGAGCCTTTCTATCGCCATGTCGCGAAGATACTGCACGGTAGATTCCTCAAGGATTCTGTTTTCAAGGGCTATCACCTCGCGCAGGCAGTCCTTGTTTTTGCGGGTGCCGTTGTAGTCGTAGTAGATCGCGTAGGCCAGCCCGCCGATGACCTCGTAGTTGTTCGGGAATTCCGCGTACATCTCGCGCCACACGCTTACGGCGTCGCCGGTTCGGCCGGCCTTAAGATGCTCCATGGCGGTTTGGGTGTATCTGTCTATCTTCTCCTGCTTTTTTGCGGCGCCGACGCCCAAAAGGTCGTCAACCGATACCTCATAGAATTCGGCTATCGCGGGCAGAAGGGTTATGTCGGGGTATCCCTCGCCGCGCTCCCATTTCGAGACTGCGGGAATGCTTATCGCGAGAAAATCGGCAAGAGCCTCCTGGGTGTTGCCCTTTTCACGCCTCAATTTTTTTAAGTTTTCGGAAATCGTAATATCCATAAAAATTCTCCTTAAATAAAAGTAACGCAGCGCTTCGTTCTGCTTTAATTATAGCATATTCTGCCGGCATTTCAATAACCGCATTGTATAATTTCCCGGGAATTTTTTAACCGCGGGTTAAATCGCGGAAAATTTGTGACGGCCATTTCACGGGGGAATAAAAAAGTTTTCGATCCACCCTTTTTCAAAAGGGCGTCGGGTATCCGTAAGCGGAAATGCCCGGCGAAAACTTTTTTGGAAAACCGAGCGCCCCGCCCGGGAGTCCATTCCGCACGCATTATTAGAAATATTAAGATATGTCGCCGCAGGCGACACCTTGAAATTCTAACTTCTAATTTCTAACTTCTATCTTCTTGATCTTGACCTCCCCCAAAATATGTGATATAATCATAAAAAATCAAAGGAGTGTTGAAAATGAGTTCAGACAGACAGAAGCTTAAAACCGTCTCGCTTGAGGGAACGCTCATCTCTGCGGCGGTATGGATAGCGCTTTCGTTTTTATTCGCTCTCGCCAACGTGTCGCTTTTCGGCTATTACATCGGCGAGTTTTTGACAATAACCCTCGGCGGCGTGCCGGCTGCATTTTTGCAGCTTCGTCTCTGCCTTGCGGACAAAGCTCGCTGGGTAAGGTGGATCCCCGCGGCTCTCGCGGCGGCCATGCCCCTGCTTGCCGCCTTTTTTGCCTACGTCGTCGGGGGCTTCGGCGGCGGGCTTTTGGGGATAATACTCATAGTGTTTTCCCTCGCGCCGGCGGCGGGCATCTGCATCGGCTGGATCGCCCACGGCAAACGGCTCGCCCTTATTCCGCTGAATATTTTGTTTATCGTCTTTTTAGTCTTTAACGGCATTCCCTTCGCCACCCGCCCGATCGATTTGGCGGATTTTATCGCCCTGATTTATCTTCTTGCGGGTATCTTTCTTGCTTTTGTGCCGGCCGAAAAGCGTGAACCTGCGGAAGTTTCGGCGTAATTTCTGGAGCAGCCCATGGAAGTCAGCCTTGTCCGCGCCGGCCTCGGCGACGCCGAGAAAATCCACAAAATGCAGCTTGAGGCCTTTGCGGAGCTCTACCGAAAATATCATGACGCCGAGACCAACCCCGGCGCCGAGCCGCTCTCAAAAGTTGTTGACCGCCTAAAACAGCCCTTTACATATTATTATTTTATTGAGGCCGACGGCGAAGCCGCGGGGGCGATTCGGGTGGTTAATATGCGCGACCCGGGTGTGCCGAAAAGGATATCCCCGGTTTTTGTCCTGCCCGGATTTCGCCGAAAGGGGATAGCCCGCGCGGCGATTGCCGAGGCCGAGCGGATCCACGGCGCGTCGGGCTGGAGGATCGACACGATTTTGCAGGAGGATGGCCTTTGCCGTCTCTACGAAAGCCTCGGCTACAAAAGAACGGGGCAGACGAAGCCGATAACCCCCGCCATGACGCTTGGGTGCTACGAAAAAAATGATTCGGTCTGTTGAGATGTTCACAACCGAAGCGGTGCGGTGTTGAAAATTTTTTTGAGATTTTGCCTTTGATAATTTCGGAAAAATCCGCTATAATAATATCAGTGTGTTTCCTGAAAAGGTGTAAGTCCGGCTGCGGACTTGCGCCTTTATTTTGTAAAACCAACCCCACGCTACGCGTGGGGACGAGAATAGCGATAGCGTTGATATGGAAAATAAAGCCTCCTTT
>CANQPB010000052.1 GCA_947625615.1 uncultured Clostridia bacterium | reverse complement strand
CCTTTGCCACCGATACCTCCCCCGAAAGGAAAATCACCGTCTACTGCCATGTACCCGAGATAAGCGGCACCGAGCTCGCCGTGAAGCTTGAGGAGGATAAGCCCGAGGGGATAAAGATGATAAAGGTTCACAGCTTTGAGTATGTGATGTTCGACGTCGAATCCATCGAAAACGGCGACATTTTTATCCTGCCCGAATCATTGATCTCGGAATATGACGGGCTTCTTCTTGACCCCGGCGGAGGGGTGAGGGTCTATGACAGTGAAACGGGAACCGGCTCGGCCGACAGCTATATCGGCTATGCCGACGAGGATTATTACCTGTTTTTAGGAGCAAAATCGGCCCATTTGGGGGACGGAGCGGCCGAAAAGGTCGCGGAAAACCTGATCGGTCTTGACTGAAATATAAAGAGGTATTGAGATGAAAAAACGTTTAACATTATTCACCGCCCTGGCGGTTGCGATGTCGCTGGCCTGTTCGGCCTGCGGGACGCAAAATGTTGAGAGGAGTGCTTTTTGCGGCGATCTTGAAAGCTTCGCCCCGACAGGAAAACTCGAGGGGAACCCGCTATACGTCGGCAAGGTTGAGAACCTCCCCGACGACTTCATCATGGGCGTCGACGCGTCGTCGGTCATCGCCGAGGAGCAGAGCGGGGTTATATATCGCGGGTTTGACGGCACCGAGCAGGACGTCTTTAAAACCCTCGCCGAAAACGGCGTCACGCATATCCGCGTTAGGGTATGGGTAGACCCCTACGACGAAAACGGAAACGGTTACGGCGGCGGGAACAACGACGCCGACAAGGCCGCGGAAATAGGCGCGAGAGCCGCAAAATACGGGCTTCGGCTCATCGTGGATTTCCACTACTCCGACTTCTGGGCAGACCCGGGTAAGCAGATGGTTCCGAAGGCTTGGAAGGATATGGACATCGGCGAAAAGGCCGAGGCGGCCTATGATTTCACCGTCGATACCCTCAAAAAGATAAAGAAGGCCGGCGGGGTCGTCGGCATGGTTCAGGTCGGGAACGAGACGAACGGCGTGCTCTGCGGAGAAACCTCCTGGGACGGCGTTTGCGCCATAATGTCGGCGGGGAGCAGAGCGGTGAGAAAGGTGTGCCCCGAGGCGCTCGTGGCCGTTCACTTTGCCAATCCCGAGCACAGCGGCACCTACTCCGAATATGCAAGGCAGCTTAACGCGCACGAAGTCGACTACGACGTCTTCGGAAGCTCATACTACCCGTTCTGGCACGGCACACTCGAAAACCTCACAAGGGTGCTCTCGACCGTCGCGAACACCTATGATAAAAAGGTGATGGTGCTCGAGACGTCTTACGCCTACACGCCCGACGACACCGACTTCAACGGCAACACCGTCAGCGACAGCGCGACGGGGCTCACGAAAAATTACCCTTACAGCGTTCAGGGGCAGGCAAACGCCCTGCGCGACGTCATCGAGGCGGCGGCAAAGGCGACGAACTGCATCGGCGTATGCTATTGGGAGGGAACCTGGATAACCGTCGGCGGGGCCTCGCGGGCGGAAAACAAGGCGAAATGGGAGAAATACGGCTCGGGCTGGGCGAGCAGCTATTCGGCTGGCTACGACCCGAACGACGCGGGAAAATATTACGGCGGCTGCGCGGTAGACAATCAGGCGCTTTTCGGCCCCAACGGCGTTCCGCTGCCGAGCCTGCAGGTATTTAACCTCGTGAGATACGGAAACGACGTCGGCGTTGAGGCCGAATCGGCGGAGTGACAGACCGTGAAAACCCGGGCAATAAAGTGGTTCAATAAATAAAAGTGTTAAACCACCGTTGAGCATTTCGCCCATAGTCTTTAACAAAATTTCAGCTAAAATGATTAAAGGTTTTTGAAGCGAAAATTATTGAATTTATAAAAAAGCTGTGATATAATGTAAAAGATGACAGTTTTGAACAGGGCACATAACTGTTCTTGGCCGATCAGCGCAGCTGCGGCAGACTGTTGTTGACCTACTTAATTTCAGGAGGAAAATTTATGAAAAAACTTTTAGCAATCATTTTGGCCCTCGCCATGATGCTTTCTCTCGCAGCCTGCGGTGACAGCGCAGAACTGGGGGGGTTCTAATGACGCGGACGACGCGGGCTCGGAGCTCGCGGGGACTTATGACGTTGTAATCTGGGCGCCCGAAGCTGCGGTCGATCTCACCAAGTCGCAGGTCGCCGATTTCAACAGCTCGAACGAATACGGAATCACGATCAACGCTACCGTCGAGCCCGTTTCCGAGGCCGACGCTGCAACCAACATGATCACCGACGTTCAGGCCGGCGGAGATGTCTATTTCTTCGCTCAGGACCAGCTCAGCCGTCTTATCCAGGCCGGCGCGCTTTCCAAGCTCGGAAGCGCCGCTGCAACATATGCCAAGGATAACAACAACGCCGCTTCCATACTTGCGGCGCAGTCGGGTTCCGACCTTTATGCTTATCCGCTTACCGCCGATAACGGCTACTTCATGTACTATGACAAGAGCGTCGTTCCGGATTCCGACGTAGACAGCCTTGAGGCGATCATCGCCGACTGTGAGGCGGCAGGCAAGAACATTTCGTTCGAGCTTGAAAACGCCTGGTACACCGCTGGCTTCTTCTTCGCCACCGGCTGCCATTCCGATTGGATCACCGATAACGACGGCAACTTCATCTCCATAGACGACGACTTCAATTCCGACAAGGGCCTTATCGCCGCCAAGGGCATTCAGAAAGTCGTCACCTCGAAGAGCTATGTAAACTCCTCTAACGCCGACTTCGCCAGCGGTTCCGCCGTTGTCGTCACCGGCACCTGGAACTATGCGACCATCAAGGATCAGCTCGGCGACAACTTCGGAGTTACCGATCTTCCTTCGTTTGAGGTCGACGGACAGAGCTATCACATCGGCTCCTACAGCGGCTGCAAGCTGCTCGGCGTAAAGCCTCAGACCGACGCCACTAAGGGCGCCGCAATCGCAAGGCTCGCGCAGTATCTTACCGGCAAGGATTGCCAGCTCGCAAGATTCACCTCCTTCGGCTGGGGCCCTTCCAACAAGGAAGCCCTTGAAGATCCCGCGGTTACCTCCGATCCTACCCTTGCCGCTTTGAACGAGCAGGGCAACTATGCCGTTCCTCAGCCTAACATTCACGGCTCTTGGTGGGATATCGCCAAGGTCATCACCACCGATATAAAGGATTCCGACGGCTCCGAGGACGCTTTGAAGGCTGCTCTTTCCAAGTATGAGGAGAGCATTCAGGCGGTATTCACCATGTCCGACGACGTTAAGAACGCTTTCACCGTTATAGGCTCTATCAACGGCGACGGCTGGACGCTCGATCTTCCCATGACCGCCGAGGGCGATATCTGGACTTCCAACGAGGCCTATGCTATGGACGCCGGCGTTGAGTTCAAGTGCCGCCAGGGCAAGAGCTGGGACGTCGCTTATCCTGCCGACAACTATGTCGTCGAGACCGCCGGCACCTATTACATTCAGCTTAACGCTGCAACCGGCGAGGTAAGCCTTATTCCTGCATAATCAAGCAACCAAAGCAAAAAATTAAATAGCTTTGGCATTGCCTGACAATATAACCAACTATCAGTCGGGGTCTGCAAAACGGCCCCGACATTTTATTTAAGGGGTGATTCCATGAAACGGCAAAAAGGCACCGACCCCAATAAATCATCGGTGCGCAGAAAACATAAAAGTCCGAAGGTATTTTTCAAAGAGATCGGCGCGCTTTTAAAGGAGTATTCCGACGGGGGATACCTGAGGCTTTCAAAGCTTCAAAAATTCATCTATAAGATCCTTGCCTTCTTCAAAAAAATTCCCGCAGCGATTGCCGGGCTATTTGTGAAAATCGGCACGGGCATAAAAAACGGCGCCATAGCTGTTGTGAACGAGTTTATTGACATCGGCAGGACGTTTAAAAACGGCGACTGGAAAACAAAGACCTCCTTCTTCGTGATGGGCTTCGGAAGCATTGCGAGGGGACAGGTTCTCCGCGGGCTTCTGTTCCTGTTGTTTGAGATAGTTTTTATCGTATATATGATAACCGCGGGCGGCTACTGGCTTTCAATGCTTCCTTCTCTCGGCAAACAGGGCCCGACTCAGGAGTATAACGAGATACTTGACACCTTTACGACTACATATAACGACAACTCCTTCAAGATACTCCTCTACGGCGTGCTGACGATTTTCTTCATCGTCGCGCTTATATACACCTGGCGGCTTAATGTTAAGCAGAACAAGCTTGCGGAGCAGTTTTTAAAGAGCGGCAAGAAGCTTTCGAGCGACAGGGACGACCTGAGGTCGATGGTAGACGAAAACTTCTATAAAACGCTTTTGGCGCTTCCGCTGACAGGTATTTTGATATTCACGGTCATGCCTATCGTATTCATGATACTCGTTGCGTTCACTAACTACGACGGCGCGCACAACGGCTTCTCGAACAACCTGTTCTCCTGGGTGGGGCTTGACAACTTCAACACCCTGCTCTCCTGGCAGAGCGCCGGGGGCGGGCAGTCATATTCGGCTACCTTCGGCGAGATCTTGGCCTGGACGCTTATCTGGGCTTTCCTCGCAACCTTCACCAACTACTTCCTCGGAATGTTCGTCGCGATGATGATAAACAAGAGGGGAATAAGGCTGAAGAAGATGTGGCGCACGATTTTGGTCATGACCGTCGCTATTCCTCAGTTCATTTCGCTTTTGTATGTCTCGAAGATGTTCGCAAGAAACGGACTTATTAACCTCACCCTTAAGGACACCCTCGGGTGGATATCACAGCCGCTGCCGTTTTGGGAGAATGCGACGTGGGCAAGAGCTACGGTAATTCTTGTCAATATCTGGATAGGAATACCCTATCTTATGCTCATTACGACCGGTATTTTGATGAATATCCCCGCCGATCTCTATGAATCCGCAAGGATAGACGGCGCGAACGCATGGCAGCAGTACACGAAGATAACTCTGCCCTATATGCTGTTCATCACGGGGCCTTATCTTCTCACCAGCTTTACCGGCAATATGAACAACTTCAACGTCATCTATCTTCTGACGGGAGGAGCGCCGACAAATCCGGCGGCTTCGGGCGCGGCAGGCTCGGTGGGATATACCGACCTTCTGATAACATGGCTGTTCAAGATAACGACCGGCGCCGAATCGCAGTATTATCTCGCCTCCGTCGTCGGCATCATGGTGTTCGTGGTGGTAGCGCTTATTTCGCTTATCGTATATAACGTGCTGCCTTCTATCAAGAATGAGGAGGACTACCAGTGATGAGTAAAAACAGACACCACATGGGTATAAAAACCCTCAACCGGCTCAGCAACAGCGCGATATACGTTCTTTTGGTGATAATAAGCGTAATCTGGCTGATACCGTTTATATTCATCGTTTTGCAGTCGTTCAGGGTTGAAAACACCTATCAGGTCGGATATGTTATCCCTCACGAATGGGGGCTTCAGAACTATATCAACCTTTGGAACTCCGACTTCAAGCGCTGGTACTTAAATACCTTCATCATCGCGCTTGCGGCCGCGGTTTTCCAGACAATAATAGTCCTTTGCATGAGCTATACCCTTTCCCGCTTCCGTTTTAAGATGAGAGGCCCTTTGATGAGATTCATGCTCATTCTCGGAATGTTCCCGGGAATGCTTACGATGATCATTTTATACCGCGTTCTTTCGGATCTCGGCCTCACGCAGGCAAACGCGGTGCCCGGCCTGATACTTGTCAGCGTGGCCTCCTCGGGTATGGGATATTACGTCTCGAAGGGATTTTTCGATACCATTCCGAAATCCCTCGACGAAGCGGCGAGAGTCGACGGGGCGACAAGGCTTCAGGTTCTTTACAAGATCATTCTGCCGCTCGCAAAGCCGATAGTAATTTATACGATCCTCACCGCCTTCATGGGCCCTTGGGGCGACTATGTTTTCGCAAGATACGTTGCATTCGGCACCTCTGCAGGCTATAACGTCGCCGTCGGTATGTACAGCTGGCTGACCAACGACCAGATCAACAACATGTACACCACCTTCTGCGCCGGCGGCGTAATTGTCGCACTGCCGGTCACTATCCTCTTCCTCTGCCTGCAAAAGTATTATGTCGAGGGCGTTACCGGCGGAGCCGTCAAGGGCTGATTTGAAA
>CANQPB010000051.1 GCA_947625615.1 uncultured Clostridia bacterium | reverse complement strand
TTTTGATCAAATAATATTGACTTTTTTCGGCCGGAATGATATAAATTGTATATAAATAGCATCGGTTAAAATGCCGCGCGGCGCGAAAATCAGGGCTATCCCGGCTGACTTATAACGGCCGAAAGCCCCCGCCGCGCTTATAAGCTTTTGAAAATCGACTTACTTACGGTATCATATCTTTAGACCTCACGCGCTGACGGTTCCCGGTTAAAAGCCGTTCGGGCGTGATATTTTAATTTCAGGGGGAGTGAGAGGCAGTGGCAAGCTATCTTATCGTCGGGCAGACACATCTGATTTCCGACGAATCCGTCGAAAGGCTTGCGGCGGAAAACACGGTGGTCTTGGCGGGAAGCGAGGCAAAATACGGCGGAAAGACCCGCAGCGTGCACACCTATGCCTCCACCCCGGCCGACGGCGACTTCAAGCAGCTCTTCGACGCCTACACCTTCGACGCGGTGTGGTACATAAGCGGCTACGCCGACTGCCGACCCGGCGCATTCGGCGAAGAAAAGCTCCTTGAAAAGGCGCTCGAGACCGCCGCCGTCTCGCGGATTGAAAAATTCGTGCTCCTGTCGTCGGTATATTCTCTCAACTATTTCGCCGACTTCAACGCCTCGGGCGAGGCCGAAACGGGTTATAACGACCTGAGCTCGTTCGGCGCCTCTCAGCTCGAGGAGCTGGCCGCATTCTATGCAAAAAAATCCGGCATGAAGGTAGTCACGATAAGGGTGCCCTATATTGCCGACAGGCTTAACGATCAAAATTTCCTCGGCAGGGTGTTCTGCGACGCCCACGAGGGCAAAAAGGTGATCTTTCCGCATTCGGCGGAGGATCGCATAGATTTTCTGTCCGTTTCGGATCTTCTGGCCCTGCTCGTTCAGGTGACGGAGGAGAATGAGGACGCAACGGGATCGTATGTCGCGGTGAGCGGCTACCGCCACACCTATTCCGATCTTGAGGAGCGCCTCAGGGAGGCCGTCCCCGAGATAGACGTGGAATACGAGCGCACCCCCTGCGACATAGTCTGGCCGGACTACCCTAATGAGCTGAGAAAGCGTTACGGCTTTATCCCGATGGACGACGTTTTGGATTCCGTCGGGGAATATTACGCCGCCTTTGTCGACGAGGTATACGCCGAAAAAGAGGGGCTGCTGAAACGCCTGTTCAAAAAATTCAGCAACGGCATATTCAAGTATATCGAGCTGATACTCCTTCTTTTGGTCACCGAGATAATCGCGCAGTTCACCTCGAATTCGGTATACTTTAAGTTTGTAGACGTCCGCCTCGCCTATATCGTCATAATGGGCACCGTCCACGGAATGAGAACCGGCATTCTTGCCGCGCTGCTTGAAAGCGTCGTTCTGATCTTTGAATATATCGGCCTCGGAATGAGCGGCACGCTTCTGTTTTACAACATAGAAAACTGGATTCCCTTTGTCGTCTATCTGATGGCCGGCTCGATCCCGGGATATGTCAGGGACAAATCCGCCGAGGAGACGCAGTTTGTAAAGAGCGAGTACGACCTTTTGAGGAACAAATATCTGTTTTTGAATAACGCCTATTACGGCGCCATACAGAACAAGGGCGAATTCAAGCGGCAGATTCTCGGCTTCAAGGACAGCTTCGGAAAAATATTCGACGCCGTTCAGAAGCTCGACAGCGAGCTTCCGCAGAGCGTCTTCCTTGAGGGCTTAAAGGTAATGGAGGACATTCTGGAAAACCGCAGCGTGGCTATCTATACCGTGGATTCCCGGCAGCGCTTCGGGCGGCTTGTCGCCTGCTCGGGCAACCTGCTTTCAAGGCTTTCGGTGTCGATTCCCCTCGAGGAATACTCCGAAATGTACGGCGAGGTTAAGGCGGGCAGGGTGTATAAAAACACCGCCCTTCGGCAGGATATGCCGATGTACGCCTGCGGGGTGTTCCAAAACGGCTCGGTGGTTCTTTTGGTGGTTTTATGGGACGCCAGCAGCGAGCAGTACGGAAACCACTACACAAACATCTTTCAGATAATCTGCGGGCTGGTGCAGACCTCCTTCCTGCGCGCACTTGAATATGAAGAGCTGCGGCACGACAGCTCGGTCATTCCCGGCACGAGGGTGGTGCTGCCCGAGCACTTCGAGCAGATAATCTCGGTAAACGAGGAGCTTAAGCAGGCCGGCGCCGCGGAATACATGCTCTTGAAATTTGAGGAGCGCGACCCCGAAAAGCTCAGCGAGGCACTCTCGGGAATGGTGCGCGCAAGCGACACCATCGGCCAGGGCAGCGACGGCAAACTTTACCTTTTGCTCACTCAGGTTACGGGGCAGAATTTCAGCATTGTCGGCCAAAGGCTTGCGCAGCGCAGCCTTGCCTATGACGTCGTTGACGCCGTCGGGGCCGTTGAGGCCGATAAGACCGCGGAAGGGGTGGTCTGAGATGACGCTTGCATGGGCCGTGGCAATTTTTTTGATCGTACATGTCGTGATATGCGTGCTCGTATACATACTTTCGATGGCCGGGGTGCTTAAATGCAGCCGGCTTTCGGCGGTGATCGCCCTTTTTGTTCCGGTGTGGGGGATTCTGTGCACGGTTATCCTTGAAGTGAAAACCCGGCGCGGGTCGGAGGCCTCGCGGGAGGTGGACATAGAAAAAATGCTCACCAACGACGAAATTCACCGAAGCATTCTCATGGACGAGGACGCCGGCGCCGACACCGTAGTCCCCCTTGAAGAGGCGCTTTTGGTGAACGACGTCTCTACCCGCCGCGAGCTTATGATGGACGTCATGTACGCCGACCCGGGGGACTATGTCTCGCAGCTTCAGTCGGCAAGAATGAACGACGACACCGAGGTGGTGCACTACGCCGTCACCGCGCTTGTTGAGCTGCAAAAGGAATACGACATAGAATTCCAGCGCCTTGAAAGAATCCTCGCGCTCGACCCGGACGACGGCGCCGCGCTGTCCGAGATCATCTCGCTGACCGAAAGATATCTTGAAAGCGGGCTTGTAGAGGGAAACCTTATGGATATCCAGCTTGTGAACTACAGCGGATATCTTGAAAAAAAGCTTGAAAAGACGGAGTCCGTCGTTCTGCGCGCCAAAAAGGCCGCCGCCGACCTTAAGCTCAGGGAATTCGGCAGCGCATATGAGGGAATTCTGAAAATGATAGAGCTTTGGCCGCGCGACGAACGCGGATATCTTCTTTTTATAAAATATTTCGCGCTCGTCAAGGACAGGGCGGGAATAGATCATGTGCTAAAAATGATATCGGAAAATAACGTCTATCTCTCCCCGTCGGGCAGGGGCGAGGTCAGCTTCTGGGCGGGCAGTCCCGATTATTCCGAAAAGGCGGCGGCAGTATGAATAAAAGTGAGGAAAACCGAGCGAAAAAGCAGACGGGCTTTAATTTTCGGCGAATGCAGATTATCGTTTTGATGTTCGTGCTTTTGACGTTCGCGCTTTTTATGGTTCAGCGGGGGATCTCCTATAAGCGCCGCGTGGCGGGCGTGAAATTTTTGGAGGAATCCGAGCTTTTGGCGGCCGAGCGTCTGGAGCTTGAGCCACAGTGCCTTTTGGTCTGGCAGGACGACGCTCTCGGAATTGCCGGGCGGGAGCTTATGGAGGACGTTTTATCGCAGATGAAGGTGCCCTACGACACTGTAAAGGCCGAAGACGTCGCCCCCGGCGGCTTTTCGGGATATTCCTCGGCGGTGCTGTCGGTTGCGGATCTCGGAACGATGGGAAACGAAATCACCGACATGATGAATTGGCTCGAGGAGGGCGGAAACCTCATGCTGGCGGTGCTGCCCTCGAAAAGCGGGTATCTCGACATGATAGCCAGCGATCTCGGAATAATCGGCATGGCGGAGACCTATTCGACGGTGACGGAGCTTAAATTCCCTCGGCCGTTCATGATAGGCGACAGCATATTCCCGGTTAAAATAACCGACCCTTACGAATCGTCGGCAGACCTTCTTTTGGACGAAAGCTGCGAAATTTACGCGGAATCGGCCGACGAAAATAAAATCCCGCTGGTGTGGCGCCGAAGCGTGGGCAAGGGAAGCGCGGCGGTTTCGAATCTCGGGTTTATGGACAAAATCTACCGCGGCTTTTACGGCGCGGTATACAGCCTTTTGGGCGACGGCTTCGCCTGGCCGGTGATAAACGGCTCGACTTTTTACATCGACGACTTTCCGTCGCCTGTGCCGCAGGGCGAGGGAAAATACATCACCCGCGACTACAACATGACGGTTCGCGACTTCATGACGCAGGTGTGGTGGCCGGACATAATAGAGCTCGGCGAGAAATACGGGATCCACTACACCGGGCTTGTCATCGAGCAGTACTCCGACGACACAAAAGCGCCGCTGCCTAAAAACGAGGACGTCAGCCGGTTCAGATATTTCGGCAAGAGCCTTCTTGACATGGGCGGCGAAATAGGCTTTCACGGCTACAACCACATGCCGCTTGTTCTTGACAATTTCGACTACTACGGCGAATACGACGAATACACCCCCTGGGCGAGCGAAAGCGACATGCAGGCGAGCATAACCGAGCTCGACAGCTTTTGCAAATCTCTCTTTCCGGGAGAAAAATTCCAGGTGTACGTCCCGCCGTCGAATATACTCTCCGCCGAGGGCAGAAAGATGCTAAAAGAAAAATTCCCGCAGATAAAGGTCATCGCGAGCACATATCTGCCCGACACCGCGGCCTATTCTCAGGAATTCGAGGTGGCCGAGGACGGAATGGTGGAGACGCCGAGGGTGATATCCGGCTACATAATGAGCGACTTCGTATACCTCTCCGCGATGTCGGAGCTCACGTTCAGATATGTAAACACCCACTTTCAGCACCCCGACGACGTTTTGGACGAGGACAGAGGAGCTTCGCTCGGCTGGGCGGAGATGTATGACCGCTTAAGCCGGTATGTCGGCTGCCTTTACGAGGCTGCGCCGAACATAAGAAATCTCACCGGCATAGAGCTTGCGGCGGCGGTGCAGCGCTATGACAATTTAGAGGTGTCGCAGACCTATGAGGAAAACGCCGTCAGCATAAAGCTCGGCGGATTCATCGACGAGGCATATCTGCTTGTAAGGCTCAACGGCAGGCAGCCCGCCGAAGCCGAGGGCGGCCGGCTTGAAAAGCTCCAGGACGGCCTGTGGCTCTTGGAGGCCTCGCAGCCCGACGTTAAAATAACTCTCGAATAAACCTTGTGATTTATAAAGGAGCAAAGCTATGAAGAACCATGCGCGGCTTGTTTTAAAGGACGTCCTGATACTTTTGGGCGCCTTTGCGGCGCTTGCGCTCGCGCTTGTGGGCCGCGAGCTTATAAAATACGGCTCGCACGGCGGCGCGCCCGAAACCCCGCTTTTAAGCCGCGAGGAATGGGACGTCCTAAACGCCGTCGCCCAAGACGATTGGAGCAGCACGCCGGAGTGCCTTTACATATCCGACGGGGCTTACCCCGAGACGGACGCCGAAGCTGCGGAAATCTTAAAGGAAATGAAAGTCAGCTTTAGTTCCGTTTCCGCCGAGGATTTTGACGCCTCGACGCTTAGCGGAATTTCAACGGCGATGCTTAATCTTGAGGATCTCGGCAGCCTCGGAGGCGGGATCACAGATCTACTTGACTGGGTGGAAAAAGGCGGCGGCCTGATGATCTACCGTTTTCCCAAGAAAGGGCCTTACCTTGAATTTGTCGCCGGGCGGCTGGGTATCCTCGGCATGGACGAGGAGCCCGCCGACATCGAGGGAATTCATTTTCCCGTTCCGTTCATGATCGGCGGCACCCTCTGCGATTACGAAATAACCGACGCCGACGAGGCCTCGACCGCCCTTTTATTGGACGAAAGCTGCGAGGTGTATATGGAATCCTCCGGCGAGCGCCCGGTGCCCCTGATATGGAAAAAATCCGTCGGCGAGGGCTGCGCCGTGGTGATGAATTTCAACCTGTTCGGCAAGCAGTACCGCGGCTTCCGCGCGGCGGCGTACAGCCTTTTGGGCGACGCCTTTGCCTGGCCGGTGATAAACGGCTCGGCGTTTTTTCTGGACGACTTCCCGGCGCCGGTGCCCTACGGCGAGGACAGATTCATCGCCCGGGACTACGGGCTTTACACCATGGACTTCATGACGAGGATATGGTGGCCCGAGATGCAGGAGCTCGCGAAAAAGCACGGGATCCTTTACACCGGCACCGTGATAGAAAGCTATTCCGACGACGTATCCGCGCCGTTTGAGCGAAACAACGCCGACATAGCACGGCACCGTTATTTCGGCGACGGCATTTTAAGCGGAGGCGGCGAGCTCGGATATCACGGCTACAACCACATGCCGCTCGTCACCGGCGCGGAATCGGGCGGCGAAAAGCCATGGTCGGGCAGCGAGGATATCCTCGCATCGCTTGAGGAGCTAAAGGGCTTTTGCAAGGATCTTTTCCCAGACGAAAACTTCAGGGTGTTCGCCCCGGCGGCAAACATTCTTTCGGAAAACGTGAGGCGGCTGATAACCGCCCGCTTCCCGGAAATCAGGGCGATATCCTCGGTATATATCCCCGAGGGG
>CANQPB010000050.1 GCA_947625615.1 uncultured Clostridia bacterium | reverse complement strand
TTTCATATGCGGCTCCAAAAGCTTTCTCGCCCTTGAAAGCCGCGTTGTTACGGCGGTCTCGCTTATTTTCAGCGCGCGGGCTATCTCGGCCGCCGTCATGTCCATGTAGTAAAACATGTGTATCACCGCGCGGTATTTTTCTGGCAGCGACATCACAGCCTCAAGAATCTCCCCGCTTTCGGGTGAAGGGGAAACGGCGTAAACCGGCTCCCCCGCCGCGACGTATTTTGAATGCTTAAGGCGGTTTTTGCACTTATTCACCGTCACCCTTATAAGCCAGGCTTTTTCGTGCTCCCGCGATTCAAATTCCGGCTTCGCCTCGATATATTTCAGAAAGACCTCCTCGGCGACGTCCTGCGCGTCGCAGACGCTTTTGAGATAGCAGAACGCGATTTTCGAAAGGCTTTCGTAATATTCGTCGAACAGCGCGGCGACGTGCTCTTTATCAGTCCGGGCGGTCATCTTTTCAACTCCTTCACTTTAAATACAACCGGGCGGAGCGGTTTGTCACAAAATATTATAAATAAATATTATCGCCGTTGCAAGGGCATTTAGAAGATAGAAATCAGATATTAGATGTTAGAGTTTCAAGGTGTCGCCTGCGGCGACAAATCTGAATATTGCTAATAATTCACGAGAAACGGACACTCCCATTTTAGGTGAGCATAAACTTCTCTGCAACGCAAAAGCGCGGCCCCGAAATCTTCGGGGCCGCGCCTGACGGGAGCGGCTGCTTATTACCCTGTTATCTCTCCGCTTACGGCGTCGACCGTCGCCGCAACCTCATGTCCCTCTCCTCTTTCGGTGACGAACGTCACGGCGTAGGTCTTCGTTTCCTCATCGAAGACGATGTCGAATCCCGAGACGGTCTGCAGCGAGGCGTCCTCTCTTTCAAGAACCGCCGCCGCGGCCTCGGCCTCGCTGATAAGCCCATCGGCCGGGGGCTCTGCCGAGGGCAGATCGGGGGCCTGCCCGACCGCCTCCGCACCGGTCATCGCCCTGCTGTAGGTTCTGTCGAGGATCTCTCCGCTGTACGCGTCGATGTAAAGCGTGGCGGTTCCCTCGCCGTCCGGCTCCATCATCGACGCCGCGTAAATGTCGGCAACGCTGCCGTCATCAAACACATATCCGGCGACATAGCTGACTATCGGGCGGTCATAGCCCTCGCCGCGGGCTATTTTAACCGCGCCGAGGCTGCCTATCCTCCCGCTGTCCATGTGCTCGTGCCTGTGAACGTCGGAGCCGCCGTAATTTTCGTCCTCGCCGACGTAAAGCTCGGTGACCTCGCCGGTAGAGGGGTCGTAGCGGTTTTCGTAGATATAGCCCCCATGGGTGAGCTGAGTGACGTAGACCGTCGGGTTTTCATAGCTCGCCGCGATCTGGCCGTTCCATGTGTCTTCGCAGCTCACGCCGTCGGCCGCGTCGGCGCCGTAATAATCCTTGACGGCGTAAACCGCGTCATAACCGTCGTTTTTATCTGTCTGGCCGACCGTGCTGTCGGGTTTTACGATCTCGTAGCCGCTGTAAAGCCCGAGTTCTCTTTCCGTTCCGCCGAGCTCGTCTCTGACATAGCTGTCCCAGTTTTCGTCGGCCGTCGATTTGCAGTCCAAAACCACCTCGGTGCGAGCGTCTACGACTACCTCGTAGACATATCCGCCCACATTGAATTTAACGGTATAGGCGGGCCTTAAGCCCGAAAGCCCGAGGGTCACCTCGCTGTCCTCCGAATTTATGTCGTAGGTCATTCCCGCAAGAATGAGGTTTGCGAGCGTGTCGCGCTCCTCTTCGGTCTCGGCGTTTTTGACGACATATGTCGACGCCGCGCCGAAGGCGTGCTCCCTTCCCGAGAAGCCGAGAACCCTTTCGGCCCCCTCGACCCCCGAAAACGCCGCGACCGTTACGCTTCCCACCGCGATGACCGCGGCTACCGCCGCTATCGCAGCAATTTTTATAACACTTCTTTTCATGCTTATAACTCTCCTTTTCGAAACGCTCTGCATTATGGTTTTTTCCGTGAGAGTGCACAGCTCTTCGGGTATCTCTATCTCCTCAAGAGCTCTTTTTATAGGCTCATTCATAGCTTGCGTCCTCCGATCTCAATTTTTTGATTGCCCGATAGTGTACCGATTTCGCCGTGCCCAGCGGTATTTTAAGCGCCGCCGATATCTCAGCGAATGTATATCCGAAGTGGTATTTTAAAACGATCACCGATTTTTCCGAGGGATCCAAAAGATTCAAAAGGCTTTCAAGAGTTATTCTTGATATTGCCTCGCTCTCGGCGCTTTTCGAGACGGGAGCGGAATATTCTCCGCCATCAAAGGAAACCTCCCGCCCCGACTTTCGCAAAAAGTCTATCGCGCAGTTTATCGCTATCCTCACGGCCCATGTCCTGAAATAGTCCTTTTTTCTGAGCAAATGCGCGTTTTCAAGGCATTTCAGCGCGGTCTCCTGCACGACGTCGAGCGCGTCGCTGCGGTTTTTCACATAAATGTAGGCCACGCGGTAAAGCTCGCCCTCAATCTCGGAAAAAACCTTTGCGAACGCCTCGCGGTCTCCCTGCGAAGCCCTCTTTATAAGGTTGCGGTCGTTCAAATTATCACTTCCTTTTTGCAGCTGCACTAATTAGACGGATAACCCCGCCGTTTGGCTTAAAAAATTTCAAAAATTTTTTAGGAGCAAAGATAAAATAAAAAATTTTACGTTTATCGTTAAAAATCTATTGACAAACATGAAATTATGTGATATAGTAATGTCACAGTAAATTTATTGGAGGCATTCTTATGGAAAAACTTACAAAAACCGCACGGGTCGTCGACGTCTTCGCAAAGATACTTTTTATCTTCTGCATTGTCGCGATATGCATGCTCGTCGTCGCGAACATTTTTACAGCCGTGATGGTCTCTCTGCCCGGTGACGACCTGCCCAAAGGCCTGTCTATGGTTTTGAGTTTAGACGACAGCGATTTTGTCATCTTTGAAAACGGGCAGCTGACGGTCACAAAGCAGCAGTTTGCGATCTATGTCCTCTCGGTGAGCATCACCGAGGCAATCGGGATCGTGATACTGATGATCGGCGCAAAGCTGGTTCGCAGAATACTTTCGCCGATGAAAGAGGGACGGCCCTTTGAGGAGGGTATCTCGGATATCATCAAAAAATTCGGGCACTTTGCCCTCGCAGGGACTGTTATCGACGCTTTCATTCACTTTCTGCTCGACACCGTATTTATCGCCATGGGCGTCGAGTCCGAACCGTTGCCCGTGAGCATTTCTGTTGAGCGCATTTTCGCAGTGATGGTTATCTATCTTATAAGCTACATTTTCCGTTACGGCGAAGAGCTGCAAAAGCAGGCCGACGAGACGCTCTGAGGTGGGTTATGGCTATAATTTTGAGACTTGACCGCGTTATGGCGGACAGAAAGATGTCGCTGAACGCGCTCGCCGAAAAGGTGGGGATCGCGAACGTGAATCTGTCGAAGATCAAGACGGGGAAAATTTCGGCGATAAGGTTTTCCACCCTCGAGGCAATCTGCGCCGCCCTCGACTGCCAGCCGGGGGATATTCTGGAGTATAGAAAAGACGAGTGACGGGGCAGGCGCCCCAAAATGATGTTGAGCTTAGGCTCAAATGATGTTGCGCCTGCGGCTATCGCAAAGCCTTTTAAGGCAGGCGACGCGATTAAAACTCTTTGAGCACGAGCGGGCGGGCGTTTATGCCCGCAAAGTGCGAAAAGCAAGTTTTAACGCGTCGCAACACGGGGCCCCAAAAAATGCGTGCATTTTTTGGGGAGAAGGAGCGGCAGCCCGTCAAGCGAAGCCGCGATTTGCAATAGGTTTACAAGCAAATCGCGGCGAGCCACAAGGGCTCGCAAATATAGGGGCCCCACAAAGTCCGTGGACTTTGTGGGGAAAAGCCGGAGCGACGGAGTGAATGAGCGATGGCATGAAAATGCCGTCGCGAACGATACGTAGTCCGCGACGGCGTGGTGCAGTTAAGCAATCCAAATCCGAGCCAACTTTCCTCCCTGCCAAAGCCGCTTGAAGGTCGGCAAAGACGATAACAGTGGTGCCTTCTCTGTAATTGAAAGTGATGACCATCTTGTCGTCGAAGAGGAAAATCGAGTTGATAAACGTGTCGATAAGCATTTTTCGGTGCTGCTTCTGCCGCACATCGAGCTTTCTGAATCTCTTGAGCCAGAAAGTCAAAAACTCCTCGCCTACTCTTGGCTTTGCGAGCTTTTCGCAGGAGATTTTCGTTTCCAAATCCTCTTTTGCATTTTCAAGTTCCTCAAGCCTGCTTTTTGTGGATTTTGTGAGAATACCTTGTTGAATCGCATTGAGCATATTTTGAATCGCCGTCTCCGTTTCACGAAGCTGCTGCTCATACATCGGCAGATTTGCATTCTCCCTATCCTGCAAGTCCATCAGCATTGAAACGATAGCTTCGATTACGTTATCGTCGTTTAGCATCTTCATAGTTTCATTGACGACTAAATCCTCAATCCAATCCTTTTTGACAGGCTTTTTGTGACACTCCGCGCGCTTCTTCTTGACCGAAACGCACTTGTAATAATGGTGAACGTTCCCCGTCCTGCTCGTTCCGCTTTCACCGCACAGGTATGCCCCGCAGTATCCGCAGAACAGCTTTGTTGTGAGAAGATAATCGTCCTCTGCCTTATGCCTCGCAGGGGCTTTTTTATTTTCCAAGAGACGGTTCTGCACCCTGTCGAACACATCTTTAGAAACGATTGCGGGTATGCCGTCGGGAATCACAATATCATGGTATGTATACTCGCCAATGTATCTGCGGTTTTTAAGCAAGTGCTGAACGCTGTTGTAATTCAGCGGCAGACCGCGGCTGTTTTTCACACCTTTCCCGTTGAGATAGTCGAGAATGTCAGTCATTGTCGCCCCCTCGTCATACTGCTGAAAAGCTTCTGTAATAAACGGGGCGGTCAGCGGGTCTATCTGAAAATGCCGCTCGCTGTCAATAGTATAACCGATAGGCAGAGCGCCGCCGTTGTACTTTGCTTTCAAAGCGTTTTCGGTCATGCCGCGAATGACCTTTTCGGATAAATCGGCGGAATAGTATTCAGCATAACCCTCCAAAACGGATTCGAGGATAATTCCCTCTGCGCCCTCGGAAATGATTTCGGTCGCAGAAACAACCTTGACGCCGTTCTTTTTCAGCAGAGCCTTATACCTCGCGCTGTCATACCTGTTTCGGGCGAAACGGTCGAGTTTCCAGACAATGACCATATCGAACAAGTGCTTACCGCTGTCCTTAATCATATTCTGGAACTCGGGGCGGTTGTCGGTCTTTGCCGAAAACGCACGGTCGATATAATGCCGCAGGATCGTAACGCCGTTTTTTTCGGCGAACGCAGTACACTCGCGAATCTGCCCCTCGATGCTTTCCTCGCGCTGATTGTCTGAGGAATAGCGGGCGTATATTACGGCGGTCATCTTTTCACCCCCTCATAGTTTTCTGTCTTTAAGGCTCTTGTTTCGCGTTTCTAAATGCTCGTTGATTTTATCCATAAGAACCGCGATTTCTTCCTCAGTGAATCCTATTTCCGTAAACTTTTTGAGATAATATTTTCTCATCATATCGTCCGACGGAATATTCTTTCTGCCCATTTCTCGTGATTTTTCTGCTGCTGCTTTTACGTCGGGGGTAATTTTGCCATCAAATTCCATCAAAGAAAGATTGACGATCTTTTCTTCAAGCGTTGATCTTGATGTAGGATCAAAACTACCGAAAAACCGATAAGTGATATTTTTACTTTGAATTTCAACAACATTGAAGTCGGGAAATCCGCGCATGGTCATATTATAAATCATATCTTTATAACTGCTTCCGTGCTGAATGGGCGTTGACTGCTGCTGCGCTTTTGGAATATGCATTTGCGGTCGCTCCAAATCAGCGGGGATAATCCAAGTTCCGTCCAATTTTGCCGCGCCCGGTATCTGCCCCGCTTCGCAGGCTTTTGCGATATAATGAGACCAACTGTGCCATTTCTTTGCTGCCGTCTCAAGCGACATATACTCTTTTGTCTCCATATTTCCTCCGCGTAAAATTCCCGATTTGCAGGTTTCAATCCCTATAACTTAAGTTTCTGCCCTATTTCCCGTTCTCCCGCAGCATCCGAATCAAGGTTTCTTTCAGCCTCTCACTCATCGGCGACTTCGGGTCGAAGCACATTTCCACAAACTTCTCTATCTCGGGGTCGGTCTCGGACAGTCGCACCTGACATTCGTAAACCTTTCCCTGCGGGCAGTCGGTTCGACCGAAGATATAGTCGAGCGATACGTCAAAATAATCCGCATAGCGGGTCAAAACGGCGATACTCGGCTCGGCAGTGCCGTTCTCATATCGGTTCAGGCTTGACTGCTTTACTCCGACCACCTCTCCCATTTTCTCCTGCGACAGCTTAACACCCTTGCGAAGCTCCCGCAGGCGTTTTGCGACAATGCTGACTTCCGGCATTTAATCATCTCCTTATGGCATGATTATAGCACAAATCAGAATTATTTGCAATAGCTTATTCGCATAAATTTTGAAAAAGTTTCGGAGCAAGC
>CANQPB010000049.1 GCA_947625615.1 uncultured Clostridia bacterium | reverse complement strand
ATTCTACCAGAAGTGCGGGGACATGTCTATATTTTTGTCTCTTTTTCTTTTTGCGAAAGATATTGTACCTTATCCGCCGCGCCTATGCCTGTGAAGCTTTTGGCGCCGAACATAATTGCGGGAAGCAAGGACGCCGCAAATCCGGCCGCCGAAATCCACTTCTGCGCTTTTGAAAGCCCGTCTTTGCCGAGCACAACGTAAAGTATGCCTAAGATCAGCGTTACGGCAGTCAGCGCTGCCGCGATAAGCGGCCCGAAGTTTGCATAGCCGAAAGGCGTGAGGCTGAAATAAGGGTATCTGCGTTCCACCGTGTCATACGGTCCGCTTGCAATATGTAAAACGGCCCCGCCCGGCAAACATTCCAAAATAATCGCCGCCGTCGGCAAAAGACAGCTTACGAGCGCCGTTTTCGCTTTCCCCATAAGAATCACCCTGATTTTTATTTATTATAGTTATACTTCCCCGGATTTTCGGAGAAGTATAATTTTATATGCTTTGTTTTTTACCCCCCTCCCCGAAAAATGCCGGGGGGGGGGTACAGATACTTTAAAACTTATCGGCTGTCGGTCAGTCTCTTTCCTTGTCCGACTTTAATATGCTTCCCGTCAGGGCGTCTACCTCGTAGTCGTATTCATAGCTTCCCGAATCGAAGCTTACGTCGTAGATAACCCTGCCGTGCTCGCGGTCGAGCTCAACTTCAAGCTTTCTCGCGTCCGCCTCTTTAACTCCGGCGTGATCGAGCGCTATCCGCTTTGCCTCGGCCTCGCCGATGTAGTCGCTCTGGGTCTGGGTCTGAGTTTGGCTCTGAGAGGCGCGGTAGTCGTCGTCAACCTCTTTTTGCGATTTAACGACCGCCCCGGTGGTGGCGTTTATCTCGTAGTCGTAATCATATCCCGCAGCGTCGAAGTCTATGTCGTATACTACGGTGTTTTTCTCGCGGTCGAGCTTGACTTCGATCCAAAGGGCGTCGTCCTCATTTACGCCGGCGTGCTCAAGGGCTATGCTCTTAGCTTCCGCCTCGCTGATGTAATCGGTCTGGGGCTGGGTCTGGGTCTGAGTTTGGGTCTGGGTTTGCGCGGCGCGGTAGTCGTCGTCAACCTCTTTTTGCGACTTCACGATATCCCCGGTGGTGGCGTTTATCTCGTAGTCGTATTCATACCCCGCGGCGTCAAAGTCTACGTCATAGACTACGGTGCGGTTCTCGCGGTCGAGATTGACTTCGATCCACATGGCGTCCTCTTCCTTTACGCCGGCGTGCTCAAGGGCTATGCTCTTTGCCTTAGCCTCGCCGATGTAGTCGGTCTGCGTCTGCGCTGCCGGAGCCGCCTGCGCGGGCTCGTCGGTCTGGGTGCTGTCCTGAGCCGGCTGGGCCGCCGGGGCCTGATAGTCGTCGTCAACCTCTTTTTGAGATTTCACAATCTCGCCGGTCGTCGCGTCAACTTCGTAGTCGTATTCATATCCCGCGGCGTCAAAGTCGATTTCATAGACTATGCTGCCGTTCTCGCGATCCATGTTTACCCCTATCCAGCTGATGTCGCTTTCGTTCACTCCGGCGTGCTTAAGTGCCGCAGCTTTTGCGACGTCTCCGCCGATGTATTCGACGGGCGTGTCCTCGGCGGCCGGCTGCGCGGCGGGCTCGGCGTTCTCTGTCGGTTCGGCATTCTCAGCCGTGGTCTCGGGTGTATTCTGCTCGGGCGTGTTCTGCTCGGGTGTATCTGCGGGGGCGTTTGCGGCTTCCTGGGTCACTGCCGGCTGACTCGGCGAACCGGTGCAGCCCGAAATAAGAAGGGCTCCCGCAATTATTGCGGCTATCAATGCGGCGATTTTTTTGGATTTCATAATTCAGTATCCTCCTTTGACATTTGCTGCGGTTATTATAAGGTGCTTTTCAGGCATCTATACCCCTTATGTTATCAAAGCTTATTCCGGCCGAATTTGTGCCGCAAGCTTTTCTGAGAGATTCCTCGGGATCTTTTGGAACCCTCTTTCTCTTTGTCAGCTTTAGTTTAGCATTTTCCACTGTGAAAATCAATATAAAACAGGTGAAAGCAAAATGAAAATTATTGAAAATTTACAAAACTAAACCCTGTTTTTTCCTTCTCAGCTCTTTAAAAAATCTGCTCAGCAGCTCCGAGCATTCCTCCGCGAGCACGCCCGCGCAAATTTCCGGCTTATGGTTATAGCCCATCTCGAACATTTTTTGCACCGATATCACCGAGCCGGCCTTGGGGTCGTCCGCGCCCCATACAAGGCGGTCTATCCGCGAGTTGATGATCGCCCCGGCGCACATCGGGCAGGGCTCTAAGGTTACGAAAAGCTCGCAGTCAAGAACGCGCCAGCCGCCAAGGTTGCGGCTGGCCTCGTCAAGAGCGATTATTTCGGCGTGCGCCAGGGGAGATTTCGCCCCCTCGCGCCTGTTGTAACCCTGCCCCACAATCTCCCCGGTGGATTTTTTAACCACCACCGCCCCAACGGGGGTCTCTCCCTCGTCAAAGGCGGTTTGGGCGAGCAGGAGCGCCTTTTTCATGTAGAATTCGTCGTCAAATTTCATTTCTGTTTTCCAGCGCCTTATAAAGCGTTACCTCGTCGGCATATTCCAAAATTGCTCCCACCGGCAGCCCGAAGGCGAGCCGGGTCACCTTAATTCCGAGCGGCTTCAGAAGCTTCGAGATATACATGGCGGTGGCCTCGCCCTCCGGCGTGGGGTTTGTCGCCATAATCACCTCGTTCACTTCGCCCTCGGATATCCTTTTCAAAAGCTCGGTTATTCTGAGTTTATCCGGCGTCACGCCGTCGATAGGGGAGATGAGCCCGTGCAGTACGTGATACACACCTTTATATTCGCGGGTGCGCTCAAATGCCGAGACGTCCTTAGGCCCCTCCACCACGCATATGGTAGAGTGATCCCGCCCGAGGTCTGAGCAGATAGGGCAGACGTCTTTGTCGGTAAGATTTTGGCATACCGAACAGGCGTGAACCGTCTTTTTGGCGTTCACGATAGCCTCGGCAAAGGCTTTGGCGTCCTCCTCCGACATAGACATCACAAAATAGGCGAGCCGCTGGGCGGTCTTCATTCCTATCCCGGGGAGCTTTGCAAAGTGTTCGGCGAGTATTGTCAGCGGCATTGCACCCGAATCGGAAATCCTTGCCATCAGAACAGCCCGGGCATGTTCATGCCGCCGGTAATTTTGCCCATTCCCTCGGCGGATTCCTCGTCTATCGAGCGTATGGTTTCGTTGACGGCGCTGACGATGAGGTCTTCGAGCATCTCGGTGTCGTCCGAATCGATGACCTCCGGCTTGATGTGCACGTTCAGAAGCTCGCGGTTGCCGTTCATGACCACCTCAACCGCGCCCCCGCCCGAAGCCGAGCGAAACTCGCGCGAGGCGAACTCCTCCTGAAACGCCGCCATGTCCTCCTGCATTTTCTGGGCCTGACGTATCATCTGATTCATGTTCTGCGGCCCGCCCTGCATGTTCTGTGGAATTCTCGCTTTCATTTTGTTGATCTCCTTTACGGTCGGTAAAATATTTATTCTTCAACCACCTGAACTCCGGCCCGGCGAGCCCTTTCAATCAGCTCTCCGAGATCGGGGCGGTTATCCTTTGCTTCGTCCTGCGCGCCGTCCGAAGGCGCCTTAAGCCTTATGGTGCGAAATTCTACGCCCAAAATCTCGTGCGCCGCCCGCTTAAGCGAGGCCGCGTTTTCGGCGTTCTTTAAAAGCGCCTTTGCAAACGAATTCGTCACCGTTATATAAAGCGCGTTCCCGGCGACCAACGCTTCGGAATCCCTAAGCGCCCCCGCAAACCCGGGGTTGTCCGCCGTCAGCCTCTCTACGATCTCTTCCCACCTTGCGCATCTTTCCGGAGCCGCCTTCTGCGCGGCGGATTCCTCCTGCGGGGCGGCCTGCGGCTTTTCGCCCTCGGGAGCCTTTTCGGCCGCTAAAGCTTCTTCTGCGGGTTTTTCCGCAGTGGGAGATTTTTCCCGAACCGGCTCGGCCTTTTGCGCTGCGGCTCCTCCCGCCTTAAGCGCCGAAATCTCGGCTTCAAGCCTTGCTATCCGCCTCTCGAGCGTTTGGATATCTCCTGCCGCGCCGGAAGTGTCCTCCCGCCGCTGCGAGCATAGCTTCACCACCGACATTTCGAATTCCGTTCTTTTTGAAACCGCCCTCGGCAGCGCCTCGGCGCAGTCCTGCAAAATTTTCAGCTTCGAAAGTATCTCCCCGAGGCTCAAACTGTCGGCTATGCTCTTTAAGCGCTCCGTCTCCCAGCTCAGGCATAAAACAAGTTCCGGCCTTTCGGGCACCGTTTTTATCAGCATCAGGTTTCTTATCTGTATTATAAGCTCGTCGCAGAGCCTCGTCATGTCCTTCGAGGCGGCGTAAAGCCTGTCCACTACCGATATAGCCGCCGGCGCGTCGTTTTTTGCCGCGGCCTCTAAGATCTCAAATAAATATTCCCGGCCGGCGATCCCTGCGGCGTCCGAAACCGCCTCGGGGTCTATGTGCTCCGAAAACGCCATGCACTGATCCATCAGCGAAAGCGCGTCGCGCATGGCTCCGTCCGAAAGCCGGGCAATAAGCTCGGCGCCCTCGTGGGTTAAATCCGTCTTTTCCTGCGAGGCAATATACATCAGCCGGTCTACGATGTCCTCCTCGCGGATACGCCGAAAATCAAAGCGCTGGCAGCGGGAAATTATCGTCGCCGGAATTTTGTGTATCTCCGTCGTCGCGAGAATGAATTTCACATGCTCGGGGGGCTCCTCCATTATCTTAAGCAGGGCGTTGAACGCCTGCTCCGATATCATGTGCACCTCGTCGATTATATAGACCTTATACCTACACAGCTCGGGGGTATACACCGCCGCCTCGCGAAGCTCCCTCACGTCGTCTACGCCGGTGTTTGTCGCGGCGTCTATTTCAACGATGTCCGAAAGGGTGCCGGCGTCGGCCGCGCGGCATATCTCGCACTCTAAGCAGGGCTTGCCGTCGTGTGGGTTGAGGCAGTTTATCGCCTTTGCGAGAATTCTTGCGCAGGTTGTCTTGCCGGTTCCGCGTGAGCCGGTGAAAAGATATGCGTGGGCGGTTTTGCCCTCGGCTACCTGCCTCGCCAGCGTCTGGGTGACATGCGGCTGCGAGACTACGTCGTCAAAGGTCATCGGCCTCCATTTTCTGTAAAGCGCGGTATACATTCGGCTGCCTCCTTATACAAAATCCGATCCGACATATAGACGTGCGGGCGAAGCTGCGTCACACAAAGCAAACCGCTTAATGCTGCTCGGTTCCCCGCCTGACATGGTTCACGGCGCTATGCTGCGCAGAACCCGCACGCCTGTATCTCGAATCGGCACATTTATTCTACCACATTCCCGCCGTTTTTGCAAGAGGATTTTATCCGTTTGAAAAATATTTTTTGCGGCCGCATTTATTTTATGAAAACCCGATAGGGGAGCGCTCGCCGATTGTTTTGGAAAATCCCTGAAAAGTCTACAAAATATACAAATTTTCGACGTCAAAACAGTCTGATTTCACCTAAATCATGTCGGCTTATCTGTCAAATACAGTAAAAGCCGGGGCCGAAACGCCACTTTATAAGTACAATACTTTAAAGGAGGGCTTTCACAATGAAAGGCGAAAACATTTTCAGACGCAAGGACGGCCGCTGGGAGGCGCGCTATGTAAAAGGGGAGGATCCCACAGGGAAACTCCTTTACGGCTTCTGCTACGGCAAAACCTATAACGAGGCGAAGTCAAAGGCTTCGGCTCTGCGGGCGTCGACGGGCGGGGCGTATTCGAGGCATTCGGCTTATAAGGAGCACCGCTTTGCCTATTACTGCGACGAATGGCTGAAATCATGCCGGCCGAGGCTCAAGGAATCCACCTGCTGCCGCTACGGCACCGCCCTTGAAAACCACATCAAGCCGGGGCTCGGCGGATTTTTCCCCCACGAGATCACCGCCGAAACGGCTGGCGCGTTCACCTCGGCGCTTTTAAAAGAGGGTCTCGCCCCGAAGACCGTCAAGGACATTCTCATCGTTTTGCGGCTCGCGCTGAGATTTTCAGCGCAGCAGCTCCCCGGCGGCCTAAACGAGCCGGAGATTGTATATCCGAGGGAGCCTAAAAAAGAAGCCCGTGTTCTCTCGCTTGAGGAACAGACGAGGCTGATCTCCTATCTCGCCAAGGATCTCGACTGCTGCCGCTTCGGGATACTTCTTGCCATGTTCACGGGGCTTCGCATAGGCGAGCTCTGCGCGCTTCGCTGGGAGAACATCTCGCTTCGGGAGCGCACCGTAAGGGTCGCGTCTACAATGCAGCGCCTTAAAAACGAAGGCGAGGGCGGAAGAACGAGGGTGGCGATAGGCAGCCCGAAGAGCGATCTTTCTGCAAGAACAATTCCTCTTTCCGATTCGGCCGCGAGCCTTTGCAGGTATATGGCCGTCGGCGACCGCAGCGCCTACATACTCACCGGCACCCGCGACTATATCGAGCCGCGCACCCTGCAATACCGACTTAAGAAGTATACCGCCGCCTGCGGCCTTGAGGACGTTCATTTTCACACCCTGCGCCACACGTTCGCAACAAGGTGCATAGAGGTGGGCTTCGAGCTGAAATCCCTCTCGGAGATTTTGGGCCACGCCACCACCGCCATCACCATGGAGCGCTACGTCCACTCGTCGATGAATCTCAAGCGGGAAAACATCAGCAAGCTTAAGGCGGTAGGGCTGTAAAATTTTATTTGAGCAAACATAAAAGTTTTCGCCGGCCTTTTTCAAAAGGCCGCGCAGGTCGAGGGGAGCGCAGCCCCTCGTCGCGCTCCGCAGAGCGCGAAATCCTTATGCTTCGCGCGCTCCGCAAGGGGTGAATTGTAAAAACAGTCCGGTGGACTGTTTTTACAAGAGGGGACGCCCTGTAAGAGAGGGCGTCCCCTTATCAAACGCCGAGCAAAAATACCCGGTTTCTTAACCTGTCTCACCCCCTGCCCCCTCTCCCTCGCGGAGGGAGAGGGGGTTCCACCCCGTCACCCGGCCGTTCACCTTGCG
>CANQPB010000048.1 GCA_947625615.1 uncultured Clostridia bacterium | reverse complement strand
AAGGTGAACGGCCGGGTGACGGGGTGGAACCCCCTCTCCCTTCGCGAGGGAGAGGGGGCAGGGGGTGAGACAGATAAGCAACGCGAAAGAATTCTACAAAATCGCACTTTAGTTTTGCGTTGCGCTGCAAAGCCGCCTCGGCATCTCGCGAAGCGTTAAAACTTGCTTTTCGCACTTCGCAGTCAAAAACGATAGACTGCTCGTGCTCAAAGAGTTTTAATCGCGTCGCCTGCCTCGGGTCTGCTTCGCAGACTACCGGCTTTGCCGAACTTTTCTGCGAAGATTTGAAAAAGGCCGGCGAAAACTTTTTTCACGAATATTCCGACAGTATCTCCACCCTGCCGCGGAAGCCGGAATACTTCACCCTTATGTAAAACATTCCGTTTGTTTCAACGTCATATTCGCCGGGGGCGAGCTTTGCCTCCTCGCCGCCGTTAGTCATGTAAACCGCCGCGCTTCCGCCGAGGGTCTTAATATCCACCGAAATCTTAAGCTTTCTCGCCTTTACCGATATCCCGCCGAAGACGGTGTCGCTGCCGCTTTCGCCGTCGGGTATGGCTATGTAGCTGCCGGCGTATGCGTCCTCCCGCTCGCGGCTGCCTATAAGCAGGGGAGGCGATGTCAGTCTGAGCCTGCCCAAAAAGTTCAGCGTGCCCTCATATGCCCCAAGGAGGATATCCTTAAGATTCGGGCGAGATTCCGAGCACCGGCATCGGCAGCAGCCGGTGAATAAAAGCGCCGCCGCTATTATAATACAGATGATTTTTTTCATTCCCCGGCCTCCATTCTTTCGGAAGAACGGTATCTGTCGGCGAGCCATGCTATCGCTAAAATCGCCGTTATCACGGCCAGAAGCCTTTTCATGACGACCCCTCCTTTGCACCGCTCACGATGTTATAGTAGGCGTTGGAGGTTATCTTGTAGACGAGCGTATAGAGCGCCGCAAAGGAGACAAAGCAGATTACCGTCACCGCGGCGAAGAGTATATAATTGCTCAGGCTGAAAAGAAGGAGTATCTTTCTTATTATCGGGAAGGCAAAGGCAAGGTGCATGGCGGCAAAGATAAGCGGCAGGAAGAATACCGTCAAAAGCTGCGAATTTATGCTCTTGCGGATCTCCTTAGAGGTCATGCCCACCTTTTGCATTATCTCAAAGCGGGAGCGGTCTTCGTAGCCCTCGGATATCTGCTTATAGTAGATTATAAGCACCGCGGCGAAGATGAACACCAGCGAAAGGATTATACCCAAGAAGAACAGCCCGCCGTAGAGGCTGTAAAAATCACGCCTGTCCCTTTCGCGGCCCTCGAATTCGCGGGTTTTTACGCCGTTTTCCCCGGGGGCCATTTTTTCGCGGAAGCTTTCCCAGAACGCCGCAGAATACTTCGCCTGCTCGTCCTCCGAAAGGCCGGTGTCGAAGTTGTATATAAACGTCGGGTTGACCATTCTGTCGCCGTTGAAATCCGCCTCGCCTGCAAGCGCGCCTACCGCCGCTTCAACGTCGGGGACGACGAGCACCATCGACGAAACGATTGAGACAATTCCGTCGCCGGGGAGTTCAAAGGTCTGGAGCGTTTTTTTGATTTTCAGCGTTTCGCCCCGGTTGAAGGATATTTCGCTTCCGCCGTACGATCCCCGCAGGATATACATCATCGCCTCGCCGGGATTAAGGGTCTCGCGGGTGCCGTACATTCTGTTGTAGTCGGAAAGCGGCACGAAATAAAAGCTGAACAGCCCCGAATCGAGCGCCGCGGTGTCGTAGGGGTTGAAATATCCCACATTCGTCTCAACGGTTCCCGCCGATTTGTCCAAAAATCCCGCGACTGTCGCGTAGCGGTATTCTAAGATGTTTTCGGGCGTTCCGCCGAACTGCGCAAGCGAAACGCCGACGGTATCCCGTATTTTTTCGACGTTTTCGTCCGCAATTCCGCCGAAGTCCTCCATGATAAACTCCATGTTGTATTCGCGGGGATAGCGCTGCATCAGCGAATCCTCGGCGCCGAAATAAAGGCTTGCCGTCGAGGATATCATCACAAGCGCCATCGTCGCAAGAATGCATATCGAGGCGAGGCCGGCGCCGTTTCGCTTCATTCTGTACACCATAGACGACACCGAGACGAAGTGATTCGGCTTATAGTAATAGCGCTTCAGTTTTTGAAGTATCCGGCAGAACATCACCGAGCCGGATATCATCATAAGATACGTCCCGACGATGACCATTGCCACCGCGCCGAAAAACGTCACCATGGCAACTATCGGGTCGGTTATCGTCACGGCGATGTAATACGCCCCGGCGAGAAGGGCAATCCCCAAAAGCCCGAACGCCCAGTTTGCCTTTGGCGGCTTTTCGCCCACGCTCTCCGATTTTATCAGCGACGCCGCCGTTGAAAACCACACCTGCCTCAGAGAATTAAGCATTATCAGCAAAAAGATGAGAAGAAATACTTTCAGGGTGCTGAGTATTGATTCGGGCGACACCTCGAAGCTGTAGTTTGTCTCTGCGCCGAGGATATACGCAAGGCCGTATTCGGCGAGCTTTGAAAGGAGGATTCCCGCCAAAAGCCCCGAGACAAGGGATATTGCCGCGACGGCCGCCGTCTCGCAGGCGATGACCACGGAAAGATTTCGTTTTCCCATGCCCAAAATGTTATAGAGGCCGAATTCCTTTTTGCGCCGGCGAATCAGAAACGAATTCGTGTAAAACAGAAAGATCGCCGAAAAGAGCGCCAGAACGACAATGCCCATGCCTATCGTCGCCTGAATGGTGTCGCCGCCGTTCATATTTTTTACGGCGCTGCTGTACTGAAAGTAGTTGATGATATAAAACATCGCGGCCATGCCGGAGCAGGTGAGGATATACGGCAGATAAAGCCGCCTGTTTTTGCGTATGCCGTCTAAGGCGAGGCGGGGGTAAAGATTGAGGTTTTTCACGCCCTCTCACCTCCCGTTGCGATAAGCGTGAGGGTGTCGGCTATCTTCTGATAGAAGCTGTCGAAGGTGTCGGCGCCGCGGTAGAGCTGGTGGAAGATCTCGCCGTCGCGTATGAACATCACCCTGCCCGCAACGCTTGCCGCACGAACCGAATGGGTGACCATCAAAACGGTCTGCCCCTGGCCGTTCACCTCGGAAAAGAGCTTCAAAAGCTCGTCGGAGGAGCGCGAATCCAAAGCGCCCGTCGGCTCGTCGGCCAAAATAAGCTTGGGGTTTGTGATAATCGCCCTTGCGACGGCCGCGCGCTGCTTCTGCCCGCCCGACACCTCGTAGGGATATTTTTTCATAAGCCCCGGAATGCCTAATTTTGTCGCTATCGGCCTCAGGCGGTTTTGCATCTCCGTATAGGGCGTGCCTGAGAGCACGAGGGGCAGATAGATGTTGTCCTCAAGGGTAAAGGTGTCCAAAAGATTGAAATCCTGAAAGACAAAGCCCAAATTGTCCCGCCGAAACTGCGCGAGCGCCGAATCCCGGATTTTTGAAATATCCATGCCGTCAAGAAGCACCTTTCCGGCGGTGGGCTTGTCGAGGGCCGCCAAAATGTTTAAAAGCGTCGTCTTTCCCGAGCCGGATTCGCCCATTATCGCGACGAACTCGCCCCGCTCGACCTGAAAGCTGACGTTCTTGAGGGCCTCAACGAAGTTTCCGCCGAACCGCGAGGAATAAACCTTGCGGATCCCGCTTACTTCCAAAATACTCATGTGAATACCTCCTTGATGAATATGCCCTCATTTTAACAGAAAAGGGGAAAGGCTCGCCATAGATAAGGCTTACATTTCCCCGCCCCGAACTTACATTTTTGTAAGGCGGCCTATTCGGTCTTTAAGTCGTACTGTTCAAGATATATCTTTACCTCGGTGCCGCTGTCGGGAACCGAGCTCACGCTTATTTCGGCGCCGAGATTTTTAAGGATCCTCCTGCAAAGATAGAGCCCTATTCCGCTTGCGCGTTTGTCCCGCCGGCCGTTTACGCCGGTATATCCCTTTTCGAATATCCTCGGCAGATCCTCCGGGACTATCCCTATGCCGGTGTCGCTGATAACGACGGTGCAGGGATCCGAGACCGCGACGGTTATGCCTCCCTCGCGGGTATATTTCAGGGCGTTCGAGATTATCTGCTCGAGCGCGAATTGCAGCCATTTTTCGTCGGTGACGACGGTTTTGTCGGTGCCGCGGTATTCAAGTGTGAGTCGGCGGTCGATAAATTCGGCGGCGAACCTTTTTACCGACCTGCGAATTATGCCGTCGAGGGAGCACTCGCGGAAGACGTAGTCGGAGGAGGGCGAATCGAGCCGCAGATATGCGAGCGCCATTTCGGCGTACTGTTCTATCCGCCCGAGATCGCTTTCTAAGCGCCGCGAGACGGGTGTATCCTCGTTTTGCAGCGTCAGCCTCATCGAGGCTATGGGGGTCTTTATCTGGTGAACCCAGAGGGTGTAATATTCCACGGTGTCGCGGTATTTTGAGGAGGTCTCGCCGTCGAGCTGCTTAAGCTCGGCCAAAAGTGCGTCGATCACCTCGCGGCAGCCCTTTTCCGCCGGCGACGAGGGAGCGGGAAAATCGGTCATAAGCTCGCCGCGAAGCTTTGAAAGCCAGATGAGGCGGGAATATTTCCGCTTTTCGGTTATAATGTCGAAGATCAAAAAGGGCAGCCCGAGGGCGAAGCAGAGTATAAGCGGGTAGACTATCGCCCGCAGTGGTATTCTGCAAAGAAGGAACACCGCGGCAAATACGGCGGCGAACAGCGCGAGCATGGCCGCAAGCGGGAGGCGTCTGCGAAGGTAAAGAGCAAAAAATTCCATGGCGTCACCAATCTATTCTATAATATAGCCGAGGCCTATTTTTGTGGTGATGAAGCCGTTAAGGCCCGCGGCGTCGAGCTTTTTTCTCAGGCGGTTGACGTTTACGGTAAGGGTGTTTTCGTCAATGAACTCGTCGGTCTTCCAAAGGCGCTCCATGAGCTTTTCCCGGCTGACGGTGCGGCCCTTGTTCTCCAAGAGACAGGAGAGGATCTTCAGCTCGTTCCTCGTCAGAGGAATGCGGTTTTCGCCGAAGCTTAAAACCCCGTCGGAGGTGTTTAAAAACGCGCCCCGGTGGGAGAGCAGGGGAGGGGTCTCGGAAAAATCGTAGGTGCGGCGCAGAACCGCCGAAAGCTTCGCCATCAGCACCGACATGTCAAACGGCTTTGCGATGAAGTCGTCGGCGCCCATGTTCATGGCCATGATTATGTTCATGTTGTCGGAGGCCGAGGAGATGAAAATTATCGGGATATTTGAAAGCTTTCTCAGCTCGGCGCACCAGTAGTAGCCGTCGTAGCAGGGAAGCGAGATGTCAAGAAGCAGAACGTGCGGCGAGAACTCGGCGAATTCCTCCTTGATAAGGCGAAAATTCTGCGCGACGTGCACCTCATAGTCCCAAAGGCGCGCCTGTTTTTCTATCGCCGAGGATATGCCGCGGTCGTCTTCAACTATCATCAGCCGGTACATTTCGGTAGGCTCCTTTCTTATCGGCTTTGCGGAGGCTTCGGGCCGCCTGCCTTTGCCCGGGCGCCCCCGGGGCGGCGGCTCCGCCGCCGCCCGCCCCCGGCCGCCCGCAGGGCGGCCGGGGGACGCCGGCACTGCGTGCCGGCCGGGGGCGCTTTCGGCAAGGTGCGGGCATTTAGAGCATTTTCAGCATATCGGCGGGGTTTTCCGCGGCCTTCACCGGCGAGAGCGCCTTTTCCACCGTTCCGTCGGCGGCGATAAGATAGGTCGTCCTGACGACGCCCATCGATACCTTGCCGTAGAGCTTTTTCTCCTGCCATGCGCCGTAGGCCTTTATCACCTCAAGATCCGGGTCGGAAAGCAGGGTGATCCCGAGGGAATATTTTTCCTCAAAGCGCTTGTGCGAGCTCACGCTGTCCCGGCTTACGCCCAAAACCACGGTGCCCTTTTCGGAAAACTCCGGCATCAGCTCCGTAAAGCCGCAGGCCTGCTTTGTGCAGCCGGCGGTGCTGTCCTTGGGGTAGAAGTAGAGTATCACCCTTTTTCCCAGATAGTCCGAAAGCCTGTGCGAAACGCCGTTCTGATCGCAAAGCTCAAAATCCGGCGCCTTTGTGCCAATGTTTAACATAGCTGTCTCTCCTTGTGTTGTTTTGTCCTATTATACTACCCCCTGAGGAAAATTTCAAGTAAAAGGATTGCAACCCGCCGCCCTTTGTGGTATACTTTTATAAATATCTTTCGGAGGTGATTTATATGTCCGACTATTTCGGCAAAGAGGTTAAAAAGTTAGGCTTCGGCCTGATGAGGCTCCCGCGGAAAGGCTTCGGCTACGACATAGGCGAGTTCAGCGACATGGTGGATATGTTCTTGGAAGAGGGATTCACATATTTCGACACGGCGTATGTATATCTCGGCTCCGAGGCGGCAACGAAAAAAGCCCTCGTCGACCGCTACCCCCGCGAAGCGTATACGCTGTGCTCAAAGCTTAACGCCTTTATGGCCGCGCCTAACGAAAAGGCCGCGAAAAATCAGTTTTACACCAGCCTCGAGCGCACCGGCACGGGGTATTTCGACTACTACCTGCTTCACGCCCTCATGGAGCCGAACTTTCAGCGCTACGATAAATTCCACATCTGGGATTTTGCCGGCGAGCTGAAAAGCAAGGGCCTTATAAAGCATTTCGGCTTCTCCTTCCACGCGGGGCCGAAGCTTCTGGATTCACTGCTCACCGCCCACCCCGAGGTGGATTTTGTCCAGCTCCAGATAAACTACGCCGACTGGGAGAACCGCTTTATATCCTCCCGGGCGAATTACGAGGTCGCTCGGAAGCATAATAAATCCATCGTCATAATGGAGCCGGTAAAGGGCGGCTCGCTTGCAAATCCCCCCAAAGAGGTGAAAAAGCTGTTCAGCGAATACGCCCCCGACGCCTCCTACGCCTCCTGGGCGATACGCTTTGCCGCCTCGCTCGACGGCGTAATAACCGTCCTCTCGGGAATGTCGAACCGCGAGCAGATGGCGGACAACATCTCCTACATGCGCGATTTCAAGCCTCTGAGCTCCGACGAGCAGAAGATAATCCAACAGGCGCAGAGAATAATCGGCCGATCCTCGACCGTGCCCTGCACAGCTTGCCGCTACTGCATGCACGAGTGCCCGAAGCAGATACCCATTCCCGAGATCTTCTCGGCGTGGAACATGCAGCTCGGCAGCGGCCAGACCGCCGAAGCCCTTTCGGCTTATAAAGAGGCCACCTCCTCGGTCTCCCCCGCCGACTGCGTTAAATGCGGAAAATGCGAGGCCGCCTGCCCGCAGCACATAGATATCCGCGCAAAGCTCTCCGGCGCCTCCGAAGCCCTCGGCGAAAAGTAAACACAAAATTAAAAGCGGGAGACCCTAAATAGGGTTTCCCGCTTCGCTTGTTTAAATGTTATTACTCAGGTGCGCTTTCGTCCTCGTCCGGCGAATCGTCGAACATAAATTTTATCACCTGTTCGAGGCGCTCGCTCATCGGGGTGTCCTCGTCGTCGGTTGAAACTGCGTAGAGAATAAGCCAGTCGGAGGCGTTTCTCGGGTCAAGAGGCACCATTCCGCAGTCGTTCAGCATGGCGTTTATCGTATACCAGTGATCTTCAACGCGCTGCTCCAAGGTAAGGGTCTCGTCGTAGTAGTCGTAGTTGTCCATCACGATCCCCTCGTTTTCGGTGACGACGTATAAAAGCAGCAGCAGCTTTCTTGAGACGTCCTCCTTGCGGCTGCGTATATTTTTTATCGAAGTGGCGTTCGGCCAGTTTTTCTTGACGAGCTTCTGAACGAGCGAATAGTTGTCCCGTTTTCTTGAGGAGGGCATGTGCATTGAGAGATAGACGTTCATAACCGTCTCGGCGGAATAGATCTCCTCGTGGGCGTCGTTATAGCCGGTGGGATTTGTCAGCTGATTCAGGAACCTGTCGAAATAGAAGAATGCCCGCAGATGCATCTTTCCGAATTTGTCGCTGTTTTTGTAGATGAGGTCTTTAAGATCTTTCTGGTTCTGCGCCATAAGCGAAAGATAGTGTATCTGCTGGGTTATCTGGCTGGCGACGTCGTCGGTGCCGCCGTCGGAATTCATTTCGGGCAGCCCGGCGTAAAATTCAAGGGCTTCGCCGTAGCTCATTCCGTGCCTTAAATGCCAGGACAGCACAAGCTCGCGGCAGTCGCGGTACTGTATTCCGTAGTCGCCGCACATGCCGAGAAGGTGATTCAGCTGCGATTCGTCGAGCGAAAGCGCAAACGCTATCTTATAAATGTCCTCCCTGTTCTGGGGAGGGTGCTTGTCGGCGATCCAGTTTCTTATCTTTCTCTGAACCGATTGCTGGCTTGCGCCGGGATCGTCGGCGGAAAAGAAATCGCTTAAACGGCTGAGAATGTCCGGCGCGGGGTAAACCTCGCGCAGAACGTCTCCGAATGTGCGCAAAACAATGCGACCCTCTCTGAGATACTGCGCCGCAATTGCAGGTGTCATTTTTCCGTGCAGAATATTGTCATATTCCGCCGCGGAAGCTTCGGTAAGTTCCGGCATTTTAGCTCTCCTTAGTCTGAGTGTGAACGTAATCAGTATAGCACGCCGACGCGCTAAAATCAAGAATTTACATAAAAAAGCCCAAAAATACGGCATTTTGCCATAAAATGCCGTATTGTTTT
>CANQPB010000047.1 GCA_947625615.1 uncultured Clostridia bacterium | reverse complement strand
TTAACCATCGTCTCACCACACCTCTTTCCAGAACGCCAGCGTCTTTTCAAAGGCGTCCATGTCGCTCTCCCAGCACTTCTCCGAATATTTCCGCTCTACCCGAAACATGACCGTGGATCGGGACTTCACCGGGACAAGCATGTGGCTCGCGTATTTGTAGCTGACGCACTTGCAGGGGTAGGAAAAGTTCTTCTCTTTCAGCCGCACCCTGATTTTCTCTGCCGACATCTCGGAAGGCCACATGGCATCATGCTCTGGGTAGAGCAGCAGCACCGGGCCGCCGATGTTCTCCACCTTGATCTGTGCCTCCTCCGGGGCATTCTGCACCGCGTCCTCATAGCAGGAGCGCAGGCAGACGCTCCGTTCCCGCAGGCTGTCCCGGAGAATGGCGGACTTGGAAGCCTTCAGCCGGGCCCAGGGCAGCTCCTTCCCACGCCAGCTGAAGGCGGAGCACTCCAGCTGCTGAATGCCTTTTTTCTTCACGAAGCCCTGCCCGCAGATGTTCGTCGGGCACACCGCCGTCACGCAGGAAATCAACTCTGGCATCAGGCTTCCGGCCAGCAGCGCAAGCTCCGCACCCATGGAGATCCCCCACAGACCGACCTTTTCAAAGCCTTGTCCACGCAGCCATAGAACGGCTTTTTCTACCGAATCTACCGGGACTTTTTCAAAGCCGTCCGGCAGACCGGGTTCGTTCCAATACGCCAGCGCAAGAACTGTCATTCCGCGCTTTACATACTGCTCCGCAACCAGCTTCGTAAGGTTGTAGATCCCGTCGCTGCCGCCGAACATGATAACGGCCTTTCCGGGATATTCGTCCCGCTCCGGCCTATACAGCGCGCCGATGAAGCCGTCCTTTTTTAACGTGAACTCTGTTTTCGGCGTCAGGGTCAGCCGCTCCTGTGCCCGTTCTGCATTTGTTTTCATAGTCTATTCCTTCTCCCTTTGCAACTATAGGCCCTTTGATTTGAGTTAGTCGCCGCTAACTTGCCGTTATAATAAAAGCTGCTTAGAAAGCAGTAGAAATCCGCAGTTAGCAAGTGCTAACTGATAGTTTACCATAAATCTTTTTGTTTGTCAAGCGGAATTGACGGGTAAAATTACTAAAAACTTTTTTCTACGCAGAAAATACCCTTGATAAATCACGTCTCGGCGCCGTTCCTTCGGATTTGGTAGGACGATTCAATCTTATTTTTTATCAAAGCGCGGAGGACGCTGTATTCAAGGCACTCGGTGTCGAGTAAGGCATAACCGCAATTTTCCCCATCTTAAACCATATATTATCCTCCTGAAGCGTCGCTTCAATAAACACTTCAGGAGGATTTATTATGTCTAAAATCACGGTTTTGGTCGTTGAGCCCAGCAAGAAGCCCTATGTCAAAGAAATCGAGAACAATCTTAAATCACTTCAGCACGAGGTCGAAGGTTACATTCAAGCCGTTTATCCTTGGCAGGAGCCCGTTGCTTTGATTTGCGACGAAGAATCAAAGCTAAAGGACAAGCCTTTCAACCGAGCGCTGCGAGATGAGGACGGCAAGATGTACGATTATAGGGATTCAATATTTTTTCAAGGGAAGTAGACCAATTCGTTATCCTTGATATCACTTATGACAGTTTTTAATCTCTCTTGGGCCTGTTCTAAATCGGTTTCATAGAATCGATACGAATCTTCAGGGTTAATCTCACGGTAAAACTTTACATAACTGATTATCTGCTTACTCTCCTCGATGAGCCTAATTGTATTTTGCGCATTATTCTCAACAAATAATAGGTCCGGGTGTTCCCAGAAAAAGCATTCAATTCGATTGGGTTTATACTTTTGATCCGCTAAGCCAAGAAGATATGCTGGTGACACGCCAAGCCTCAGGGCAATAATCGGTATTTTTTTAGCCGGGAAAGTTTTCAACTTTCCATTCTCTATTTTGGAGATGTTTTGCCGGGTGTAGTCCAGTATATCGCCAATATCCTCTAACGACATTTCTCGCTGAAGTCTGATTTCTTTAATTGCGTTAATGTATATTGCAGGACACTTGACAATCAAAAAGGGTCGCTATTACGCGGTTCTAAGCTATAATGACTCGCTTGGGAAGAGGCACGAAAAATGGATTGCGACAGGGCTGCCGGTGAAAGGAAACAAGAAAAGGGCGGAAGAATTCCTAATGAATCTTCGGAGGGATTTCGTCCCGCCGGAGTCCCAATCGCCGGAGGAAGATATGACTTTCGCGGAGTTTTGCCGTTTGTGACTGAGTTGTGGTAGGAAAATGATGTTGTGCGTGATACGCGCAAACGATATTGAGCTTGCGCTTAAACGATGTTGCGCCTATGGCTCTCGCAAAGCCTTTTAAGGCAGGCGACGCGATTAAAACTCTTTGAGCACGAGCGGGCGGGCGTTTATGCCCACGAAGTGCGAAAAGCAAGTTTTAACGCGTCGCAACACGGGGCCCCAAAAAATGCGTGCATTTTTTGGGGAAAAGGCGGAACAGCGGAATGAGTGAGCCCCGACGCTTGCGGAAGGGCGAGGGATATGGAGCTTGTGACGCCGCGGGCGCAAATGAAAAAGCCCCATACGGGAGCAAAAAGGGTCCCCGCAAACGCCTGCGTTTGTGGGGGAAAGCCGGAAAAAGAAGCGTTGCTTTCAGCCGCTCGACTTCCCTCGGCGACAACGATTGCCTCGGTCGTCTTGCGGGAAAGCAATCGCATCTTTGCGCGGAATGAATGAGCGGCGTCGCCGCACCAACTGCAAAAGGTCACTTTTCGTTGCGACGCCTATTGCAAAGCCGCATCGGCTCACGCCTCAGGTCTGCTTCGCAGACTACCGGCTTTGCCGGACTTTTGGCATAAAAATGCCGCCGCGAACGATACGTAGTCCGCGACGGCGTGGCGGAGCGGGTGGGATTCGAACCCACGTGAGAGTCACCCCTCAAACGGTTTTCAAGACCGCCTCGTTATGACCGCTTCGATACCACTCCCGGTGATTTGCGGGCGGGCGCCGGGCGCCGCCGTATTGTTTATACTACCACATGCGCGCCGGTTTGTCAAGATTTTTCCGCAAAAAAAGAACGCCCCCTAAGGAGCGTTCCGTTTTTTTAATTAGTGCTTCTTGGAAACCGCGACAGCAGCGAGAGCCATAACGGCGGGAACTACCGCGAGGGCAAGGCCGGTCTTAGGAGCCTCGGGGGCGGGAGTCTCGGCAGGGGTCTCAGCGGGAGCGTCGGCGGGAGCCTCAGTCTCGGCAGTAGTCTCGGCGGGAGCCTCGGTCTCGGCGGGCTCTTCGGTCTCAGCGGGAGCAGCAGCGGCCTCGAGGCCGGAAACTACTTCAAAACCGTAAAGAACGGTGTCGCCGGAGTAGGTGAGCATGAAGTTGAAGAAGCCGGTGTTATCGTTTGCAATTGCAAAGGGAGCGTTGGCAACGATAGTGGCAACAGGAACTATTGCAACCTTCTTGCCGTCGGCCTCGGTGATGTTCTCAGCCGGAATGTCGGTCATTTCGAGACCGCCGTTCTCAGTCTGGAAGCCGATCTGGGTGATGTCGCCGGTAAAGGTGATGCGAACGGAGGCGTCGGTGTTCTTGAAAGCTTCAAGAACGTCGTTGAGGACGGTGCCGCCCTGAACCCAGTTGGTGGCAAGTCTGCCCCAGCCGCCTTCTCCGCCGTCGTCAAGCTTAGCGCCCGAAGCAACGTCGATGCCGTCCATATACTGTCCGCCGGTGGTCACCATATTGTAGATGACATCCTCAGCAAAAACAGCAACGGTGAGCGAAAGTGCCATGACAAGCGCCATGGCGATTGCTAAAATTTTCTTCATGGTTATTCCTCCACTAAAATATTCAATTTATGATATTCATAAATCTATTTATATTATACCCTTAATTTGGCCGATGTCAAGTATTTCGCACTAAATATTGACTTTTTTGGCACGGTATACAAATCTGCGGGGATTTTTTTGTCACAAAAAGCAAAGCGCCCCCGCAGGGACGCTTGAGCTTTTTAACTTTGGATTAGTGCTTCTTGGAAACCGCGACGGCGGCGAGGGCCATGACGGCGGGAACTACCGCGAGGGCAAGGCCGGTCTTAGGAGCCTCGGGGGCGGGAGTTTCGGCAGGGGTCTCAGCGGGAGCGTCGGCGGGAGCCTCAGTCTCGGCAGTAGTCTCGGCGGGAGCCTCGGTCTCGGCAGGGGTTTCGGTCTCAGCGGCGGGAGCAGCGGTTTCACCGTTGTAGGAATCGTAGGTAATGGTGTAGGAAATCGAGGTCAGGGCGCTGAAGTAATCAAAGATAGCCTTGGCGTCGGTGCCGACAACGGCAGAGATAGCGGCGGTAACTTCGGAATTGAAGTTGGCGTTGTTGTCGCCTACGCCCCAGTCATACTGCACGGTCTTGATGTCCTTGGTGTAGGAGCCGGCGATCGGGACGACGATGTCGTCATATCCGTCGGCCTTGAAGGTCATGTCGGAAATGGTGAAGCCGATGGTCGAGCTGTCGCCCGCGGTTTCGGTGGAAAGGGTTTCGTCGCAGATCTGGAAGCCGTAGCCGTTGCAGCCGGAAGTCATATCGAGCTTGCTGTAATCGTCGAAGTTGGTAAGTACAACGTCAACGGTTTCGCCGAGGGCAACATGAGGAGCCTCGGTGGCGCCGGCGGGCTTGGCTTCGACCCAGGTATAACCGTTGGTATCCTGAATCCACACCTGCGGCATAAGTGTTTTCTTACTTTCGTCGAGGGCGGAAACGCCCACGCACATTGATACCACCATGACAAGCGCCATGGCGACTGCTAAAATTTTCTTCATAATCATTCCTCCTGAAAATAAACTGAATTTATGAAAATCATAAACCTGAATCCATTATATAACCCCGCCGCGAAGATGTCAAGGACGGCAGGGGAGCAGCGCCGGGTTTTCGTCACGGTGTACAAAATGCCGAGGGATTTTTTGTCACAAAAAGCAAAGCGCCCCCGCAGGGACGCTTGAGCTTTTTAACTTTGGATTAGTGCTTCTTGGAAACCGCGACGGCGGCAAGAGCCATGACGGCGGGAACTACCGCAAGGGCGAGGCCGGTCTTAGGAGCCTCGGGGGCGGGAGTGGAAGCGGGAGCTTCGGTCTCGGCAGTAGTCTCGGCAGGAGCCTCAGTCTCGGCGGCGGGAGCCTCAGTCTCAGCAGGGGCTTCGGTCTCGGCGGCGGGAGCCTCAACACCGGTGACAACTCTGATGGTCAGCTTGGTAGCGGCCTTAGTCCATGAACCGCCGGCGTTGAAGACTAAAATCATGTCGGTAGTGGGAACTCCGCTGGCGACAATAGCGTCGTAATAAGCCTTGGCGGGAACGGAGATCATGTAACCTTCGTCGGTGAACTCATAGGTTTCGCCGATGTTTTCGGTCTTGACGGTGCCGGCGTCAGTCCAGTTGGCGCCGTCCTGAGTGCAAAGCTGGAACCATGCTTCTTCGTCGGTTCTGTCAGCCTCGGTGAGGTCGGTGCCTACCATCTGGAGAACGGCACCCTCGGTATTGAGAGCCTCAAAGAAAGCGGTGGCGTCGGCGCTGCCTTTGTCAAAAAGGTTAGTCCAGCCGATGGCAACAGAGGTAGGGCTCTGATACTCGTATACGACTTCGGCGTCGGCAAAAACGCTGACAGTGAGTGCCATAACCATCATAAGGGCTACGGCGATTGAAAGAATTTTTTTCATAAGTATTCCTCCGTACTAAAATATTAGAGGCGGCTGCGCCGCACTTCTACAAATTTATTATCTCACTTTTTTGAAAAAAAGTCAAGTGAAAATTGAAATATAGCAATATAGACAGTTTTATACAGTGATATTTGTATCTTTTATCAATTTGTTGCCGAGCCGGGGCGCTCCCTTTTCTTCTGATGTGGCCATCAGGCCACATCAAGAAGATAGAAGTTAGAAATTAGAATTTAGAGTTTCAAGGTGTCGCCTGCGGCGACGATTTTAAGCATAAGAAAATGCGCGCTGAATGTACATTCCCTTTTATTCAAAAAATATTGAAATTATCGCGGGGGTGTGGTATAATCAAATAAACATATCCATGTGAAACGGAGGATAAACATGTCCGATTTTGAAAAGACGCTGCTTTTAACCGAGATATGTTTATCGCCACTATCCCCGAAAATGCGCGCGCAGCGGGGGTTATAATATCCGAAAGGGGGCAGATATATGCCGCAGAAGCTGAATAAGACGATAGCCGAGAACCGCGCCGCCCGGCATGAATATTTCGTCCTTGAAAATTTGGAGGCCGGCATCGAGCTTAAGGGCACCGAGGTGAAATCGGTGAGAATGGGCGGGGTGAACCTTAAGGACAGCTGGTGCGAGATAAAGGACGGCGAGATCTTTGTGAACGGAATGCATATAAGTCCCTATGAAAAGGGGAACATCTTCAACCGCGACCCGAGGCGGGTGAGGCGGCTTCTTATGCACAAAAAGGAGATACGCCGGCTTTACGACAAGGTCAGGCAGGAGGGGCTTACGCTTATTCCGCTGAGGCTTTATTATAAGGATTCCCGCGTGAAGGTGGACGTCGGGCTGTGCAAGGGCAAAAAGCTCTACGACAAGCGGGAGGATTTGGCCAAAAAGCAGTCTCAGCGCGACATCGAGCGCGCCGTCAAGGACAGACAGCACTGAGGAGGAAGACTATGGAAGTTAAATTTACGGCCGGCGAGACGGTCAGGGGGCTCGACCTTTCGGGGACGGGCTTTGAAAACACAGATCTCAGTGGGGCGAGCTTCGGCTGCTGCGAGGAATGCGAAAAAGAGGGAAAATACTGCGTTAAGATGCAAAAATCCCTCCTCGACAGCGTGGACATGGCGGGCTCGCAGCTTAACCACTGCAGCCTTGAGGGCTCGGTTATTACCGACGTCAGGGCGGTGAACTCGAAGCTCTACGACATCGACTGCGACGGAAGCGATCTCTCCGGCGTGAATCTTGTCGGCTCGCGGCTTCGCTGCATAAACCTGTTCGGGGCCGAGATAGAAAACAGCTGTCTTGCAAACGTCAGGCTTTCGGGCTGCGACATAGGCGGCATGACAGTAGACGGGGTAAACGTAAAAGAGGCCGTCGAGGCGTATAAAAAGGCGAAAAATTAAGGGCGGGCGCCCCTATATGCGGGGGCGAATCCAAGCCCGGCGGCTTGGCCGCATGGCGGCCGCGCCGCCGGGCCCCGCGCCAAAGCGCGGCGGCCGCCCGCCCCCGCAGGGAGGGGGCGGCCGGGGATTCGCCCGAAGCCCAAAGTCAGCAGGAGGAAGGCAGCATGACGCGAGAAGAAGTTTTTTTATATGCCCGCGAGTTTTTCGGCGCCGAACCGGATTATCCCTGGGATTCCGAGCCGGACTACGCCGTTTTAAGGCACGGAGGCAGCAAGAAATGGTTCGGGGTGATAATGAGGATACCGAGGTGCAGGCTCGGCCTTGACGGCGACGAACAGGTCGACATCTTAAATGTCAAGTGCGATCCCCGGCTCATCGGCTCGCTCATACTTAAAGAGGGTTATTTCAAAGCGTACCACATGTCGAAGGAGCACTGGCTCACCCTTCTTATCGGCGAGCTTTCCGAGGAGGAGGTAACCTCGCTTCTTACCGTGAGCTATGATCTGACAAAATAAAAAGGAGAGTTATTATGGACGGCTTTAAGGATTTTGAAATACTCCACTCAAAAAAGCTCTATCTTCCTACCGACGATTCCATAATGAAGGTGCAGTTTGAATGCATGGAGCTTATGTATGACTACAACTCCACCCGCCCGCATGAGCAGGCAAGGCGCGCCGAGCTTTTAAAGCAGATGTTCGCCTCGGTGGGCGAGGAGTGCTATATCGAGCCGCCGTTTTATTCGAACTGGGGCGGGCGGCATGTTCACCTCGGCAATAAGGTGTATGCAAACTTCAATCTCACGCTTGTCGACGACACCTTTATATATATCGGCGACAACACCATGATAGGCCCCAACGTGACGGTAACCACCGCGGGCCACCCGGTGAATCCCAAGCTTAGGAGCGAGGGATATCAGTATAATTTCCCGGTGACGGTAGGCAAAAACTGCTGGATAGGCGCCGGGGTTACTATCCTGCCCGGGGTGACTATAGGGGACAACGCGGTGATAGGCGCCGGCAGCGTCGTCACAAAGGATATCCCCGCAAACACCGTCGCGATGGGAATACCCTGCAAAGTCTCCCGCGAGATAGGCGAGCGGGACGACAGATTCTATTTCAGAGATCACGAAATAGAGGGAAACATTTATTAAGCGCGGGGAGCAGTCTGCGCAGACCGCAAAAAAGCGACGGAGCGGCAAAAAATTTTCCGCCCCTGTTGATTTTCGCCGAAAAGTGTGTATAATAATAGGTGAGCAGTTTTTGCTCCTCTCGGGGGCGTAAAGGTTTCGACGGGGATCAGGACGGCGAATAAGCGAGTAGAGACGGCGCCGTATCTCTTTAAAATGGCGCGAAATTAAAATTAAACGACAATAACCGTTTAGAATTGGCTGCTGCTTAATAGCGGCCCGTCCTGCTTAAGAGTACCACGGCTTAAGTCTGGGCGTCGTTAAGTGGTGAACGCCGCGGCGCAACGCCCGTAGCGCGGCGGTGTATCACGGGCTACCGAATTCAAAAGCCTGCCGGCCGGCGTTTGAGTGAGGGAACTTAAATGACAGGCTGCACTCGGAGAAAGTTTTCCAGATTGGTTTTCGGACACGGGTTCGATTCCCGTCGCCTCCACCATAACGCGCGCATACGAACACAGAATAGTATTCTATCT
>CANQPB010000046.1 GCA_947625615.1 uncultured Clostridia bacterium | reverse complement strand
CAGACTTGACCGAAGATGAGGCCTTTAATTTCCGACTGACTAAGCGTGAACGACCACCCACGCCAGAGGAACACGCTCAGACGGTTAAGGAGATGGAAATGCTAATGAAAGAAATACAAGACGAATACAACTCCCCCGAAGAAGTAAAAAAGCGTGAAGCAGAATACCAACGGGCGCGAGAAATTGGCCGTCTGCGACAACAGGCGTATGAACGCGGCGAGGATATGAGCGCATACCCTTTGCCGTGGCAGACAAATAAAATTTAGAGGCCGACAGCGGCCAGAAAGCGAGGTAAAAAGCCGTGCGAATACCAAAGCAAAATATTGAGCCGGGAGAGTGGCAATGCGAGCCGGGGCCGTTTGGCAGACTATACCGCGTTATAGGCAATGGCGCGATAGAGTATGAAAAAGAAATAGACGGACTGCCCGAACACATATTTTTTGCCAGCAAAGAAGTGCAAAGAGCGCAGCGCAAAGCAGATGAAGAACGAGAGCAGCAAGAGGCCGCAGAGAGGGCAGCAAAGCGGCGTAATTGCCCTTTTATGGACGGTAACGGCACTTGTACCGACTGTAAGCGCGAGGCGTGCGCTTTATTTATAGGCGAGAGCTGCACCCTTGCAAAAGGCAAAGCAAAGACCGATACGGCCGGCCGGTTCTGCCCCCTCGACCGTTACGGCAGGACGTGCCGCACAGACTGCGCACTTTATTGTGACGGCTGCGCCCTTACAAACATTTTTACAAACTATTTAGAAAGCGAGGAAAAATAACCATGAGTAAATTTAACTATATTGCACGAAAGGTTGACGAAATAGCGCGAGAGGCCTTTTCAGAATACGTCGCAGCGGCCGAACGCCTCAAAGCAGCAGAGGCAAAGAAAAAAGAATACCCACAGCGGCGCGGCCTTGTGGACGCTGCATACATGGCAAAGTCAACACGCGCAGAAGCCGACGTTTTAGAGGCTAAAGAGGCAATAAAAGCCGCAAAAAAACGCCTTGAGAGCCACGCAGACGACCTTGCAGCACTGCGCAGAGAGCTTGCAGCACAGCTTGACGACGCTTACAGCGTAGACCCTGCGCAGCTTGACGGCGCGACGCTTGAGCTTTTAAAAAGCGGTATTTTGACCGCGAATGAGTATTCAAAACTACTGCACGAGGCGCAGGAGAAAGGCAATGTCACAATGATACGGCTTATAGGCAAATACGCAGCGGACGCAGCAGACGAATTGACAGCAAAGTACGGCCAGAGCGACAGCACCGCACGAGCCTTGCGCCTTGTTAGTCACGAGAGCCGCCAGAGCAGCGGCGACGAACTTTTAAAGACTTTTGACTATTTGGGCGACGTATACGGCAGGTCGATAAGTAACCCAGCTATGATAAACCACTGGGGCGAATTAACAGCTGCGGCAATAGAAAACTTTTAAATAGACAGAGGGGCGAATAATGGATAAACAGCAAAGACGACGCGGCAGACCGCCTAAGAACGCAGATGAGTATCTGACGAATTTAGCGCAAACTATGAAAATGCTTAAACGTCGCCGAGAATTGGCGGCGCAAGTTGAAGAACTAACCAAAGAGGGCGAACACGAATTAGAGCTTTTTTGCCTTAACTGCACCCAAAAGAATTGCGAACATGGCGACTGCCAGCCCCTGCGAGATAAGCGAAAAAAACTTATGCAACAGATAAGCCGACTGCGCGCCGAAATTGGCACTTGTGTAAATACGCGCAAATAATCTGACATCATCTAAGGCTAAGAAGTGTAAGCCATTATATATTTCTCCTAAAAACAGGAAAGACCGTCGGCATATAGTCGGCGGTTTTTCTTATCTGTCCAAAAATTTGGACTTGTTTTTGACCCCATTTTTGACCCCAATAAATACCCCAACGACGATTATTTTTGATTTTTTCAAATTTTTTCTTAATGGCACTTGATTTTCTTTAATTGTATCCGATTTTTCGTACAATTTAAAGTTCAAATCCCTCTTTCTCCGCCACGGCGTCGCAAGCTTCATATCGCTTGCGGCGCTTTTATCATGCTTCGTATTCAAAATCGCCGCTTCACTCATTCCGCGCAAAGATGCGATTGCTTTCCCGCAAGACGACCGAGGCAATCGTTGTCGCCGAGGGAAGTCGAGCGGCTGAAAGCAACGCTTCTTTTTCCGGCTTTTCCCCAAAAAATTCATGCATTTTTTGGGGTCCCCTATATCGCGACGCGTTAAAACTTGCTTTTCGCACTTCGCGGGCATAAACGCCCGCCCGCTCGTGCTCAAAGAGTTTTAATCGCGTCGCCTGCCCCAGAAGGCTTTGCGACGGCTGTCGGCAGCTCCATGCGTGCCGCGAAGCGTTAAAACTTGCTTTTCGCACTTCGCGGTCAAAAATGACCGCCCGCTCGTGCTCAAAGAGTTTTAATCGCGTCGCCTGCCCCAAAAGGCTTTGCGAGAGCTGTCGGCAGTTCCATGCGTGCCGCGAAGCGTTAAAACTTGCTTTTACATACTTCTACCTAAAAACAACCGCTCTGTCGAAGTTTCCGGCAGGGCGGTTTTATATCTCATTTGTTAAGATACTCCAAATTTTTTCTTATGAATTCCGCGCGCTGTCTCACGCAGTCGGCGGAGCGGCCGGGGTCGCGCGGGGTGTTGAAGACGTAGTCGGTCAGCCTGTCCGTGTCCGTTGAGGCAACATGCAGCCTTGTGTCGCTCGAGGCGTAATAGATATACACCTTTCCGTCCGGGGCGGCTATTGCGCCGTTCGTGAAGACCACATTCGAGACGTCTCCCACGCGTTCGCCGCCGTATGGGGCGATGAGGAATCCCCCCGGCTCTGCGATCACCCTCGAGGGGTCGTCAAGCGCCGTTGCAAAGGCGTATACGACGTATCTGAGGCCCGCGGCGGTGTTTCTTACGCCGTGGGCTATGTGGATCCAGCCCTTTTCCGTCTTTATCGGAACCGCGCCGGCGCCGTTCTTGATTTCGGTTACGGTGTGATATTTTCTCAGCGAGGTCATCTTTTCCTCGTCGATGACGGCGTTTTCAATGTCGTCGCAGAGGCCGAAGCCTATGCCTCCGCCGCTGCCTGTGTCGATAAAATCGTCCATCGGGCGGGTGTAGAAGGCGTATTTTCCGTTCACGAATTCGGGGTGCAAAAGCACGTTTCTCTGCTGCGGCGAGCGAAGCGTTTTTAGGTTCGGCAGCCGCTCCCATTTTTTCAGATCTTTGGTGCGGACAATCCCCGCGGCGGCGACTGCGGCCGAGAGATCCTTTGAAGACGCGTCCTTGCTCTCGGAGCAGAATACCCCGTATATCCAGCCGTCCTCGTGCTGCGTCAGGCGCATGTCGTATACGTTCGTCTCGTCGGGGCAGGTGTCGGGCAGTATCACCGGCTCGTCCCAGAAGCGGAAGCCCTCGGTGGGGCTGTCTGACTGCGCCACCGCAAAGAAACTCTTTCTGTCACAGCCCTCTACCCTCGCGACAAGGGTGTATTTTCCGTTTAAAAGCAGCGCGCCGCTGTTGAACACCGCGTTTACCCCGAGGCGCTGCATCATGTGAGGATTCGTTTCGGGGTTGGGGTCGTAAATCCAGAACGGAGGGATATGCTCTCGGGTGAGCACCGGGTTTTCCCAGCGCTCGTAGATGCCGTTATAGCGGTCGGCGTTCACCCTGTTCGGGCGGGATATCAGCGCCTCATAGCGCTCTGTCAGTTCGTCATATGTCATATCGGTTCTCCTTATATATTCTTTGTGATTCGGCTACAACTCTTTTTTCTTTTTGGGCTTCGGTTCGGGCAGTTCGTCATACATCGCCGTAAACAGCTTTGTCAAAAGCTCTTTGTTATCGACATCGTCGACCCGGAGCAGCTTCTTTTTGCCGCCCTCGTAAATTGCGTCGTATTCGGCGCCGGGCAGCATTTTTATCGCCGACGGAACAGGTTTTACCAAAAGACGCCCGTCGCAAACATAGGCGGCGATCTTACCGCGGTAATATATTAAATATTCGCCCATCATCATGCGGCAGGATATCCCGTCGAGAGAGGACAGCTGATCCGATAAAAATTTCAGAAATTCCTTACTTGTAGGCATATGTTATTCCTTAAATTCTGCAAGACGGCCTTCCGATCCGCAGCGGCGGAGAATTTCAAGGCACATTCTGCCGTTGTGATAGGGGCATTTCCAAGGCTCGACTATAGGCTTGTCGGTAGGCGTGCCGTTTTCGTGAACGCTCCAGAACCACTCCGAGCCGGGGCGGCGGTCGACGACGAAATCGCGGATATAACGCCACTGCGTCAGCACGGCGGTTTTATAGCGCTCCTCGCCGGTGAGCTCATATGCGTTGAGAAATCCCAAAAGCGCCTCGGCCTGCACCCACCATATCCTCGTGCGGTCGATTCTGCCGTTTTCGCTCTCGTTGCAAAAGCCGTGATCCGTAAACGCAGTCTTATAGGTGTTGTCCGCCATTTCAAGAAGAAGCGGGCGGATTTTTTCGGTTAGCTTTGGGTCGTCGAGTATCCTCAGGGTGTGATCCATAAGCCACGAGGTCTCGATATCGTGGCCGAAGCTGTGAAGATCGATAAGCGTGCGGTAGTCCATGTCGAAAAAAACCTCCTGCCGCCGCTTTTTCGGGTTGTAGATCTTTTTCTCGAAGACGTCGATGATGAACATAAGCGAATCCCGCACCTTTTCGCTGCGGTCGGCCTCATAAAGCCCGGTGTAGCCCTCGAGAACATGTAGCAGAGTGTTCATCGTCCTTTTTGCCTCTACGCCGTTTTCGCTGAGCTTTTCGTTGCTCTCTGGGCGCCAGTCGGCGGTGAACGCCTCAAGATAGCCGTCGCCGTCGAAGCAGCGGGTCTGAACGGTGTCATACAGCTCATAGGCGAGCTTGAGTGGCTCGTCAAGGCCGCTCGCGCGGTAATAGGCCGAGAGCGCGTAGATCGCGAACGCCTGATTGTAGGTGTGCTTTGTGGGATCGAAAACGCTGCCGTCGGGATTTATCGCCCAGAAGACGCCGCCGTTTGCGGGATCGGTCATTTTTTTGAGCATCTCATAGGCGTGGTCTGCCTCAGAGAGAAGCGAAGGATCGCCGAGGGCGATGTAGGCCTCCGAGAAAAACCAGAGAATTCTGCTGTTCAAGATGCAGCCGCGCTCGGCCTCGGGCCTGCGGGTAAGGTCGAAATCCACCTGCCCGATATACCCGCCGTGAACGTCGTCGCGCAGGCCCTTCCAGAACGGAATTATGCGGTCGGTGAGTTCCGAGCGGACTTCAAGGATCATGTCTGACATAGTGCTCCCCCTTGTAAAAAGTTTTCTGATATATTATAAGATAGCGCATGCAAAAAGTCAATAGGTAATGGGCAGGCAGATGTGGCCTAAAAGGCCACATCAGGTGTTTTTCCGCTCTTGCATTCCTCGGCGGTTTGTGATACAATATCCCTGATTCCTGTACGTCGGCCGTTTTACCGCTTTTACTGCTTTATGGAGGTTTTACAATGAAAATTCTTGAACTCGGACACCTTGCATTCAAATGCCGCGATCTTTCGGCGTCGGAAAAATTCTATACCGAAGTCCTCGGTTTCAAGCGCAGCTTCTCGCTCACCTACGGCGACCGCGGCGACGCCCCCGCGGATATCCCCGCCGACCGCGAGTGGATAGTCTATCTTCGCGTGACCGACTCGCTCTTTTTGGAGCTCTTTGACCCCGAGGGCGCCGACGAGCTGAATCTGCCGGAATGGAATAAATTTAACTATCAGCATCTCGCCCTGATAACCGACGATATCCATGCGCTGAGGGATCATCTTGCCGCGCACGGCGTGCCCATCGATTCCGAGCCGGTTCTCGGCATTGACAACACCTGGCAGATGTGGTCGCACGATCCCGACGGCAACAAGATAGAATTCATGCAGTATACCGATAAATCTTACCAGATCACAGGGAGATAAATGGAAAAGTTAGGTAAATATATCAGACCGTATGTGCCCTATATCCTGCTGACGATGCTGATAAAGCTTTTAGGCGCCGGGCTCGAGCTTCTGATACCCTATTTCATGGAAAAGATCCTCGACGACGTAGTGCCCACCGGCGAAAAGCTGATGATCTTTGCGTTCGGGGGACTTATGCTTTTGTGCGCGGCGGGCTGCCTTGCCTCAAACGTCATAGCCAACCGAATGTCGGCGGTCAGCTCGGGCAAGATAACCCGCAAGCTTCGATACGATCTCTTTGAAAAGCTTGAGGGCCTTTCGGCCGCGCAGATGGACAGGCTCACCGTCCCGTCGGCGGAATCCCGCCTGACGAGCGATACATATAACATAAACCAGCTTCTGGCGCGGGTTCAGAGGCTCGGCGTCCGCGCGCCCATTCTCCTTTTGGGCGGAGTTTTCATGATGCTCAGTATGGATCCCGTCCTCGCTTTGGTGCTCATCATGCTTTTGCCGCTCATCGGCGTGATTGTCTATGTCGTCACCAAAAAAAGCGTGCCGCTATATAAAGAGGAACAGTCGGTTTTGGATCGCGTCGTGAGGGTTTTGCAGGAAAACATCACCGGCGTAAGGGTGATAAAGGCGCTCAGCAAGACGGAATACGAAAAATCCCGCTTCAACACCGTAAACGAGGAGCTGACGGCTATCGACCGCAAGGCGGGGCTTATCACCGCGGCGACAAACCCCTCTACCTCGCTGGTGCTCAATTTAGGGCTTACGCTCGTCGTTCTGATAGGCGCATTCCGGGTAAACGCCGGAAGCACCAAAAGCGGCGTCATAATCGCGTTTTTAACCTATTTTGTCATGATTTTAAACGCCATGCTCGGCATAACGAGGATATTCGTCATGTGGTCTAAGGGCGAGGCGAGCGCCCACCGCGTCGCCGACGTTCTTGCGCTGCCGCGGGATCTCGTTCCCGTCGCCGAGGAGCGAAATGATACTTTTGAGGGCGGCGAGCCCCCTCACATAGAATTCAGAAACGTCACGTTTTCTTATACCGGCATAGGGGCAAATATCGACAACCTCAGCTTTACCCTTAAGCGGGGCGAAAGCCTCGGTATCCTCGGCGGCACCGGCTCGGGAAAATCTACGGTCGTAAATCTGCTTATGAGGTTTTACGATCCCCAGCAGGGGGAGATACTCATCGACGGCAAGAACATAAAGAGCTGTTCGGAGGAGGAGCTGAAACCGAAATTCGGCGCGGCATTCCAAAACGACTTTGTCATGGAGGGCACCGTAGGCGACAACATAGGATTTTTCAGGGATCTGCCGGAGGAATCTTTAAAGCGCGCGGCCGAGGACGCCCAGGCTGCGGAATTTATTTTCAGCCGCCAAGAGGGCATGGAGCGCCCGGTTGCCGTCAGGGGAAACAATCTTTCGGGCGGCCAGAAGCAAAGGCTTTTAATAGCCCGTGCCCTCGCTTCCGACCCCGAGATACTCATTCTTGACGACTCCTCCTCGGCGCTCGACTACCGCACCGACGCCGAGCTGAGAAAGGCCCTAAAGAGAAACTACAGCAAGACCACCACCGTTTTGATAGCGCAGAGAATAAGCTCGATAAGGGGCTGCACGAAAATTTTGGTGCTATCTGACGGCAGGGCGATAGGTCTCGGCACCCACGACGAGCTGATGCGAAGCTGCGAGGAATACCGCCTTATAGCCGACTCGCAGATGGGCGAAGGAAAGGAGGGCGCTTATGCCTAAGAATCCTCCCGCTTCCGCAAATCTGAAAATCAGGCCGGAGGGCGACGACGCCCTTAAGCAGAGCTTTACCGGCCAGAGCCGCTCGAAGGGCAGGCTTTTATACCGCCTTTGGCAGTATCTCGGGAAAAACCGGCTGCTTTTGGCGCTGGCGCTGTTTCTGTCGGTATCTTCAAGCCTTCTTGCGCTTTACGGGCCGAAGCTTTCGGGCCAGGCGATAAACGCCATCGACCTCGGCGCGGGAAAGGTAGATTTCAAAACGGTTTACCGCTGCTGCATTCTCATGGCGGTGTTTTATGCGATATCCTCGGCGCTGGTGTATCTGCTTAATGCGGTAATGATCCGCCTCTCAAAGAAAATTTCCAAGCAGATGCGCCACGACATCTTTGAAAATCTCGCCTCGCTGCCCGTCAGCTTCTTCGACAAATACCAGACCGGCAACATAATAAGCGTCGTCACCTACGACGTTGACACCGTGAACCAGTCGATGTCCTCCGACCTTTTGCAGATCTTGCAGAGCGTCGTGACGGTCACCGTCTCGTTTATAATGATGTTTACGATAGCGCCGAAGCTTGTAGTCATCTTTTTGTTCACCGTCCCGGCGACGTTCGTCTTCACAAGCTGGCTTGCCAACCGCGTGAGACCGATGTTCAGGCGCCGAAGCGCAAAGTTGGGCGAGCTCAACGGCTACGTCGAGGAGATGATTTCCGGCCAGCGCACCATAAGGGCATACGGCCGCGAGAACGCTGTCCTCGAAAAGTTTGACGAAAAGAATAAGTCGGCCGTCGACGCCTATACCGCCGCCGAGGCCAACGGCACCATCACCGGCCCTTCGGTTATGTTCATAAACAACATCTCGCTGACGCTCGTATGCGTGTTCGGGGCGCTGCTGTTTCTGAAGGGCGGCTCCGCGGCGGAATATACCGCCGGCGCGGGCTTTGCGGCGTGGTGGGCGGCGTTCTTCAACCGCCGGCTGCTTCTGGGCGATCTTTCAAGCTTCGTGCAGTATTCCCGCAAGTTCTCCGGCCCGATAAACGAGGTCGCGAACATCATCGCCGAGCTGCAAAGCGCCTTTGCCGCGGCGGAAAGGGTGTTCAGCCTTATCGACGCCGAACCGGAAAAGCCCGACGCCGCCGACGCCGCCGAGCTTAAGGACGTCGAGGGGCGGGTAGGCCTTTCGCATGTGGACTTTTCCTACAACCCCGGCCACCCCATAATCAAGGATTTCAGCATGGTGGCCGAGCCGGGATCATTAACCGCCATAGTCGGGCCTACGGGCGCCGGAAAGACGACGGTCATAAACCTGCTGATGCGCTTTTACGACGTGGACGGCGGCTCGGTGACGGTCGACGGAAAGGACATAAGGGGCCTGACGCGGGATTCACTGAGGCGCGCCTACACCATGGTGCTCCAGGACACATGGCTTTTCTACGGGACTATATTTGAGAACATCGCCTACGGCAAGCCCGACGCCACCATGGAGGAGGTCGTTGCGGCGGCAAAGGCCGCGAAGATACATTCTTATATCTCCCGCCTGCCCGAGGGGTATAACACGCTGCTCTCGGACAACGGAACGAGCATATCGAAGGGTCAGAAGCAGCTTCTGACTATCGCGCGGGCGATGCTTTTGGACGCAAACATGCTGATTCTTGACGAGGCGACCTCGAACGTCGACACAAGAACCGAGCAGCAGATACAGGCCGCCATGCGGGAGCTGATGAAAGGGAAGACCTGCTTTGTGATTGCCCACCGGCTTTCAACGATAAGATCGGCGAACATGATACTTGTCATGCGCGACGGGCAGGTGGTCGAGCAGGGCACGCACGAAAGCCTTATGGCCTCCGGCGGGTTCTATAAGCAGCTCTACGAGGCGCAGTTTGAGGAGGCGTAAACCAACGCCTGATTAGAGAAAAGTTTTTGATCAAACCTTTTTCAAAAGGTTTGCGAGAGTCCAGAGGCGAGCAGCCTCTGGCCGCGACCGCAGTCGCGGAATCTCTCCGTAGGACACCGAGCAGGCGTCCTACGGATAATGCGAAGCGAAGCGCAGGACGGGGAGAAAAAACTGTCCGGTGGACAGTTTTTTC
>CANQPB010000045.1 GCA_947625615.1 uncultured Clostridia bacterium | reverse complement strand
GTTTTTTGGTTCTGTTGTTCAATTTTCAAGCTGCTGTTTCTTTTCGCTTTCTCGCTCCCTCCGAAAGGGTGCCCGAGCATTATAACACAACTCAAACGCGTTGTCAAGTACTTTTTTCAAATTTTTTCGTTGACTTTCAGAATTTCTTTGTCGTGTTTTGTCGGCCGTCTTCGGGTTTCGCGGGACAGCTTGTGTATCTTAACACTTTTGCGGCCGTTTGTCAAGGGCTTTTTTTCGATTTGGTTTAGTGCACAATTTATCTCAATTGACTTTAACCAAATTGGGCAGAATGGCCTTAGACGCCACAATTTACCTCCCCCGCAAGGGGGATTATTCTGGCTGCGGCGGCAATAATATCATCAAACACCAAAAAAGGAGAGATTAAAGTGAATTCCGACATGAACCTTAAAAACAGGCGCCGGTCTTTTTATTATATACTCTGTGCGTTTGTTATATGTATGTCATTAGTTCATTTGATTTGCCAAAATATTGACAGGCAGGAAGTGCTTTCAAAGATTGGTTCCTCGGGCAAGGAGGTTTCGGCCATTCAGCAGGCTTTAAAGGAGAGAGGCCTGTTTACGGGCGACATCACCGGCTATTACGGCACGCAGACGCAGGCGGCGGTCCGCAAATTCCAGAAGCAAAAGGGCCTTACGGTGGACGGCATTGCCGGCCCCCAGACCCTTGGAGCTCTCGGCATAAGCGTCGGAACGGTGCCTGAGGCCACCGAGTCGAACATCAATCTTTTGGCGCGGATAATTTCGGCGGAATCCCGCGGGGAGCCCTACACCGGGCAGGTGGCGGTGGGCGCGGTGGTTTTGAACCGCGTGGGCCACCCGTCGTTTCCCGACACCATAGCCGGCGTCATCTACCAAAACGGCGCGTTTACCGCCGTCGACGACGGACAGTTCTGGGAGCCGGTGGCGGGCTCGGCCTATAACGCCGCCCGCGACGCCCTTAACGGGTGGGATCCCACCGGCGGCGCGATATACTATTATAATCCCGCGAAGACGTCGAACAAATGGATCCGCTCGAGGCCGGTCATCACCACGATCGGCGACCACGTTTTCTGCTCCTGAATATGATTGCGGCGGGCTGCCCGAAAAGGCACCCGCCGTTTTTTGTCAGATGATTTCGCTCTCGTCGACGTCGTCGCCGTCGGGATCCAGCTTTTCGCCGAGGATAACTTTTTTAAGATTCTCGAATTCCTCGTCGGAAAGGGTGACGCCCTTTCCCATTCTTGAGTGGTCGGGAGACCATTCGCGAATGTCGTATTTTGCCGGATAGTCGTTCCAGCTCACCTTGTTAAGCTCCTTTGTCCAGCCGCGGGGGCTTTCGCCTAAAACGGCTATCTGTTCGGTGATCTCATACTTTAGCTCTGCCATGGTATTACTCCTTTTTCGAAAATTTATTCATAAACGGCAGGCGCTGCTTTATCTTCTGCGGAAGCAGCATCGCCGCAATTTTAACGAGGTCTGATATGTTCAGCGCAAACGCAAGCAAAAACAGGCAGGCGAGCGGAATGTATATCCACAGGCCGGAAAACTGGTTGAGAACCGTCATAGCGATAAGTATAGCGGTGTTGACGGCAACTTTAAGCCCGGAGAACCGAAAGCGGATTATCTTTGAAGTGTCAAAAAGGCGGAAGAAGAACACCGCAAAGTAGGCCGCAAGGGTGGCGCCGGCGGCGCCGTAGATCCCGAAGCGGGGTATCAGCAAAAAGTTCAGGACTATGTTTATTATGCCCGCGGCAAGGGAGGTGGCGAAGGATCGGCGGGTCTTTTTTTCGGCTATGTAGACCGAGCCCAAAAAGACGTTGAAGCAGGTGAACACCGTCGCGACGGTGAGTATGGGCGAATAGAGCATGGCCTCATGATAGTTGGGGTTCACCCAGATATATGTGAGCGGGCGGTTTATAAGAAGCACCCCCGCCGCAAGGCAGTACATAAACGACTGGTTGAAGGAGAAGACCGAGGTGTAAAAATCCTCCCGCCCCTCCGAGCCGTTTTCCTGAATGGCGGACATGTTCCACGCCTGGGAAAACATTGTGAACACCGTGGTGATTATCGTCGGGATCTTATAGGCGACGGTATTTATGCCGTTCATGGCCTCGCCGTGAAAATAGGTGATGATAAATCTGTCGGAGATGGACGTCACCAGCCACAGAAGCGTAGTCGGGACGAGCGGCGCGCAGTAGCGAAGCATCTCCTTAAGCCGCCCGAGCGAAACGCTCCGCAGCGAGACATGCCGCCACAGCCCGGCGGATATGAACAGAAACACGCTCGACGAGAGATCGGAAAGAATTATCGCAAGAAGATAGCCCGTCATTCCCCACTTGAATTTTAAAAGGAAGAGGATATTGAAGACTATCATCAAGAAGGTGGTTAGAATGCCGTCGAAGGCGAAAAGCCTCACCTTTTCAAGCGAGCGGACGTAGGTGGAATTCAGCTGCCGCAGGGCGGAAGTCCAGACATATACATAAAGAAGCGGTGCAAAGCCGTTGAGATATCCGAACCGGGAGATCACCGGGAAGATCGCGGCCATAACGGTCAGCCCGCAGACGGCGGCCGTAAGGCAGGTGGAGTAAACTCCCTTGCGCTCCTCGGCGGTCTTGGCGTCGAGGCCGAAGCGAAGCGCGGCGTCGGCGACCGACAGCGTGAATATCGGCAATAAAATGTTTGCGGTCTGCGCGACGAGGTCTACGGTGCCGTATTCCTGCGGCGAAAGCGCAGAGGTATAGAGCGGAACGAGTATCAGCACCAAAAGCTTTGAGCCGAAGGAGCCGAGGGCGAAGATAAAGGTATTTGAAAACAGCTTTTTATAGCTTTGCCGGTTTATCGCCATGGCCCTGTCCCCTCCTGCGGATATAATAATAGTATTATAGCGCCGCAGAGGAAAAAAATCAAGAGCTATCGGCAAATAAGCGGCGGGCGGGGAATTATATAAAAGTTTTCGCCGGCCTTTTTCAAAAGGCCGCAGGGGTCTCGGGGGCAGAGCCCACGAGCCGCGACCGCAGTCGCGGAATCTCCCCGGAGTGCGCCGAGCAGGCGTACTCCGGGTAATGCGAAGCGAAGCGCAGGACGGGGAGAAAAAACTGTCCGGTGGACAGTTTTTTCGCGGGGAGACCCTCGCCGGGGGTCTCCCCGATTTGCCGAGCACGCAAGGCAAATAAACCTCCGGCGAAAACTTTTTTTGTTTTTTCCGGCTCTTGCAAATTCTTCCGAAAGGGTGTATAATATATATTATCCGAACAGCCGCCAGTTTTCCCGAAAAGGAGTTTTGCCAAATGAAAACCGCTCTTAAGTTTCTTACAGCCCTCGCGGCCCTCGCCTGCGCCGGCCTGCTTATAAAGCTCGCCGCCGAGGTCATGGGCGTCTGCCGGCACAATTACATCGAGGTCGGCGACTGAGCCGCAAATTCAAAAAGCGCCTTTCCCCCGCTCTGAGGGAAGGCGCCTTTTTCGTTGATATTATTTTTTCACGAGCTTGAAGCCGAGCGTTCTCGTTATCTTGACGCCGCCGGCGAAGTCGTCCCAGATCCTCGTCTCGCAGGTGTACTTCGAGGTGATGTCCTTGAGGATCTCTTTATTGTAGACCGACTTGCTTATGTCGTTCATTACCGCTTCGAGCAATTCGACGGTGTCAAACTGAACGCGGACATAAATGATATCGTCTCCGCTGTTCTTGTTGATCGCATCCTTGGTGGCGGCCTTTATCGCCGAGCGTGCCTCTGAGGCGCTCGAGATGACAAGGTCGTTCACGCTGTACCACGAATAGCTGCTGGTGGTAGCGTTCGGGCTCTCGTAATATCTGCCGAGATCAAATACCTTGGGGCGGGTGTCGCGGATATACTGGTCGCTCACGCATAGGAAGTCGTAGCAGATATATTTCGGGTCGGCGTTCCCCGAGGGATCCGCCCAGCCGAAGTCTATGTTCACCCATCTGTCTTTAATCTGGGTCTTTACCCAAATGTGGGTGTTGGCGGTGCCGTCGTCGGAATAGCCGCCGCTCTCGCCGACCTCATAAACGCAGTCGAAGCCGGCCTTTGCAAGAAGCAGGAAGCCCGCCTTTGCGTAACCCATGCAGGTGCCGTTGCCGGCGACTATCGGCCCGTAGGCGGAATCGGCATAGGTGCTGTGCTCATAAGCGCTGTTGAGGGCTATCCATTCATAGATGTACTTTGCCTTGTTGTAATCGGAGTATCCGCTTATGGTGTCCACTATCTTCGAGACCCTGCTGTCCATCTTGGACATCATGTTCTGGGCGTCCGCCGCCGTGCTGACGTAATAGTTGAGGTTAAAGGTGGTGCCCGAACGGCTCGCGTCCTTCAAATAGCAGTATTCCGTTCCGACAATGGGAAGGATATACGCCCTGAAGGTGACCGCTTCCTCGGAGGTAAGGCAGTCGGAAAGATCCACCCTCGGCTCAAGATTCTGAACCGCGGCGGCTATCTTGTTGAGGGCCTGTTTATATCTGTCCTCGGTGAAGTGGTTGTACATATAGGTGGCGCCGTTGTCGCTCACCCAGCTGCCCGCGGTAACGGTGCCGGGGGTGGCGGGGGTGCTGCTCTGGCCGCCCTGCGGGGCGGTGCTTCCGCCGTTGCCGCCTTCATCGATGCTCTCCGATTCCTCGTCGAGGTTTTCGTATTCCTCGCCCGAGGAGGAGGGCTTAGAGGGCGCCTGAGAGGGTGCCTCGGAGGTCATATATATATTGCTGACGTAGCCGGTGCTGCCCTTGAAATCGATCTGATACCAACCGGTCGAGGCTCGGCCGGTGACGTTTACCGCCTCGCCCTGAGAAAGCGCGCCAATCCTGTCAAAATCGGTCGAGGGGCCCTTTCTTACGTTCAGGGACATGGTGGCGTACATAACGCCGGTCATCTGCTCAACGGTGAAATCGTTGGGATCCGCCTTGGTGGTAGCCGCCGTGGTCGCCTCGGTCGTGGTGACCGGCTCGGTGGTCGTGGCAGCGGTGGTCACCGGGGGAGTTGTCGCCTCGGTGGTGGTCACCGGGGGCTCGGTGACGGGGGCGGTGGTCGCAAGGGTGTTGTCCGGGACGTTCGTCACCGCCTGGTCGAGTGTCACGCCGGGCGAGTCTACGTCGTCGATGGGCTTCTGTCCGCAGGCGGCAAGCATGGTGACCGCAAGAATAAGGGCGGTCAGCAGCGCCGCGAGACGCTTGAATTTCATGATCATTCCTCCATTTGATTTATACTGTCGTCCCGCGGAAAACCTGCCGCGGAAGTTAATTTCCGTTTACTCCCTGAAGTTTATTATAATGGTGTTGGGGCTTGTGTATTTCGAGCCGGGATAGATCTCAAAGCCGTCGAGATCCGAGCCGATCTCCTCGTTTACCTCTTTGAAGATGTTCTTAAGGTAGCCGTCGGAATTCTTGTCGGCAAGGGTGTCGCGAACCGACTTGGCGGTATCCCAGTCGGGGAATCTGAGGTAGATATAAATGGTGCCGTTTGCCACGCAGTTTTTCGCCTGCTCCTTTATAGAGGCCGCGGCCTCGTCGTAGTTTTCGCACCAGTAGCCCATAACCTTATGGTAGCATCTTTCCATCGAGGTGGCGACGGGGGCGTCGTGGTAAAGGCCGTCAAACTTTGCAAGGTGATCCAAAAGTATAGTCTCGTCGTCTATCATGAAGTAGTCGTAGCAGATATAATCGGGGTCTTCCTTGCCGGAGGGGTCTGACCAGGTGGGGTCGATGATATACCACTGGCCGTCGTCAAGCTTTACGTAGTTCCACTTGTGCTTGGCCGAATCGTCGTGGCTGTAGCCGATGACGTAGGTGCATTCAAATCCCGCTCTCGCCAGCAGAAGGTGAAGCGCGTCGGAATATCCCTGGCAGGTGGCCTTGCCCTCGACAATGGCGCCGTAGGCGGTAAAGGGAAGTCTTGCGTCCTCGCTGTAGTCGGTATGGAAGACGAGGTAGTCGTGCAGGTAGAGAGCGCGGTGCCAGTCGTCAAGCCCGTCGGGTATGCCGGCGATTATCTCGTCGAGCTTTGCGTTCAGCTCGGCGGTGAAGCCCATGGCCACCTCTTCGGTGGTGGCGACGTCGTAGTTATAGGGGATCGTCACCCTGTCGCGGGTGCCGTCGCCGTCGCTGTCTATAAAGGCGAACGAGGTGCCAATATAGGGGTAGTCGATGCAGCTGTTATAGATGAATGTGGCGAAATCGTTGCTCTGGTCGTCGGCGATTCCGTAGGTGAGGCTGCAGGAGAGCTGGACGTTCTTGATGGCGTTCATGATTTCGGCGGTGTCGGTCTTCATCTCGTCGGAGAGCTGATTCCAGATATAGCCTATGCCGTTGTCCTCGACAAAGCCTTCGTCGTGCGGATCGTACGAAAGCCCGGGAACCGGCGGAACGATCACGTCGGGATTTTCGGCGCTGCCGGGATCCTCGGCCGCAGGGCCGTCGCCGCCGTCGGCGGTCTCCTCCTGAGGGCCGGCGGGAGCCGTTTCAACGGGGCCGTCGTCGATTTCCTGGCCGCATGCCGAGAGCGTAGTCAGGGCAAGGGCGAATACAATAAGAATTGTGATGATTTTTTTCATGTTTTTCTTTCCTTTCGGGGTTGTAACCATTTCTTTTGCGTTTTTGTGACATATCCTGCGGAAAATTTCCCGCCTCGGCGTCATAAAAAAACACTATACTATTTTACCCTTAAATCCCCCCGCTGTCAATAGGCGGAGGGAAATTTTTTTGAAGCCTCTTAGATGCCGCGAATCAGCCCGCGAGCCTTGAGGTGATCTCGGACATAACCCCGGCGAGCCTTACCGTCGGGCGCTCGAAGCGCTCAAAATCTATGGGAATTAGCTTTGAATGGGGAAATACGTCTTCAATGTCGTCCTCGTCGAGTTCGTCGGAATAAAAGACGGTTTCGGGCGCGAGCACGAAAAGGGCGTCCTCGTCGGCGGTGAAGACCTCGGAATCCTCCCAGAGATTTTCGCCGTATACCGAAAGCATGTCCGCCGGTAGCGTTCCCCCCGGGGAGAGCCTGAGCCCCTCGGGCGCCTCGTCCTCGACGACGACAAAGGTCGTGGAAATTCCGGCGTTCTGGGCCTCGGTCATGGCGGCGTCGATTCCCGCAAGAACGGCGCTTGCGGTGTTTTCCGAGCCGGTGCCGCCGTAAAAGAGCATCGCCAGCTTGATGTAGTTTTCGCAGAGCCCGGCAAAAGTCTGCAGCTCGGGCAGCGAAAGCACCCTTATCCCCGCCTGCTCCATTAAAATTCTGTCGGTGGCGGCTATCGGCGACTGCGAAATTACAAGGTCGGGCGAAAGCGAGATGACTGTCTCAACGTCGGGGGCGGCGGGGCTGCCCGCCTTGGGAAGCTGCGAGACAGGCTCGAAATCGCAGTAATCACTCGCGGCGACGAGGCAGGTAAACGCCCCGAGATCGCAGATCATCTCGGAAACCGCGGGCGAAAGGGACACCACCGCCGCGGGGGCGTGATCGAAAGTCTCGCCGTCAAAGCTGACGGGAAAAGGCTCCTGCACCGGGGGCGCGTCGGTGGCCTGCGTTTCGGCAATCGGCGGCGGGTCGATGTTCGTTCCGCAGGACGCCAAAAGCAGCGCGGCCAGAAGCAGCGCGGCCAATCTTTTCAAATAAACCAACTCCTTATTTATAATGTTTGTCAGATGTCTTCAAGGCTGAGGGTGGCTACGGCGTTTAAGCTCTCGTCGGCTCGCTTTCCCGCCAAAAAGTCGTAATATCCCTGCGCACCGATCATCGCGGCGTTGTCGCCGCAGTATTTCGGCTCGGGCAGATAAAGCTCGGCTCCCAGCGAATCGGCGAGCTTTTTCATTCTTGCGCGGACGCCGAAATTTGCCGAAACTCCCCCGGCGACGGCGATTTTTTTATATCCCAAGGCCTTTGCGGCGAGCGCCGTTTTTTCGGCGAGGATATCCGCCACCGTCTTCTGGAAGGAGGCCGCAACGTCCTCGACGGGAAGGGTCTCGCCCCGCTGCTCGGCATTGTGAACAAGGTTTATCACGGCGGTTTTAAGGCCGGAGAAGGAAAAGTCGTATTCGCAGCCCGAAAGCTTCGGGTGGGTGAATTTAAACGCGGTCTTCGAGCCCTTTTTCGCGGCGGCGTCGATGTATTTTCCGCCGGGGTAAGGGTAACCCAGCACGCGCGCGGCCTTGTCGAAGCATTCACCGGCGGCGTCGTCGCGGGTGCGGCCGATCACCCTGAAGCGGGTATATTCCGGCACCTCGACGATTAAGCTGTGGCCTCCGCTGACGACAAGGCAGAGAAAGGGCGGTTCAAGGTCAGGGTGGGAGATATAGTTTGCGGCGATGTGCCCGGCGATATGGTGCACCGGCACAAGGGGAAGTCCCGAGGCCATTGCAAGCCCCTTGGCATAGCTTACGCCGACGAGCAGCGCGCCGATAAGCCCGGGTGCATAGGTCACTGCGACGGCGTCGATATCGCCCCAGCCCAGAGAGGCGGCCGAAAGCGCCTGCGACACCACGCCGCTTATGCTTTCTATATGTCTGCGGGAGGCGATTTCCGGCACCACTCCGCCGTAGAGCATATGCTCGTCAACCTGCGAGGCGACGATATCGGACAGCACCTGTCTGCCGTCGGCGACAACCGCCGCCGCCGTCTCGTCGCAGGAGGATTCGATGGCAAGAATTTTCATAGAACTCCTCATTTATATTTACGCACTGTAAATTTCCCGGGAAATACTCCGAAATGTAATCAAACTTTCAGGGCTTCCCGGCGGTTTTTCTCCTCAATGCGGTGCATCTCCTCGGTGGCGAAGTGAAGCTTTGTCAGCACGTTGCGCGCGGTCAGAGGGAAGACGAAGTAGGTGTCCTCAAGGGTGCAGAGGTCTATCGCGTCGCCGCGGCCCTTGAAGTCGTATTCGATGTGCACCGAGCGCATCGACGCCACCGAGCGGTTGAACTCAAAGTGTCCGTCAAGGATATCCCCGCTCATGGTGAAGCCGTTTCGGTCGTGCACAAGCTTGACCGTGCCGAGGGACTGGAAGCCTATCCGCCCGTTCACCATTCTCTCCAGCCGGGCCATATCCTCGAAGCGATATCTCCCCTCCTCCACCTCGCGGCGGACGTTTTCACGCTCCCAGCGGTACCAGTCGGGGACGTGGCAAAAGATGTCCTCGCCGTTTTCCCGGTGGAGCTGGCCGTATGGATCCATCTTCCAGCTGGCGCCGCAGTGGCTGCACCATATTCTGTCGTCCTTAGAATCGGTCATGAATTCGGTGTTGCAGGCGGGGCACTGGTAGAGGATCTTGTGTATGTTCTGGGCGCGCTGAGCGCATTTCATGTCTATCTTGTTGTCGCGGATATACGCGTAGTCGTCGTAGACGAAAGCGGCCTCTATCCTCTTCTGGATCTCGTCGGCGGAGAGGGTGAGCACCTCCTCGCGGGTGACTATCTGGGTGAGGGTGCTCTTTATGGGCACGTTGCGGTAGGGGCGCTTGTTCCACTGGGGCGAGCGTATAAAGTTGCCCTTTGAGATGAACACCACCACCGGCACCTTGGCCTTTTTCGCGAGCTTGCCGAGGGCGCCGTCTATCTGTTCGTTTATTCCGGCGAGGGAAAATCTCGCCTCGGGGTAGATGGTGCAGCAGACCTTCTGCCTCGTCAGCGCGTTGAGAATGTGCCGCACGACCGTCATGTCGGCGGTGAATTTGCGCTTGTATATCCCCCCGACGCCCCTCATTATCCATTCGCGGCCGATAAACTCCTCAATGGAGATCACCCAGCTTGTGCGGTAGGGAAAGATTGCCTTTACAACGAGCGGAAAATCCACAAAGGAGCCGTGGTTGCAGAGTATAAGAAAAGGCGGCTTAAGCCCCTCGCAGTTTACGCGCGTAAGTTCGGATCCCCCCGATATCGAGGAGAAAACTTTCGTTCCGCCCCACTCTATCGGCATAAGCACCGACAGGGGCTTGTTGGGTTTTCGTTTTGTATCAAATGCTTTCGGGGTTTTGCTCATCTTCGGCAGCCTCCTAAAAATAACAATCATCAGCAATTATTATATACCCCCCGGGGAATTAAGTCAAGCAGTCGAGGAATATCTTTTTATGGCAAAACGGTTTTTAAGGGGACAACGCATATGTTTTTCGGCCTGTTTGACATTTTATTCAGCGGCATACTCTGGTTTGCTCTGCACATTGAGGAAAAGAACGCCTTTCCGAAACCCCTGCCCCCGAAGCAGGAATTGGAGCTTTTCATGCGGCTCGCCGAGGGCGACAAATCGGCAAAGGATAAGCTTATTCTGCACAACCTCAGGCTTGTCGCGCACATCGTGAAAAAATACTACGCCTCCGGCGAGGAGCAGGAGGAGCTTATCTCGATAGGCACCGTCGGGCTGATAAAGGCGGTGTCGACCTATGACTACCGAAAGGGCAACCGCTTCGCGGCCTACGGTTCGAGGTGTATTGAAAATGCTATTCTATCACGGCGGAACGAATTTGCGAAAATGCCGCAAATCCTGTAACTTCACCCGAAAAATGGCACATGATTTATCGCATTTCAAGCCGCTCTTTTATAATGGCAAGGCATACCTCACATGGAATTGAAACCGCGCCGATGTTTGTTTTAAGCGTGAATCCGGTGCCAAACCTGACAACTCCTCCCGAGAATCTGCCGGACAAGCTAAGATATTACCGCCAAAGAGCGGGACTACTACAAAAAGAAGTCGCGGACAGGCTCGGCATCGACC
>CANQPB010000044.1 GCA_947625615.1 uncultured Clostridia bacterium | reverse complement strand
CTTTCGCAAATGTACTAACTTTGCGAAAGGGTTTATTATTTTTGTTATGAAAAAGGCGCAAAAAAGTGGTTGACCTTTCCTTTATTATAGTTGAATATATACAACATAGCTGTCTCATACCACTAAAAAGGTACGATATTTCATCAAAATGGTCTGTCACATCACAAAGTTTTCCGTTATGATAGATAAGGGCGAATTTTGTGGATTTAAACAAAAATTTTTCGACCATACTTAATATAATAAAATCCGAACGGCAAAAATCTATGACAGAATTTTCTGAGGAGTTGGAAATCTCCCACTCCGCTTTACAGGAGTACCTTTCGGGTGCAGGAAGCCCGAACTTGACTACGGTTGAACATATAGCTCAAAAATTGAACGCAGCCCATGCTTTTTACTTTTAGGAGATTTCAAGGAGAATCAACTCAGCGCTTTTCTGAAGATTACAGATTTTCTCTCACTTGTGTCTGACTTAACGCCGGAAAAACGTAAAAGGTTTGCAGAGCTGCTTTTAGAAATAATTTCACTTTGGGGCGGTGACGAAAATGGCTAAGCGCCGGCGACATATCGACCCTGATGAAGCCGTATCATACAGGACTCCTATGAGGGTGATTTCCGTTATGCGGTTCAACTGCATTGTGGAAACTACTTTATATCCGGTTTACCCAAGAACTATGGAGAGGGAGTATAAGACTTTCTGCGACCGCTGCGGGCAGGCGCTGAGTTGGGCGAGCCTTTCAAGTGCAAAAGTTTATTGACTTTCTGCTTTAGGCAGGGTGTGTTTGCTGTGCGATTTTGGGGATTGGGCAAAATGGAGCGAAGAAAGTAAAAAGCCTGGCAGATACCGCTAAGGTGTCTGCCGAGCTTTTATGCACTGATTTCGGTACTTTTGCTACATAAAATCAATTTTGGGGCAAGCAGCATAATTTTCCCTACCCTACTCCTAGAACGCCTCTGGGAGCAAAATTTTCCCGATTTTCGACACATATTGCAACCGTAAATCGGCCCTTGCACATTTTTAGGAGCAAGAGTCGATCTGTGTTATTTTGATGTAGTTTAAGCGTGAGAATTGTTTGCGGGTCTTTAAGTTTGGGGAACCCCTTTGCAAGGTTTCCCCCCGTCCCCTTTCCGAGTGCGAGGCGCCTCGCCGGGGAGACCCCCGGCGAGGGTCTCCCCGCGAAAAACTGTCCACCGGACAGTTTTTTCTCCCCGTCCTGCGCTTTGCTTCGCATTATCCGGAGCGTGCCTGCTCGGCCCGCTCCGGGGAGATTCCGCGATTGCGATCGCGGCTCGTGGGCTCCGCCCCAATGCACGCGGGGTTTTGTCTGCGAGACAACCGAGGCAATCGTTGCTGCCGAGGGCAGTCGAGCAGAAACAAAACCGGCTTGCAGTAGACCCATTGCGGCCTTTTGAAAAAGGCCGGCGAAAACTTTTTTCATGCGGCGCGTTCCGGCTTGCAAATCTCCCACGCATGTGGTATAATGCCGCCGAGGAGGCGACAAAGTGAAACAGCCCGAAAAAACAAACGTCATGCGGCTTTTGGATCAGCATGGCGTAAGCTACATAAGTCACTATTACGGCGAGACAGGCGCGCTCAGCGGCGAGGAGGTCGCCGAAGCCCTCGGCGAAGACCCCGACCGCGTATTCAAAACCCTCGTCACCCGCGCCGAAAGCGGAGTATATTACGTCTTCATGGTGCCGGTGAGGGCGGAACTGAATCTTAAAAAGGCGGCGAGGGCGGTCGGTGAAAAGAACGTCGCGATGATAAAGTCGCGGGAGCTTCTGCCGCTTACCGGCTATATCCACGGCGGTTGCTCGCCGATAGGCATGAAAAAGCAGTTTCGCACCGTCATCGACGAAACCGCGCAGCTTTTTGATACGGTATTTTTCAGCGCCGGGAAGATCGGCTGCCAGGTTGAGACCTCGCCCGAGGCCCTGCTCGGCATGATAGGCGCGGAGTATGCGGATATAACGTGAGATTCGCTCAAACCGCTGCTATCGGCGGATTTGCGGATTATTCTCACCTTGGGTATTTTGTTATGTTTATTTGCCTCGCGTTTGCTCAGCAAATATGGGGGAAACCCTTTGCAAGGTTTCCCCCATCACCCCTTTCCGTGTGCGAGGCGCCTGAGGCGCCTCGCCGGGGAGACCCCCGGCGAGGGTCTCCCCGCGAAAAAACTGTCCACCGGACAGTTTTTTCTCCCCGTCCTGCGCTTTTTTCGCATTATCCGGAGTACGCCTGCTCGGCGTCCTCCGGGGAATTCCGCGACTGCGATCGCGGCTCGAGGGCTCCGCCCCAATGCACGCGGGGTTTTGTCTGCGAGACAACCGAGGCAATCGTTGCCGCCGAGGGCAGTCGAGCAGAAACAAAACCGGCTTGCAGTAGACCCATTGCGGCCTTTTGAAAAAGGCCGGCGAAAACTTTTCTCGTTTTTGTCCGTTTTTTTAAAATCCTCATTCCGTGCAAATATTCCGTAAAAAATGCATGGACTTTTTAGGCCGGATACTGTATAATAAAATCGTAGCCCCACTTAGGCGTGGGCGCACTTCACAGGAAAGGAAGATATGACAAATGGTCAATGACGGGAAAACCGTAAGCGGGATAAAAATCGCCTACATAGGCGGAGGATCGCGGGGCTGGGCGTGGAATTTCATGAGCGATCTTGCGAGCTGCCACGATATCAGCGGGGACGTTTATCTTTACGATATAGACCTCGACGCTGCGAAAAAGAACGAGATAATCGGCAACAAATTCAAATCGGCAAAGGGCGCAAATTCCGTCTGGAACTACAAGGCCGTGGAGCATGTCGGCGAGGCTCTCACCGGCGCTGATTTTGTCATAATTTCGATCCTCCCCGGGACGTTCGACGAGATGGAATCCGACGTTCACGCACCCGAAAAATACGGGATATACCAGTCGGTCGGCGACACCGTCGGCCCCGGCGGCATTGTCAGGGCGATGCGCACCGTGCCGATGTATGAGGAGATCGCAGAAAACATCAAAAAATACTCGCCCGACGCCTGGGTGATCAACTATACCAATCCGATGACCCTCTGCGTGAAAACGCTCTACCGCGTCTTCCCGGGCATAAAGGCATTCGGCTGCTGCCACGAGGTCTTCGGCACGCAGTGGTTTTTGAAATCCGTCGCGGAGGAGACGCTCGGCTTCACCGGCCTCGACCGCCACGACATCATGGTAAATCCCGTCGGCGTGAACCATTTCACCTGGCTCACCTCCGCCGTCTGCCGGGGGACAGACCTCTACCCCGCCTACTCGGAATACTGCAAAAAATACCCCGACGGCAGGCCGGGCGACAAGTGGAAGACCGACACCTTCTCCAGCTCGGAATGCGTTAAGATGGATCTCTTCAAGAGGTTCGGGGTGATCGCCGCCGCGGGTGACAGGCACCTTGCGGAATTCTGCGAGGGCAAGTGGTATCTTGAAAGCCCCGAGAGGGTCGCCGAGATGCACTTCGGCCTGACCACCGTCGCCTGGAGGAAAAAGGATCTTAAGGATCGCCTTGCGAGGAGTGCAAGGCTTGTCAGCGGCGAGGAGGAGGTATCCATACGCGGCACCGGCGAGGAGGGCGTGAACCAGATCCGCGCGCTTTTGGGTCTCACCGAGCTTGTCACGAACGTGAATCTTCCCAACCGCGGGCAGATACCGAATCTTCCGCTCGGCGCGGTCGTCGAGACGAACGCGGTTTTCCGCGCGGGGTCGCTCACGCCGGTGCTCGCGGGCGAGCTGCCCGCGTCGGTTTACCCGATGATCGCCCGGGTATGCGGCCAGCAGGAGAGGCTGTCTGAATGCCTCGCCGCAAGGGACGTGGAGGGGATCTTCGAGGTGTTTTCCAACGACCCGCTCGTCACCTGCTCGCTGAAGGACGCGCGAGCGCTGTTCGATGAGATGTGCCGCAACACGGCGGGCTATCTGGGGGAGTATGATATTTAATTTGGCAGCCGCCGGGCAATTGCTCGACGGCTGATCTTTATTTTATTTACTCGCGCTTCTTGCAGACCCATATCCCCGCCGCGGCGGCCATTGCCGCCAAAGCTGCGGCGCCTAAGCTTACGCCGGTCTTGGGGTTTTCGTCAACGGGGGCGGCGCTGCTGCCCGAGGCGCCCTCAAGCGGCTTCACCGCCTCAAAAAGGCTCCAGCCCCAGTAATCGCTGGTTCTCACGGCGATGCGCTCGGGGTCGTCGGTGAGGGCGTATTCAACGCTGTCCCAATTAAGCGTCTGCTCGCCGTCGTTTTTCGGCTCCCCGTCTACATGACCGCCGCTCGTCTTTACCTCAAGACCCTCGGCCTCCTCCTCGGGGAAAGCCATGGGCCGGCCGTTTTCGTCGGTTACCGCCCGGTAGAGCCTGCCGTTCACCGCAATCTCCCCCAAAGGCAGTTCTCCGTCGGGATAGGGATAACGGCCTTCAAAGGAGCAGTGGGAATTGATCCACTCGATCTCGGAGACCATAGTTTCGGTGCTCAGTTTGATCTTCTCCTCCTTTGGCTCGCCTAAGATTTTCAGTCCCACGACGTTTCCGAGCCGCGGGGGATCGGTCTCGAGGATAAACACGTCTTCGGTGCCCTCCGGGGGCAGAAGCTCTACGGGCGTGCCGACGGGTATGGGTTCGTGGTTCTGAATCGCTTTGAGAACGGCGTCCGCTTCGGCCGAGCCGTCGGAGCTGAACTCGGACACCTCAAAACTTGCAGGGCAGGAGGTGCAAATCCATTCCGTCTCCCCGGTTTCGGCGGATTTATAGCTGTATCCCCATGAGACGATCACTTCGTAGCGGTCTTCCCGGGCGTTATAAAAGCTTGAGATGATCTCATAGTGGGTATATTCATCGGCGAAAACCGCCGGCGTCGCCAAAATCATCATAAAAATTGCCAGAATTACAGAAATTATCCTTTTCATTTTGAATACCTCCAAACATCTTTTACATGTAATACGCACGAGAAGGGCAAAATATTGCATTGGTTTGAAATTTTTTTGGAGCAGCGCCGGAATTTTCCATTTCCCTGTTGATTTTTGACCGATTCCGCTCTATAATGGAGTTATCATCAATTTTTCAGGAGGCTGCCATGAAATTCAACCTTTCCGAGATACCCTTTTCGCGCTTCGGCTCCTATATGGCGGTGGCCGAGCTTCCTGCGCACTGGCAGGGGCATGACATCGCGCGCGGGCTCTATTTGAAGACCGTCAGCGGCTCGGCGACAAGCCCTTTGGTTGCAAAGTTAATTTTTCAGGATAATGATTTTTCCGCGGATATTGACGGCGGCTCGCTTTCCCTTTGCACGGGGAATGATACCTACGGCTTTTGCTATCCCGACCCGGATACCCTTTTGATACGCGGCTCTGCGGGCTCGGCTATGACGCTCGATTTCATGACCGAGAACGGCCCCTACGACTATATCTACGAGAGAAAGATTGACGGAAAGTCGGTTTACGTCGCAAACTGCTACAAAAATAACACGACCTTTGTAATTTGGGCGCAGGGCGGCGAAATATCGCTCGAGCAGCGCTGGCGGGAGCAGTCGTCGGAGTTTTCGCGGCTGAAAATCTCCGGCGAGGGCGGCTTTTTGCTCGTGATAAAAGAGACGCCGGCCGAGTGGGACGGAGCGGTCGAGGAGTATGATTTCGAGGCCTGCCGCAAGGCGGTCGCCGGGGAACTTTCGGCGTTTTGCAAGGGTTACCCCGAGATACCCGGATATGAGTATTTATCAGTTTTGGGAGCCTACATAAACTGATCTGCATATATTAGCCCGCGCGGATTTCTGACACGCCCGGCGATGCTGATGTCAAAAAATCACATGACAAACGTCTGGAGCTGGGATCACTGCTTCAACGCGCTGGCGCTCTCCTATAAAAATCCCGAGGCCGCGTGGGAGCAGTTTATGTTAATCTTCGACTTTCAGGACGAGACCGGCCGCCTGCCCGACAGCATGAACGATTCAAAGGTGATTTGGAACTACGTCAAGCCGCCGATTCACGGCTGGGCGCTGATGAAGATGCTTGAAAACGGTATGGCGCCTATCCGCGAACAGCTCGCCGAGGCGTACTCGAAGCTCGCAAAGCTGACCCTCTGGTGGCTTAATTACCGCGATTTCGACGGCGACGGCCTGCCGGAATACGCCCACGGCAACGATTCCGGTTGGGACAACTCTACCGTTTTTGCCGCCGTCCCGCCGGTCTGCTCGCCCGATTTGCAGGCGTTTCTGATCGTTCAGATCGACGCCCTCTGCGAGCTTTCCGAGCGGCTTAATTTGCCGGAGAAATCGAAAATGTGGAGAGCAGAATCTGAGAATCTGTTAAAACTGTTTCTCGATAAATGCTTCGCCGACGGCTTGCCCGTGGCGTTTCGCTCCGGCTCGAATGAGATCATCGAAAACAGAAGTCTGCTCCCGTATCTCAGCCTGATACTCGGTGAAAAGCTGCCCGAGGGGATCCGCAAAAAGATGATACAAAAAATCAAGAGCGGAGGATTTATCAGCATTCACGGCTTTGCGACCGAGGCGCTCGACAGCCCCGCATACCGCGCCGACGGCTATTGGCGCGGGCCTATTTGGGCGCCGTCGACGGTGATACTCTGCGACGGGCTGCGTAAGTGCGGCGAGGGGGCGCTCGCTAAAGAGACCGCGCAAAAGTTTCTGAGAATGTGTCAAAAAAGCGGCTTTGCCGAGAATTTCAACGCCGTGACCGGCGAGGGTCTGCGCGACCGCGCCTACACCTGGACTTCGAGCGGCGCGTTCATTCTTGCCCGCGAATTTCTGTGAATAGATCAAAAACCCCGCCGAAACGGGGATTTATCGCGCTACAGCTTCGCCCTCATAACCAGAAAATCGGCGTTCCATTGGGCGCGGCGGATCTCCCTGAACCCGCAGCTCCGGTAGATTTTCAGGGCGGGCCCGTTTTGGCAGTGAACCTGAATCTCCACCTCGCCGCGGAGCCGCTCCTGCCGGAATTTTTGCATGACGGCTTCGACGGCCGCGCGGCCGAAGCCCTTTCGCTGTTGGTCGTCGGCGATGAAAATCCCCGTGAAGGAATAGGGGTACCCCTCCTCGGGGCGATCCCGCAGGATCACCAGGCCCACCGGCGCGCCGTCCGAGCAGATCGCGTAGGCGGTGCTGTCGCTGCGGTAGATATACGCCTCGGCGAGGACATGCTCCGGCCCGCCGACATACTGAAAGCTCTCCCTTTTCAGGTTTATCACCTCGTTGAAGTTGGCAGCGTCCACTTCGCGCAGAGTTATCATTTCGCACCTCCGATTTTTTATGATTTGATTTTACCATATTGATGTTGAGCAGTCAAGGCTTAGATTGATCCCGATGTGGCCGAAACGGCCACATCAGAAAACAGAAATTAGATGTCAGAAGTCAGAATTTCGAGGTGTCGCCTTTCGGCGACGTTTTTTAGCATATGATAATGCGCGCGTAATGGGTACTTCCGTGTGATGAGTAAGTCTGCAATGATCTCGAAAAAGCAAGCCGCCGGCAATAGTCTCCGACGGCTTTTAGTTATGTATTTTTGGTAGAAAGCGAATTTTACGATTCAAGTCCCGCAAGGATTCTCTGCATGATCACGCCGTCCTTGACGTCTACCTTGCCGGCGCCGTCGAGATTGGCCAGGGCGATCAAAGCCGAATCGGTCTCGAGGCCGGCGAGAATTCTCTGCATGATTACGCCGTCCATGACGTCCACCTTACCCGAGCTGTTGAGATCTCCCCTTATCGCTTTGCTCTTTACAACGTGTGCTTCTGCTTTTTCGGGAAGAATCGCCGAGGTAACCGTTACGCTGACGGGCTTCTTTCCGTTGGTGGGAACCGTCACTTCGGAGTCGCCCTGCTTAAATGTGACCGTCGCCGTTGTTCCGTCGGAATAGACGACCGTAACCGTTCCGTCGGCGGGTGCGGGCGGATCAAAGGTGACAACAACGTCTCCGATCTCTTCGTCGTAAGACAGCTCAACGCTGACCGATTCCCGACTGTCCGCAACCTTTACCGTTGAAGATGCTGCCATCGGAGTTCCGGCATAGTTCAGCGCGTCTGCCGGAACAGTTATGCTGTCCGGCGTTCCGTCCGGCGTATTTACGATATACGATTTTGCATATACAGTTCCGTCGGGGGCGGTTTCGTCGCTGCTGTAGCTTACGGTGTAATCGAGCGTCTTGCCGTCTGCCGAAGTCACCGTAAGGTTTTTGACGGTCTCGGGCTGCATATACTGAGTGAAGTTAAGCGTTGCTCCGCCGGGAATAAGAACCGCACTCTCGACGCGCGGAGCTTCCGTGGATATCAGACCCACGTTTACATCGGTCTGCGGCGGGGGAACTGGCAGCCAGTCGCTATAGGCCGTCTTATAGCCCTCTTTTTCGTATTTAACCTGCCAAAGTCCCTCGGGGACGTCCCAGGCGTAGGCGCCTGCTTCGTCGGTCAGCACGGGGTTCATCTGGGCATATTCCGAAGCGTCCCAGACGACCGCCTTTGAAGTGTCGCCCTCGCCGTTTTCGTTTATATAGTCGGGGGAGATCCAATATGCCGTGGCGGTTACGTCGCTTACCCTGTTCTGGGTTACGGCTTCATATACGTATCCCGAGGGGTCGATGCACCAGTTGCAGGAAAAACCTGTGCCGCAGTTGAGAATGTTGGCCATTCTCATATTCCAGAAGAAGTCAGACGAGGTAGTTATTGCGCCAAGTATAAGGCTGAAGACAAGCGCGGGAGGCCCTGCATATGCCGCGGTTGCAACGGTAAAGCAGGTGGTGAGAAGAAGGAACATCTGCCTGTCGCTTTTCAGTTCCGAGGCCTTTTTCTGCGCTTCGGCGCGCTCGGCGGGGGTCATATCCGCCGCCTGGATCTTGTCCCTCAGCTCGTTATCACTGTCCTCAATATCCCACAGATCATTTATAACTCCAACTACTGTGTCAAAGTTATTTAGTTTTTCGGTGAAGGAGTCAAGCTTTTTCCATGCTTCAAATGACGCGTCGTCTATAACCGGCCTGTCCAGATCTTCTATAATATATTCCATTTGTAATAAGACTGTCCGGGAAACTCACAGCGGTCAGGCTTGTGCAACTATCAATGACGCCGACGAACGCCAAACCGCGCAGTGCCGGCGTGTCAGTGTCAGAGATACTATAGATTTTGCGCCGAAAAATGGCGGAAATACGGGATTTTATAGTTTTTATGCCCCTGACACGGCATGGTGACACAGGACATTTTCCGGCACACGGCTGTCTGATCCTGAGTGGCTCTTGAGTACGCGAGTGTGGGGAATTTTATACGAAAATGCTCCTTTATTGATATGGACTATGTGTATGGCACGCTCAGCAATCACGATGGAGAAAAAATCAAGTCGTTTATGTATTGACCGCTATGCTTTGCCTTTTACTTGCTCTAAAACAAAGACGGCTCACCTCCGAGAATCTGCTCGGCATTGGTGAGCCGTCTTTCCTAATTATGCAGGAAGTTATCCATGCTGTTTTGTGCTGTGTTCCCCAAAGTTCGTTTTGACCCCGGCGAGAAATCGCTCTGCAATCGGCGTGAATGTCTGATACTTTTTCCAGATGAGAAAGAGCTTCGTTTCAAGCCTCGGCGTAAGCGCTCGGAACACAAGTCCGCTTGTCGGACTTGTATCAATCAAATGGTCAAATGTCAATAGATAACCAAGTCCCTCGCGCACAAAAAGGGAGCCGTTATAAGAGAGCCGAAACGAACCTTCAAGATGTAATTCATCGATTCGTTCCCCGGACCATTTTGCAATATCCTTTTGCCAACCCTGTTCCGAGCAAAACAGTGGCAGCCCGACAAGGTCATCGACGCATATGCGTTCTTTCCTCGCGAGCTGGCAATCTCTCGGCATAACCAATCCCCACACGTCCGCCTCCGGGAACGTGAGATAGTGATACTTCGCTGTGTCCGGCTCCTCTGCAAGCACGGCAAAGTCGAGAATACCCTTGTCCAGCTTTTCTGTGACCTGTTCCGTATCCCCGCTGCTGATGTGATAGCGCAGTTTCGGATAAATTTCTTTGAAACGCTTGATCTCCTGCGCAAGGTAACGAATTTGATAGGATTCAGCCAGTCCGAAATAAATATCTCCGCCTGTTATATCGTCCAGAGACACAAATTCGCCGATGATTTTATCCGCCATCGAAACTAAATCCTCCGCCCGCTTTCTGAGAAGCATTCCTTCCTCGGTCAGCGAAATGCTGAAGCTGTGGCGTGTAAACAGCTTTTTCCCAAGCTCGTCCTCCAATGCCCTCAGCGTCTTGGAAAGAGTGGGCTGCGTAACGTGTAGAATCTCTGCGGCTTTGGTCATGTTTTCTTCTCTCGCAATTGCGAGAAAATAGCGCAAAGTACGAATTTCCATATTGTCGCCCTCCTTGATATTCATTAAAAGAATGTCATGATATTCATTATAACTATTTGCGAGGGATATGTCAATGTGCTATACTGTAGATGTCAGAAAAATGTCGGGCGCAGAGAGGGTGAAATGATGAGCGAACAAGCAGAAAGTCTGCTCGCGGGAATGGCCGACGCAGGCTGTACGGCTGATGAAATCAACAAAGCCGAGCGCATTTTGCGGTCTGGCGACCAGAGTGAGCTGACAAGATTTCTCAAGCAATGCCGCTGCGGTCTGCTTGATAAAATGCACGAAAGTCAGAAGCGGGTAGACCTTATGGATTATCTGATACGGAAGACCGAAAACAATCTGTGAAATAACGAAAGGACGGAAACATCATGAAAAAAGAAGAACTGAAACTCACGGCTGAATGGGATAAGACCTTCCCAAAGAGCGAAAAGGTCGATCACAGCAAGGTGACCTTTGTGAACCGTTACGGCATCACGCTGGCGGCAGATTTGTATGTGCCGAAAAATGCGGAGGGCAGGCTTCCGGCGATTGCCGTCTGCGGCCCCTTCGGAGCCGTTAAGGAGCAGGCGGCGGGATTGTATGCACAGACCATGGCTGAGCGCGGATTTCTGACGGTTGCCTTTGACCCCTCCTTCACCGGCGAGAGCGGCGGTAACGTCCGTTACATGGCGTCCCCCGACATCAACACCGAGGACTTTATGGCGGCGGTGGATTTTCTGTCGCTGCACGATAAAGTCGACCCCGACCGCATCGGCATCATCGGTATCTGCGGCTGGGGAGGCATGGCGCTGAATACGGCGGCGCTGGATACGAGAGTAAAAGCGACCGTCGCCTCTACCATGTACGATATGACAAGAGTAAATGCCAACGGCTACTTTGACGCCGAGAACAGCGAGGAAGCCCGGTATCAGAAAAAGGAGGCTATGTGCGCACAGAGACTTGCGGACTTGAAAGCGGGAGAATACACTCTCGGCGGCGGTGTCGTCGATCCGCTGCCGGAGGACGCGCCGTTCTTTGTAAAGGACTATTATGATTACTACAAGACCAAGCGCGGCTACCACCCCCGCAGTCTCAATTCAAACGGCGGCTGGAATGTGGTCGGCTGTGAATCTTTCATGAATCAGCCGATCCTCAAATACACAAATGAAATCCGCAGTGCCGTTTTGATTATGCACGGTGAAAAGGCGCACTCCTGCTATTTCAGCAAGGACGCTTATGCCGCTATGACAAAGGACAGTAAGTACACGGAGAACAAGGAACTGCTGATTATCCCGGACGCCGTCCACACTGATCTGTACGACGGCGGCGGGAAGAATGCAATACCGTTTGACAAGCTCACGCAGTTTTTCACGGAATACTTGAAGTAAAAATATCAAGCGAGCAGAAACGGAGGGGTGAAAGTGAGACGGCTGATTTCGGTGTTTTTCTTATTGGCGATGATTTTCTGCTGTACCGCTTGCGGCGGCAATCATGAATCTTCAAACAATACAGAAAGGACGGGAAATTCACCGTCATCGGAACTTTCTTCCGATAAAAGGGAGGAACAGAACACGGAAAGCACAACCGACAGTTTTATCCCAAACAAGGAATATGATAACGTATATCCGCAGCATGAACCATACGGAACAGGCGTCGGTGCTATGCCGGGGCGCGTGGTTTGGGCTTACGACCCGGACAGCGTGGA
>CANQPB010000043.1 GCA_947625615.1 uncultured Clostridia bacterium | reverse complement strand
TTTCTCTCTATATTATTATAGCATTTCGGCGACCGAGGAGTCAAGAAAAAATATGAATTTTTTGTGAATTTTTCCGAGACACAAAAGCAAAAAGACAGAGCACTGTTTGCCCCGCCTTTTTGCTGTGTTTCTCGCTTTGCTGCCATAGTGCGTATTCAATAGCAGAGCCGTTTGTGCTTAAATTCGCGGACTGCTATTTATAACTAGTGTATATATTGTGTCATAGTCGTTGTCAAGTTCCCTTGAAACAACGTCAAAGCAATATGGAGCATTTGTATGTTGCAGTATGTATTTAACTCCGTCAATACAATAAACCCCGTTATCGCCAAATAAGCCTACTCTGTTTGGGTGTAATACGGCTTTTACTCTGTTGTATCTTACGGCCGTGCGTTCCCCTTTGGATTTTAATTCAATAGACCCACAGTTAAGACACATCTTTTCAAATTCAGTTGGTAACAATTTTTTCATAAAGCACCCTTTGATTCTTTCTTTTTTGTATAGCCGGTGTGACCCTCATGGTATAGTCGCGCCGTGTGCCTTTGGGCTCGCGGACTGTTCTCTGTGTATTATGTAGCACCGTGCGCCACCAGCGCACCGGCCTGTGTGACCCTCATAGTATAGTAACGCCGTGCGCCTCTTGTTAGGCGGGCTTCTATAGTATAAGTCGTGCCGTGTGCCTCGTATCCTATTCCGAAATCCCCCATATATAAGGTATTCCCGCTAACCCGATTTGTGCGCAATAATAAGAATATCATACTTCACGCTAAGAATACCATATTTCACGCCAACTGAAAACTTCAATTTTTTTGAAATTTTTATCCAGAGATTAAAAGCACATTTCAAGGCCACATCGCCGTATAGCCCGCTCACAGCCTCTACAGCTCGTTATAGCCTGCTCAATGTCTCTCTATACGTTAGAAGCCATAAAGCCCCACACAGCGCATTGTAGAGCGTGTGAGAGCGTGTTTAAAATCCAAGTGACGTATGGGAGAAAAGAAACTAGCGTTACCCGCAGGGGGTCAACCCTGCCGAGCTCTGCAACCTCACCCGCAAAGGGTGAGACAAGCCCGCTTAAATCAGATCGACGTATGGGAGAAAACCGACTTATATATCCCCTGTATCATTCCCCGGAATAAAACCAAAACCACCCGCCGACCTGTCGAGCTCTTTGTCAATCAATCCAACAATGAAAGAATTGACACTCATGCCCCGCGCCTGCGCTGCTGCTTGTATCAGATCCTTTTTCCCTGTTATTCCTTTTTCTGGATTTGATTTTGGAGAAACACGGATTTTAATTTCATCATACGTTTTTGAATTATATTTTTCGTTTGCTCTGTGCTTAGCTGCGGAAATAGCCACAGATAACACCCCCTTATAATAAGTAAAACCATTATATCACATTTGCTACACTGTGTCCAGTGTATAAATTGCACAATGTCACCAGTGTATTTTTGTGAAAAATTACATCTTGACAATACACTGCGACCAGTGTATAATGAAATCACAGTCAAGGACAAAGCACCGACTGAAATTTCAAAGAAAGAAAGGAATTAAAAGAAATGTCTACCGTCGAAATCACTTCCAAAATTGAAAAGCTCCAAGAGTGGGAGCGCTTAATCGAAGAGGCCAAGCAAGAGGCCGAGAGCTTAAGAGACGAAATCAAGGCCGAAATGCTAGCCCGCAACACCGAAGAGCTAACGAGCGGAAAATTTATCGTCCGCTGGACATCGGTACTAACTCAGCGCTTTGACTCAACCAAATTCAAAAAAGACCTGCCGGACGTTTACACGGCCTATGTCAAACAAACCGCTAGCCGTCGCTTTACAATCTCCGGATAAAGTCAAGCCCCTTGCAAGAAAGCCCGCCAAAGCCCTTGCAAGGGGAGCCACCCACACCAAGCAGGGAGCGGGGGACAATACAATTATAACCTGCTCCTGCTCCAAAGTCAACAACAAATGAATTAAAGGAGCTTAAACATGAAACAAGTTACAAATATGTCACGCCTTGTCAATCAGCTTGAAAAGATGTTCAGAGAGTTAAACAAAGACTTCTTTAACAATCAGCTTGCGACGCCTATCATCACCTGCATACCGAGCACAAAGACCTATGCACACTATGTTCCCGCCGATATATGGACAGCCAAAGACACGAGCAGGCGCGAAATCAATATTGCCTCTGGCACGTTAAACCGCCCGCTGGAGTTAATAACCGCTAGCCTCGTTCATGAAATGGTACACATGTTTAACGATACCGTTTTAAACGTCCAAGACATCTCACGCGGGGGAGTTTATCACAATAAACTGTTTGCCCAAGCCTGCGCCGATCATGGGCTAATCTGCACCAGAACCGAGAAATACGGTTGGAGCCACACCGAGCCAGATGACCGCCTGCTCGAATGGGTTCTACTGCATGACGAGTTTCGCGAAATAGAAATGTGTCGCCAAGACATCGGAGCGGGAGCTGTCGGAATAGGCGCTAAATCTGCCGAGAGCGGGACGGCCGGAGCCGTGACAGTCAAAGGCCATAGCAGGCGCTACGTCTGCCCTTGCTGTCACTCAATCGTCAGAGCGACAAAAGCAGTCAATATCATTTGCGGGGACTGCATGGTCAGAATGATAGAGGGCTAAAAACAAAAGAGCGGGCGGGGAGTGATTCCCGCCTGCTTTTTCTTTCATGGATATAGTCGCGCCGTATACCACCAAGCGCAATTTTTTGATGTCAACATTTCAAAAGCCAGAATTAACCAGTTTATAAAAGCTCGTTCTTTTTGTCCCTGTTAGCTCCATAGCCGTTTTAGCCGTTATTCTGCCGTCTTTCCAGTCTGCTAGAACCGATTCCCAGTTAGCAGGCTTGACAGCTTTCGGCCTGCCGAGCTTTTTGCCCTGCGCCTTAGCTGCTGCGATTCCCTCAGCCTGTCGCTGTCTTATCGTCTGCCTTTCCTGCTCTGCGATCGTCGATAGAACCTCAACCAGAATATTAAAAACCATGTCCATAACCCACTCTTGCCCTTTTGGATATTCCGCTAACGTTGTCGGCAAATCCAAGACCTTCAAACGGATTCCCTCTTTTTGGAAATATACAAGCTCGTTTTTGATGTCTGTTTTGTTCCTGCTCAGCCTATCAAGCGATTTAATAACAAGCGTGTCCCCGCGCCTCAGCATAGCCGATTTTAGCGCCATATAGCCCGCCCGATTCAAATCCTTGCCCGACTGCTTATCTGTGATAATATCCCGCTCAGACGCGCCCAGCGCCTTAAATGCTGCGATCTGTCGGTCAAGATTCTGTTCGCGTGATGATACCCGCGCATAATAAAAAGTTCTGTTTTCCATAGTGTAAAGCCCCTTTCGGTTTAGTCTATGCTTATATTATATCAGACGGCGGGGACTTGCATACTTCAATTATTCGGAAAAGTCCTTCAATTTTTCGGACATATTCGCAAAATCAAAGCCGACTTTTGCGGACAAAATAAGCAGGCGTTTTGACGTGTTCGCAAAGGTAGACTTTTTCAAACAAAAGCGCTCAATAACGCCAACACAATTTTTGACATTATTCAACGCTTTTAAGATAGTGATACGGTCAGTTTTCATCTACGTTTTTTCTACAGTTTAGCAGGCTCTGTAAAATTTTCAAAGTTTCTATGTTCTGTTTTATAGCAATTTTGCACAAAATCAAGGCACAATATTTATAAATATAGCACATAGAAATGCAGAATAACAGTGCATAATAAACACCCTTTACCGCTCCAAAACCGCGTGTCGAGGGGCGCGGGTCGCCGGTGGCGACCTTTGCGCCGCAGGCGCAAAAGCGCTGACCGAGGCGACAGCCGAGACCAAATCCTTCTGTTGCAAAAACTCCCGCCGTGTTTTATGGCAGGAGTTTTTGTTTACTAAATATGTTTTCCGATGTTCAGTTAAATGTACCTATCACTATAATAAATCCTACAATTAACCCTATTATTGCAAGCACAACGAAGAACAGAATGTAGTTTTTGATTTTTGTAACAGTATTGAGTATATTACTTTGAATTTCTTCTAAAGTTATTTCTTCTGTCTCTTCCCAGCTTCCGTATTTGCTGAGATTGTTTTTATATTCTCCGTATTGTCTGATGATCTGCTCTTTTCTGAGCCGTTTTCTCTCTTTCTCTTTCTCAATGAAAATTTTTATATTTCTTTTACGTGTAAGCATGGTTGTTACAACTAAAGCGATGAAAAGAATAACGGATAGCACAGAAAATGCGATGCAAAAATAATAACTTGGATATGCTTTGCCTCCCGTGATAAAATAATACGACGGAGAGCTTGCAAATTTAATTGCTATAGAAACAGTACACAATATTAACAGCAGGATTATGTATGAAATTGCGCCTGCACTTTGTAATATGGGGGGCTTGTCAGGTATCTCCTCAGATTCGACCTCACGGATTTTTTCTTCAAATTCCCGGTTTAATTTATCGAGCTTTTTCTGCTTGTCAAAATAGTCGAAAATAGGAGAGCCGCAATTAAGACATGATTCGGCAAACTCCGACATTTCCTTGCCGCATTCCGGGCATTTTACAAGTGCCATAATATCACCTCAAAATAATATTCGTTTTTAGCAGTCATATTTTAAATATATATTATTATACTAAAAACGAGTATAATTGTCAATAGGGAAGTGATATTTCATGGAAAAATTCAGAGCAAAAAAGCCCGAAAAGGAAATAATTTCCGTTCGCCTGCCGCTTGAAATCCTAAACGATATCGACAAAAAGTCGGCGCTTATAGGCATAAGCCGAAACGAGCTGATCAATCAGATGATTGTCTACGCTCTGGATAATATGGAAGATGTGCCCGAATCGAAGCCAAATAATTAGACAATATGAAATTAAAAACCCGCCGCCCGCTCGGCGGGCTCTCTTTTTTCCCCAATTTCCCCGCTGTCAACCTAAAGTTGCCGAGAAATAATAAGTTGCAAACGCAGGTTGGTGGTGTTATAATATCCCCGAGGGTATAATAATGACACAAATTTTCCTTTGGAGGTATATTTTATGAGTTTCAGTGAAAACCTGCAGACCCTTCGCAAGGCGAGGGGGATTTCTCAGGAGCAGCTCGCCGAGCGGCTCGACGTTTCACGCCAGGCGGTTTCGAAGTGGGAGACCGACGGCGGCTACCCCGAGATAGAAAAGATAATGTCAATGTGCGAGATCTTCGGCTGCACCATGGACGAGCTGATGATGGGGCGGGTATCGGTTGACAAAAACGATCTCAGACAAAAGCGGGAGCGCCATTACAACCGCTTCTCCGTGATGATCGCGACGGGTGTGCTGCTCATTCTTTTGGGAGTTGCATCGTATACCGTGCTTCCTGAGTACGTCAGCGAATCGGCAATTGCGCTTATGACGGCGTTCATGTTCGTTCTTTTCGGGATAGCGGTCTTTCTGTTCATCGTCGGGGGGATCGAGCACTCCGAATACATCAAAGGCGCGGGGAGCCTGCCGCCCCTCTATTCGCCGGAGGAATGCGAGCGCTATAACACCCGCGTCTTCCCGCTTTGGATCGGCGGGGGTGTCGGGGCTATCTTTATCGGTCTGATATGCACCATTGTCTCTACAATTTTTCAGTGCGAAAACATAGGCGCAGCGTTGTTTCTTGCGCTTCTCGGCGCGGGCTGCTTTATGTTTGTCTACGGGGGGATCCGGCGCGCAAAGTACGACATCAAGGGCTTTAACAAGGAAAGCCGCCGAAGCGTCCTCGCCGAAGAGGAGCCCGCGGATTCCGATCCCCCGGAGGTGGCGCGCTTTAAGGCAAGAGAGAGCCTTTCGCGAAAGATCTGCGCGACGGTAATGCTCAGCTGCACGGCGGTATATTTGCTCATTGGCTTTGTGTTCAACGTCTGGACGTCATGGGCGGTCTTCCCCCTCGGCGGCATCGCCTGCGCTATCGTGAATGTAATCCTCGGCACAACGAAATGAGATTTTATGCGGGGCATATAAAAGCAATAAAAAGGAGCCGTCCGGCCGGGCGACTCTGTGTTTTTTTGAGGGGTTGAGGAATACGGGAAAAATGAATTTACCAACGCGTCATATTTTTTCAAACTTTTCAGTATACGCCTGTTTTAATTTGCCGGCAGATATGTCATAGCATAACATGACGTCGTTGTAATACATCAGAACATCGGCCATTTCTTCAACAAGGTGTTTTCTCAGTTCAACGTCACTACACGCCGCATTGTCTCCGTACTTTTTGACAATATCAATCACTTCGCCGATTTCGCCTATCAGCCAAAGCGGTTTGTTTTTACCCGTTTCACAAGAAATTTTTTCCCATTTTTATCCTGAAGCTGTTTTTTATATCAGCCTCCGCGACTTTTAAATCGCTGCCCCGCTGCTGATTATCAAGAACAGATACGCCGCATACGCCAAAAGCATGACGACGCCCTGCCACTTGCGGAATTTTTCGGTGATGAGCGTGGGTATCATCGCGATGAGAATGATTATCAGGCAGGCGGGCATGTCGTAGGTGAGGCCTTGGGAATCAATCGTCAGCTTGCCGCCCGAGACGAGCGAGCTTAAGGGCAGGATAAGCGTGAGATCGATGATATTTGCGCCGATGATGTTTCCCGCCGAGAGGCCGGACTGCTTCTTGACGATTGCGGTGACGGTGGTGACGAGCTCGGGCAGAGAGGTGCCTATCGCTATCATCGTGACCGCGATTATGCCGTCGGGAACCTTTAAAAACCGCGCGATCGGCGTGCCGTGATCCACCAAAAGATCCGAGCCGACGACGAGCATTGCCGCGCCCGCCACGAAGAGGATAATTTTCAGTATGAATTCCTTTTTGACGAATTCGGGGCGCTCGCTGCTGTCGGAAAGCTCGCTCTTGGCGGACTTGATATTTTCATAGACGAAGACTGCGAAGATAGCGAGCAGAATTATGCTTGCGATTATAGAGAGTTTTCCCGAAAGGCAGCCGAGCCAGACGACAGTCACGGCCGACATGAGAAGAATGCCCTTTACGAGGAATTTTTTACGGGACAAAGCTATCGACATAAAGAGTATGCCTATTGAAAGGATAAGGCCGGTGTTTGCGGTGACCGAGCCTACGGCGTTTCCCACCGCCATCGAGAATTTTCCGGCGGCCTCGGCGGGGTCTGTTAGGGAAGCTCCCTGTATCGACGCCATTATCGAAACGAGCATCTCGGGCATGGTGGTGGCGAGGGAAACTATCGTCGCGCCGACGATGAATTTGGGTATGCCGGAGATCTCGGCAATGTAGGAAGCGGAATCGACAAAGAAATCGCCCCCCTTGACTATAAGGACAATTCCCACCGCAAAGAGAAGAAAGTGGATCCAGATTGACATAAAAAACACCTCATTTTAAAATTTCGGGAGGGGATCGGTGCAAAAATAAAGACCTATCTGCCGCTTAACGCAGATAAGTCTCATTGTTTATAACCCGGCCAGACGCCTGTTCGCGCCGCGATTGTTGGCAGGATAACGCATTCGCGCCAATTACTCCCCTATCGAAAATTATTATATCAGATTAAAACGAAAATGTCAAGACGAGGGGAACATTTTGATGCGGCCTTCGGGCCGCATCAAGAAGACAGAAGTTAGAAATCAGAAGATAGAAAAATTTGCGCGGCAGAAGGTGCGCGGCCAAATGAAAGCCGTAAAGGGGAGCTTAGGGCAGCACCGCACCGTATTCAATCCTTAGCCTTCGGCCTAAAGAGCGCCGCCATTATCAGCGCAAGAGCCATGGCGGCCGCAACGCCCCCCGCGCAGGCGGTCAGGCCGCCGGTGAACACTCCCAAAAAGCCCTTTTCGTCGACGGCTTCCCTCACGCCCTTTGAAAGCAGATAGCCGAACCCCGTCAGCGGAACGCTCGCGCCGGCGCCTGCGAAATCGGCAAGGGGGCCGTATAAGCCCGCTCCGCCCAAAAGAACGCCCGCCACCACAAAGCTTACAAGAATCCTTGCCGGGGTGAGCTTTGTGTAATCTATCAGCACCTGCCCTATCGCGCAGATGAGCCCTCCGACTAAAAATGCCCATAAATAGCTCATTTTTCAGTCTCCTTTCTCGTTAGATATCCACACAAGGTGGGATATCCCGGGTATTGACATTCCCTGCTGGCTCGAGGTGGGGCTTAAAAGCGCGCCCGTCGCCGCAAAGAGTATGTTTTTTAGACGGCCTTCGCGTATCTCGGGGAGAAAATATCCCGCGAGCATCGAAGCCGCGCAGCCGCAGCCCGATCCCCCTGCGTGAACGTCCTGCGTGTTCTGATCGTAAATCATTCTGCCGCAGTCGAGGTGTTTTTTCGAAATATCCAGCCCGTCCCGCCCGGCGAGATCTGTAAGAAGCCGCGAGCCCGCGTTTGCAAGATCCCCGGTGACAATGGCGTCGAAGTCGTCGGGTCTCATGCTGGTGTCTTTAAAAAAGCCGGACAGCGTGGCATAGGCAGCCGGCGCCATTGCGGCGCCCATGTTGTTGGCGTCGGTGACGCCCTTGTCGACGACCGAGCCGAAGCACACCGCGCGGATATAAGGCGGGGCGTCCCGCCGCTCGACGGTCAGCGCGCCCGAGGCCGTCGCCGTCCACTGAGAGGTGGGCGTGCGCTGTCCGCCGTATTCAAGCGGGAAGCGGTACTGCCGCTCGGCGGTGCAAAAGTGAGACGATGTTATCACCGCGGCGATGTCCGCGGCTCCCGAATCGGCAAGAACCGAGGCTATCGCCAACCCCTCGGATACCGTCGAGCACGCGCCGTAGATCCCCAAAAACGGGATCTCAAAATCCTTTATTCCGAAGCTCGTGCCTATGCACTGATCCAAAAGGTCGCCGCCCAAGATCACCGAGATATCCTTTGGCTCGATGCCCCGCTTTTCCAGCGCGTTCTGAAGCGCGAGCCCCTGCATGGCGCTCTCGGCGAGCTCAAAGCTTTTCTGCCCGAAATAGCCGTCGGAATCTAAATAGTCGAAGCAGGAGGCGTAAGGCCCCTCGCCCTCCTTTTTCCCGCCGACTGCCGAAAAGGAGGTCACCGAAACGGGGTTTTCCGTAAATACCGTAGATCTTCCTCTGCGAAAAGACATTTTTATCCCTCCGTGTAGATTTTGAGATTATTTTTCGCAGGAGGGTGAAAAATATACGGGAAATTTGAAAGCTGTTCTTAAAAGGCCGGCGAAAACTTTTATATCTTTTCCCGTATTGCAATTGCTCGAAAAAAAGTATATAATCATATCAGAAAACTTCTTTACCAAGGGAGCGCTGATAATGTCCTCGGCACTTGAAAACAGCATAGTTTATCTTAAGGGGGTCGGCCCGAAGCGGGCGGAGCTATTTGAAAAGCTCGGTATCCGCACCGTCAAAGACCTCATATATCACCTGCCGCGCAGATATACCGATCTCTCCTCGCCTCTGCCTATCGCCGCCACGGTTTTAGAACAGCCGAACGTCGTTAAGGTGACCGTAGTTTCAAAGGAGCGCCCCGCGATGATCCGCCGGGGCATGACCGTCTACCGCCTTTTGGTCACCGACGGCGCCGACGACATGACGGTGACGATATTCAATTCGCAGTATGCCTTTGACATGTTAAAGCAGGGGGAGGAATACATTCTCTTCGGCAAGGTGACGGGAAATTTCACCCGCAGGGAGATGTCCTCGCCCGAGATACGCCGCGCCGGCGACGCCGACAGAATCGAGCCGGTATATCCGCTCACCGCCGGCCTCACGCAGAATATTTTAAGAAACTGCGTCAAAAACGCGATCTCAAAGATGATGCCCCAGGACGTCGAATTTCTCCCCGCCGATATTCTGGATTCCGCGGCGATGATGCCGGAGGCCGAGGCGCTGAGGCTCGTTCATTTTCCCCAAGACCCGAACGACATAACCCATGCGCGGCGGCGCCTTGCCTTCGACGAGCTTTTGACGCTTCGCCTCGGCATGCTTTCTTTGCGGGAGCGAAACCGCAGCTACACCGGCTATTCGATGAAAAATACCGACATGACCCCGTTTTTGGCGGCGCTGCCCTTCAGGCTCACCGGCGCGCAGAACCGCGCGATATCCGAGTGCGCCGCGGATATGCAAAAATCCACCCCGATGAACAGGCTGCTTTTGGGCGACGTCGGCTCGGGCAAAACCGCCGTCGCGGCGGCGTGCTGCTATTTTGCCGCAAAAAACGGCGCGCAGTCGGTGCTTATGGCTCCCACCGAAATTCTCGCGAGCCAGCATTTCGAATCGCTTCGCGGCTTTTTGGGGCCGTCGGGGCTTAATGTCTCGCTGCTTGTCGGCTCGATGACGAAAAAGCAGAAGGAAGCGGTCTATATGAAGATGAAGACCGGCGAGGCCGACGTAATCGTCGGAACCCACGCGGTCTTTCAGGAGGGCGCGGAATACTGCCGTCTCGGGCTTGTCATCACCGACGAGCAGCACCGCTTTGGGGTGGAGCAGCGCTCGGCCCTCGCAAAAAAGGGGGAGAACCCCCACCGGCTCGTCATGTCCGCAACTCCGATACCCCGCACCCTCGCCCTTATGATATACGGCGAGCTCGACATATCCGTCCTCGACGAGCTGCCGAACGGCCGCAAAAAGGTGGATACCTACGCCGTCACCGGCAAGCTTCGCTCGCGGGCGTGCGCCTTTGTCAGAAAGGAGCTCGATTCTGGCGGACAGGCGTATATCGTCTGCCCGGCGGTGGACGAGGGGGAAAACATGTTCAACGTCACCGACTACGCCGCCGAGCTTGAAAAGGGGGAGTTCAAGGGCTACCGTATAGGGGTTCTGCACGGAAAGCTCCCCGCAGCGAAAAAGGAGGACGTCATGAGGCGCTTTAAGGACGGCGCGCTCGACATACTCGTCTGCACCACCGTTGTGGAGGTCGGCGTAGACGTCCCCAACGCCTCGATAATGATGGTGGAAAACGCCGACCGCTTCGGGCTTTCGCAGCTCCACCAGCTTCGCGGGCGCGTCGGCAGGGGAGAGCGGGCCTCAAGCTGCATACTCATCACCGACAACGTCTCGGAGGAGAGCAGAAAGCGGCTGAAAATTTTAAGCTCGACCTCAAACGGCTTTGAAATATCCGAGGCGGATCTTGAGATTCGCGGCCCGGGCGACTTTTTCGGCTCGGCTCAGCACGGGCTGCCTCCCCTTAAGATCGCCGACCTCGCCGCCGACGGCGAGCTGATAAAGCTTTCGCAGGACGTGGCCGACCGCATTTACGACACCGGCAGGATAACGCTTCCCGGCTGCGCCGCGCTGAGAAAGCGGGTAGAGGAGCTGTTCAGCGCAGCGGCGGACTGAGGCTGAGATGCGGCCTTCGGGGCGCATCAAGAAAACAGACGTCAGAAGTTCAGATATCAGAATTTCAAGGGGGCGCCTGCGGCGGCACATATAAATATTTCTAATGATACGTGCTGAACGAACACTACCCTGAGGTTTGCAAAAGTTGACTTTTCCTCCGCTTTCTGCTATACTGTTCTTATATGAAGCCTTTCTCTTTCGTCGAAAGGAGCTGTCTATGTCCCGAAAAAGAATAATTTCCCTTGCTATATGTTTTGCGATGGCGCTCGGTCTGTGCGGCTGCGGGTCGAAGAGGCCGGTAATCGAGCCGGTCGACGGCTGGTATGCCACATGGGCGGCGGCCGCGGCTGAGGCGGAATACGAACAGGTGCCGCTGAACCCCTCACTTCGGGGGAACACATGCCGCCAGCAGATAAAAGCCTCCGTCGGCGGCTCGCAGATTAGGCTGACCTTTTCAAACGAATACGGCAAAAGCGCGCTCGAGCTTGAATCCGTCCACATCGCCCGCCTTTTTGGCGCGGGGGATCCCAAAATAGACGTCTCGACCGACACCGCCGTCACCTTTGGCGGCAGCGAGAGCGTGACCGTTCACGCCGGGCAGACCGTCACTTCGGACGCCGTGAACTTTTCCTTTGAGGCGCTTGACGTCCTCGCGGTCACCTCAAAATTCGGGGAGAACGTCCCCTCATACCCCACCTGCCACCCCGACGCCGGCTGCACCTCCTGGATAGTTGAGGGAAACAGCGTTTCGGAGGAGACCTTCTCGGAGATGGAGCTCATGTCGAGCTGGTATTTTTTAACCATGGCGGAGACCTGGGCCAAGGCCGGAACCGAGACCGTCGTTTGCTTCAGGGATTCTGTAACCGACGGCGCGGGATCGACCTATAACGGCTTCGACAGCTGGCCCGAAAGCCTCTCGGCGATAATGCAGGCCGACCCGGCGACATCGAACATCTCGGTCGTGGGCTCGGCGCTGTCGGGCAGCTCCCTCTTCGGCGACGGCGCAGAATCGGTCAAGGAGCGGTTCGAACGCGACGTTTTCGGCATTCCCGGGGTGCACCGCGTGATACTTATTGTCGGCGCGAACGATATTTTAGGCGCGCAGTATGACATCTCGGAGGAGATGATCGCGGAGTATAAAAAGATCATCGAGGAGTGCCACGGGCGCGGCATTTCGGTCTATGCCGGAACGCTCACCCCGTTTGAGGGGAACACGGTCTATTACTCCGAGCTGCACGAAAAGATCCGCCGCTCGGTGAACGAATTCATCGCCTCTCCCGATTCCGGCTTCGACGGCTATGCCGATTTTTCGCAGGTGCTCTGCTACGCCGAGAACCCCTCGAAGATGCAGTCGGTTTACGACAGCGGAGACGCCCTCAACCCGAACGCGGCCGGCTGTTCGGCAATGGCAAAGGCCGCCGCCGAAATGCTTAGGGATTCATTTGCCAAGGAGGCCGCCGCAAAGGAGAAGTGAGGGGGGTAAAGCGCCGAGAACCCGGGATTATCTTTTATTTGTAGATCAGCAAGGGGACGTCCTGCAAGAGGGCGTCCCCTTTAAATGTGAGCCGTTTTATTTGCCTCGCCTTGCGTGGCAAATGGGGGAAACCCGTTTAACAAACTTAAAGACGCGTGTTTGCGTTTTAAT
>CANQPB010000042.1 GCA_947625615.1 uncultured Clostridia bacterium | reverse complement strand
GTCACGCCAGTGGCACAGCTGGGCAGCTATGTGCGGATCGGATAAACGCTGAAAGCATCTAAGCGTGAAGCCGTCCTTAAGATAAGATATCCCATCAGCAATGAGTAAGACCCCCGGAAGACTACCGGGTTGATAGGCTCAAGGTGTAAGCGCGGTGACGCGTTCAGCCAGCGAGTACTAATTGGTCGAGGGCTTAACCTTAAGTTATGTTCTCTTGCTGCAGGATCCCCAAACACAATTACATTTCATTATTCAATTTTGAGGCTGCTTAAACAACAGTCCTTACAGTCGGTGACGATTGCGGTGAGGCCCCACCTGTTCCCATGCCGAACACAGAAGTTAAGCTCACTTGCGCCTACGATACTTGCATGGTGACGTGCTGGAAAAATTGGTGTCGCCGACACAAACAACAAGCATAAGCTTTTGCTTATGCTTATTGCCTCTTAGCTCAGTCGGTAGAGCACATGACTGTTAATCATGGGGTCGTCAGTTCGAGCCTGACAGAGGCAGCCAAAAAAATCCGCAGGGCAAAAGCTCTGCGGTTTTTTCTTGCAAAAAGTGCAATTAAATGTGCGTACTTTGACGGACGCCGCTTTTATTTGCCTCGTCTCGCAGGGGCCGCCCTCTCTTGCAGGGCGGCCCCTCTTGCCCAAACAGTCCACCGGACTGTTTGGGCAATTCACCCCATGCGGAGCGCGCGAAGCATAAGGATTTCGCGCTCTGCGGAGTGCAACGAGGGACGCTGTCCCTCGACCCTGCAAGCCTTTTGAAAAAGGCTTGACCGAAAACTTTTATAACAACAAAACCCCCGCCTAAAGCGGGGGAATTTGTTTTTGCCGCGTTTTGCGGCGATATGTAAATGATGGTGGGGTCAATCGGTGCCGGAAAAAAGAACTTTCCCGATGTTTTCGGCGAGGGCTTCGGCGGCGTCTCTGTCGGCGCAGGCAAATTTGATGCTGCCGCTTTTTGTGTATATGATCGCCTCGGGCCGGGCGAAAAGCCTCCTGCGGCCGGCGGCGGCGCCGGTCACGTCCGAAACGGGCAGGGTTTCGGCGGAATAGCCCGCGCCCGTTTTGCCGGAGCATATAAGCCGCTTCGGCGTTAGGGCAAAGGCCGCTTTGCTGTAATTCTTTCCGCCGTCCAAGTAAGATATGTTTTCGGCGCACCAGCATAAAAGCGCGGGTTCGTTTGCCGCAAGGCAGCTTTCGATGACCGCAAAACCCCGCGGGCAGCCCCTTGACGTCGGCGAAAAGCCGTTTGACGTTGCAAACGCGTTCATTTCATATGCTTTGAAGATTTTGTTCATCTGCCCGGCGGCCTCCTCCAAAATAAAAAATGCGTGGAATCAAGCCACGCACGAAAAACACGCGGCTCAATTGTTGCCACACAATTTTGCTCAATTAGGAATAATGTCATGAGTTAAGAGCCCGCATTTTTACCGAAATGATAAGAATGACAGACATTATTCCTTAAATATAAAATTATGTGGCAATAATATTATAACACGGAGTAACGGTTCTGTCAAGCCGCACGGCAAATATATTCTCCCCAAAAGGGGAGGGTATATACATAGTTTAACCCAAACTTAAGATAATCTTAATCAAATCCCCCTTTTTTCTTAATAATTTAAGGCGTATAATATTCGTGTACAAAAGGCCTGTTCCCGGAAAGCGAGGTTATTATATGCTTATCAATGTCATCAACTACGCCATCGCGGTGATCTTCTGCGTATGCTACGCCTATCAGTTCGTCTATCTTGCGGTGCCGTTCATAAAGCGCAGAAAGCGAAGCGGCGAGACCGTTCTGCACCGCTACGCCGTTCTGATATCCGCAAGAAACGAGGAGGCGGTCATCGGCAATCTTTTGGAGAGCATTTCGGCCCAGCGCTACCCCAAAGACCTAATAACCGTCTTTGTCTGCGCCGACAACTGCACCGACCGCACCGCCGAGATCGCCGCCGAGGCGGGAGCCATAGTTTTCGAGAGATTTAACACCCGAAAGATCGGCAAGGGGTATGCGCTCGACTATCTGCTGCGGTGCATCGCCCGGAATTACGAGGGCGGCGAGTTCGACGGCTATTTCGTCTTCGACGCCGACAACGTCCTGGAGCCGGACTACATCTACGAGATGAACCGCACCTTCTGCGAGGGCTACAACATCGTCACCGGCTACAGAAATTCGAAAAACTACGGCGACAACTGGATATCCGCGGGGTATTCCCTCTGGTTTTTAAGGGAGAGCCAGTATCTCAACCGCTCGAGGTATCTTTTGGGGACAAGCGCGGCGGTCTCGGGGACGGGCTTCATGTTCTCAAGGAGTGTTCTTGAGCGCACCGGCGGCTGGAAATACTATCTTCTCACCGAGGACATAGAATTCACGATAGACAGCGTTATCGCGGGGGAAAAGATAGGCTACTGCGAGAACGCGGTGCTCTACGACGAGCAGCCGATAGACTTTAAGCAGTCGGTGAGGCAGCGGCTCAGGTGGGCGAGGGGATATATACAAGTCTTCTGCGGCTACGGCGCGGGGCTTATAAGGGGGATCTTCTCGAAAAGATTCTTCTCCTGCTACGACATGACCATGGCGATACTGCCGGCGATGTTTTTATCCTTCGCGAGCGTTATAGTCAACGCCGCGACGGTGTTTTTGAACTTAGGCGATCCCGAGGTCTGGACGGGCGTTCTGGGCTCGCTTGCGCAGTCGGCGCTGAACGTATATCTCACGTTTATCCTGATAGGCGGCGTTACGCTTATAACCGAGTGGCGAAAGATACACGTTAAGGCGCACAAAAAGGTGCTCTACCTGTTCACGTTCCCGCTGTTCATGCTAACTTACATACCCATTTCGGTCGCGGCGCTGTTTGTCAATGTCGAGTGGAAGCCGATAACCCACCGCCGCTGCGCAAATCTTCGTGAGATAAAAGGGGAGAAATAAATCGCGCTTTAAATCTGCCCGCCGTTTTTGCTTCTTTTGCGTTCGCTCAGGGTGCAAACAAGGCAGAGAACGTCCATTCCGCAGGCACTATGACAATATTTAAATATGTCACCGAAGGTGACACCTTGAAACTCTAACCTCTAACTTCTAATATCTAACTTCTAACCTCTTTATGTGTCCACTTTGGACACATAAAGAGGTTGGCGCTTGACATTTCCCCGCCGCTGTGCAATAATAGCACTATAGCAAAAAGTTAAGCAGCGAGGGATAGAGATGCTCATTCAGATATTTTCGAAAGACGGTAAACGGGGCGTTGTAATGGGCTCGAACAGGCTCACGCCCGAAAAGATAGCCGCCGGCGCGCTGACGGCCGGAGCGGCCGCCGCAATTTCCGCGGCCGGGGGCCTTTTGGGGAGGAAAAAATCCTCACGCGCGGGGGCAAAGCGCAAAAAAAGAAAGCCGCTCTGGCTTTTGGCGCTCCCGGCGGTTTACGGCGCGGCAAAATCTCTCTATCGCCAAAAGACCCTGAACAACATCGCCGAGGAGGCCGCCGAGAAAGTTTCCTCGCCGGATATAGAGATCATAAACGCCGAGCCGATCTCCTCCCCCGAAGAGGTGTACGAGCATATTTGACCGCAGGGCTAAAAATTAAAGGGACGGTATGGCTTTCGCCATGCCGTCCTTTTGCGATAGGAGGTCAGAAAATGTCAGAAGTCGATAGTCACGGTTTCGCCGTCTGCGCCATGCACCTCAACAAGCCGCCAGCCGCCGTGCTTTCTTTTGAATTTGCGAAGCGTCGAGAACATTTCACGAAGCGCGTCCGCAGAGAAGGGGAGGTCTTCGGCGTGCCTTTTTATGACAAGGCAGATGATGTTCGAGGTGATCGGCCCCATGGGCAGGGGAATGACGATACGCCGGCCGTCCTCCGTAACGGTGATCTTCATACCTCCTCCACAAAAATGCTCACCTTGTCGCCGTCGCTCGATTCGACTTCGCAGAGGTTTCCGACAGCGCCGTGCTCGACAAGGCTGAGTATCTCGGCGAGGTCGATATCCTTGAGGACGTCGTTGCCGTTTACCTGCGGCATCTTCATGCCGATTTCAAGGGCGACCTTTACAAGCGCCATCGGCAGGTTTACCCTCACCTTGTCGCCGTCCGCGCTGTCGACGACAAGCCGCAGCATCGTGCTGTTGATGTCGGCGGGCGTGCCTTCGGGAAGAAGCCTCACCTTGGGCACATTTGCCTTTTCTCCCGTGAGGAGAACCTCCAGCGAGACGTCCAAAATTTCGGCGAGCTGCGGCAGAACGGATATGTCCGGGCAGGTCTGGTCGTTCTCCCACTTCGAGACTGCCTGCGGGCTTATCCCCAGCCTCTCGGCGAGGTCGTCCTGCTTGAGGCCCTTTTCACGTCTTAAATCCCCAATTCTTTTTCCTAAAGTTTCCATTCTAATTCTCCTTTACAGATTCAGCGGCGCCTGCTGTGATTTTATTTTAACATCGGCTCGACTGAAAATCAATAAAACAGATGTTGTTTTCGGCCGGTTTCGGACAACCAAACGGGGATTTTTCGCTCAACTGCCGGTTGACCGGCAAATTTTGGGCGCGCAACCGGCGGTTGATTCACGCCTTGGCGGGGAATGTCCGTTCCGCATGCAGTATTAGCAACATTTAGATACGTCGCTGCAGGCGACACCTTGAAATTCTGATATCTGACTTCTAACATCTGTTTTCTTGATGTGGCCCAAGCCACATCGCCTTGGCGCCCCACTAAGGGTCGGCGGAGCCGCCCCTGAGGCCGGGCTTCGCCCGCCCTCAGGAGGCCCGGCGGCTTCGCCGCCGGCCGCCCCGCGCGAAGCGCGGGGCGCGGCTCCGCCTAAGGTTAAAAGATATCCAAAAGCTCCCGCAGACTGCCGACCGTATAGTCCGCGGCCGGCGCGCCCTGCATAGAAGGCGCGCCCCCGAATCTTTCCCGCCTTAACCTGACTGTTTTCATGCCGAGCTCCTTTGCGGGAATGCTGTCGTTGTCGTCGCGGTCTCCTATCATCGCGGCATTTTCGGCCGCGCAGCCTGCCCGCAACAGCGCCCGCCGGAAAATTTCATGATCCGGCTTCGCCACGCCCTCCTCGGCCGAAAGGACTATGACGTCGAAAAATTCCCTTATGCCGCGCTCGGCCATTCGCCTTTCGGCGCCCGCGGATTGGTTGGCTATCACCCCGAGGGTGTATTTTTCCGACAGCGTTTTGAGCACCCCGAACGCCTCGGGGTATACGGTCTCAAGCGACGAATCCCAGCCCGGAACGCTTATTCCGTAAAAGGCCGCCGCGTCCTTGACGAACGTCCGGCTTACGGCCGAGAGCTCCTCAACTTTTTTGAGAAATTCCTCCCGCGAGGGAGCGCCGGGCTGCCTCAGCGCCGCCTCTATCCTTGCATTTACGCAGGCGGTCTCATTTATAAGGGTAGAGCCGAGATCGAAAAACAGGTGCGTTATCATTTTTCCTCCTAAAAAACGCGGAGGGCTTTGCCCTCCGCACAAGTGTTTGATTATCCCTTGTATTCCGCGACCCACAGCCCGTGAAGATTGCAGTAGGCGTAGATCTTGCAGTCCTTGATAAGGGGGAATCTTACCTCCGTCGACTGTTCCGGCGCCAAAAGCACCTTTGTCTCGCGGTTGCCCGCAACCTGGGACACCCACATGATGTAGTGCTCCTTTGTCATCGGGTGCTCGACCGAGCCGACTCTGACTAAAAGCTCGCCGTCGTTCACCTCGATGTGGGGGACGTGCTTTTCAACGGCGGCGTCGGTGGTGTTGGCGGTAAGGGTCTCCATCGGCTTGCCGCAGCAGACGACGTTGGCGGTGCTGCCGAGCTCGTCGGTGACTACGTTTCCGCAGACCGAGCATTTTTTGTAGCTGAAGTATTCTTTCATGGTGTTTGACCTCCTCAAAAAATTTCTTTGTTCAGTATATCATATTTTCGGGCGGCTGTAAAGACGTTCCGCTATATAGGGAGTGTCCATTCCGCGCGCATTATCAGAAATATTTAGATGCGTCGCCACAGGCGACACCTTGAAATTCTATCTTCTGATTTCTAACTTCTATCTTCTTGATGTGGCCATCAGGCCACATCACGCTATATATGCAGCAACGACTGCGCTATCATGAAGTAGGCGAGAAGCGTTACGGCGTCGACTATAGTGGTTATGAACGGGCTCGCCATCACGGCCGGATCGAAGCCGACGGCCTTTGCAAGAATGGGCAGCGAGCAGCCTATAAGCTTTGCTATCAGCACCGCCACGAACATCGTAAGGCACACCACCAGCGAAACCGTCACTGTTATGCCGGCGTTGCCGAGAACCAAACGGTCTATAAGCATCATCTTTCCGAAATTGACGATTGCGAGCGCGCTGCCGCATATTACCGCCACCCTTATCTCCTTCCAGATGACCGAAAAGACGTCCTTAAGGGATATGTCCCCGAGCGAAAGCCCGCGGATTATGGTGACGCTCGCCTGGCCGCCGGCGTTGCCGCCGGTGTCCATAAGCATGGGTATGAACGCCGTGAGAACAACGCTCGCGGCGAGTTTGTCTTCAAAGCCGGTGATTATCATTCCGGTAAACGTGGCCGAAACCATTAAAAGCAGCAGCCAGGGGATCCTCTTCAAAAAAGTCTCAAAGACGCCCGTCTTGAAGTAGGGCTTATCGGTCGGAACGATAGCCGCCATTTTTTCGATATCCTCGGTGTTCTCGTCCTGCAAAACGTCCATGGCGTCGTCGACGGTGACAATGCCGACGATTCTGTTTTCGCCGTCGACTACGGGAATCGCCAGAAGGTCGTATTTAGCAAGAGTTGTCGCCACGACTTCCTTGTCGTCCTTTGTGTTCACCGAAATGACGTTAGTGTCCATAATGTCGCCGATAACGGTGTCGTCGGAAGCGGTGACGAGATCCAAAAGCGAGACCACGCCGACAAGCCGGCGCTCCTCGGTGACATAGCAGGTGTAGATAGTCTCCTTGACGACGCCCACCGCGCGGATCTTCAAAAGGGCCTCGGCGGCGGTCATGTCGGATTTAAGGTAGACGTATTCGGGGGTCATAAGGCTGCCCGCCGAATCGTCGGGATAGGCCAGCAGCTCGTTTATCTGAGCGCGGGTCTTGGGGTCGGTGTTTTTCAGAATGCGGTTTACGATGTTTGCCGGCATCTCCTCGATCAGGTCGACGGTGTCGTCCAAAAACAGCTCGTCCACGACTTCGCGGAGCTCGCGGTCGGTGAACGCGAGAATAAGCTGCTCCTGCTGATCCGAATCGATATAGGCAAATGCCTCGGTGGCAAGCTCCTTGGGCAGAAGCCGAAACAGCGCGATGACGTCCCTGCCGTCGGCCGATTCGATGATGTTTGCGACGTCGGCGGGATTCATCTCGGACATGATAGACTTCAGCTCGACAAACTTGCGCTGGCGATAGAGGTTCATTATGACCTCATACAAGGTTGTCTGTTCCATTGGGATTTGATCCTCCTGTTAAATTTTTTCAGGAGGCACAGGGTCGGCAAAGGCGAAAGGGCGCGGCAAGCCCCGCGGCGCCGTATGCCGTTCCTCTACCTCGAGGTATGCCTGAGCCGTTACTGCTTCCTGCGTCCATTTCGTCACCACCTTTTCTAAAAGTTATAATATATTATATGTCTTTGAAGTGGCGATGTCAAGCGTTTTAAGATAAAATGCCGCCCGGCCTAAGCCCGGCGGCACCCGTAAATTTACTTCGGTTTTTCGGCGCGTTTATTTCCGAGGCGCCCGGCCGTCTTCTTTCGGCCGAACCCGAAGACCTTTAAGAAGAATCCTTTCTTGCCTTTCTGATTTTTTTCGCAATCAACAGCCGGGGTTGTTTTCGGCAAGCTATGCAAATTCTCTGCTTCCGTTTCTTCGGCGCTTTCAAACGCCGCTCTCATCTCGGATATGCTCTGCCACCTTTCTTCCGGGCGAAGCCGAAGACCCTTAAGGAGAACCTTTTCATCTTTTTTTGAAATGATTGCCCCGAGCTCTGAAGGCGGGATAAGGGGATCTTCCTCGGGAGGGGTTGACATTATCGCAGAGACACGGCCAATTGTATCGGAATATTTGCCGGTCATGGCAATGTACATTATCGCGCAGAGATTGTAGACATCGGTGGCAGGGGTAATCTTGGGTTCGCCGGTATAGAATTCAACAGCAAAGGTAAAATGGGGTAGCCTATCCGAGAAGTGCGACTTGGCTCTGTGATGTTGCCCGCCGATCGGGGAAAACTTCATTATGCCGTTTTCTGTCCTGAATACATCGCGCAGATCATTGCAGCTGCGGGCATTTGCCAGCAGGCTTATCGGAACAGGAAGCCTCTCGGCATATTCCATAAGCGGGACGGCGGAATTATAGACCTTTTGAAAATCGGGAATCGCTTCCCACTTTTCCCAAACGGGCGACACCCATTCTCCCACGGCGGCAATTATGTCGTCCCGCTCGACAATCTCGGATATGTGATATATCGCCGGCGAGTGAGCGTTTAAAAAGTACGAGTATTTTTCTGCAAACTTTTCTTTCCCCTTTTTGTATTCCTCCGCTTTGTCGGGAGGAATTTTAATGTCGGAGCAATCTATCCCCCGACCGTACGGCGTCTTCGGCAGGTCGAATATATTGTTATTCGAAGAATGTGGGACATGGGGAAAATAAACGGTGAGCAAAACCGGCTTTTGCGAAGCGGTGTCGAAGGCGTAATAGGAACACTCGTCCTCGGCGTCGGAACAGAGCATGCCGATAACAAACCTGTCGAAACGGGAAAAGGGTTTCAGAGAATCCTCCCAAAATGCTCTCGGTGAAGAATATTCACCGCAATTAGGGCATCGGTCGGAAGCGTCACTCAGGGGCTTAAAGCAAATTGAACAGATTGGCTGCTTTATATCGGACATTTTTATCACCTCGGTAAAAGTATAACGCAAGCGGGCAAATTTGTCAATCGCCGTTCCCTCTGCATATTTATAGTGCAAGTTGGTTATTTTTTGCCCGCTCGGGGCCTGAAAACCGTCCATTTGCCGATATTTTTGCATAAGCTGAAAAACACTCTTGCATTTTCGGCGGGAGCATACTATAATATATAAAAACATTGCTGAAAAGGAGTTTTGTCATGACCCTTAAGGAATATTCCAAGGCGGATCTTCGGGAGTTTTACAAAAAACAGCTTTCGCTGCTTGAGGATTTCAAGAAAAAGGGGCTTAAGCTTGACATGTCGCGCGGAAAGCCCTCGGCCGAACAGCTCGACCTTTCAAACGAAATGCTCACCCATTGCCTCGACGGCGACCATATATCCGAAAACGGCGTCGATTGCCGCAACTACGGCGTTTTGGACGGAATCTACGAGGCAAAGCGCCTCTTTATGGAGATGATAGGCGTCGGCCGGTGGGAAATAATCATCGGCGGCAACTCGTCGCTTCAGATGATGTACGACGTCCTCGCCAAGGCCATGCTTTTGGGAGTTAAGGACAGCCCGAAGCCCTGGTGCAAATGCGAAAAGGTTAAGTGGCTCTGCCCGGCGCCCGGCTACGACCGCCACTTTGCAATCTGCGAGGCGTTCGGCATCGAGATGATAACCGTGCCGATGCTCTCGGACGGCCCCGACATGGACATGGTTGAAAAGCTCGTTGCCGAGGACGAGGCCATAAAGGGCATATGGTGCGTTCCGAGATATGCGAACCCCACCGGAGTTGTCTATTCCGACAGGGTAGTCACCCGCTTTGCCAACATGAAGACCGCCGCGCCCGATTTCAGAATCTTCTGGGACGACGCCTATTGCGTTCACAGCCTCGACGACAACGTGCCGAGAATCTTAAACATTCTCGACGAGTGCAAGCACGCCGGCAATCCCGACAGGGTGCTCATCTTCGCCTCCACCTCTAAAATAAGCTTCCCCGGCGGCGGGGTGGCCATCGTCGGCGCGAGCGAGGAGAACATAAACTTCATGAAGGCGCAGATGGCCTACCAGACTATCGGCTACGACAAGCTGAACCAGCTCAGGCACGCCAAATTCTTCCGCACCTACGAGGGCATTTTGGAGCACATGAAAAAGCACCGCGCGATAATCAAGCCGAAATTCGACGCCGTGCTCGACGCCCTCGATTCCGAGCTCGCCCCCCTGGGCGCCGGAAGCTGGTCGAGGCCGAAGGGCGGCTACTTCATCTCGTTTGACGGCGAACCCGGCACCGCAAAGAGAATCGTCGCGCTCTGTAAAGAAGCGGGCGTCACCCTCACCGGCGCGGGAGCAACCTTCCCCTACGGAATAGACCCCGAGGACAAAAATATCCGCATCGCGCCGACCTACCCCGAGCTTCCCGAGCTCAAGGCCGCCATGGAGATCTTCTGCGTGGCCGTAAAGGCCGCCACCGCCGAAAAGCTCCTTGAGGCATGACATAAAACAAAATAACACGCCCGGCTCTTTTGGAAATCGGGCGTGTTATTTTAATTTTTTTCGTCACGAGCCGACGGTTTTATGTATCAGCGCGCCTATCAGCACAAAAATATATACTATCAGTATAGAGACCGAGCCGCCGGCGGTGTCGAGCAGGATATCCGTTATCTGCGGGCCGCGAGCGGTGGCGAAAAGCTGGATCGTTTCGTCGAAGACCGCTATCGCGAGAACCCCCGACCAGGCATTCCAAAGCCCTTGGATACCCGGCCGCTGACCCGCCCACAAAATTGCGAGCTCGAGGCCGATTACGGCGTATTCAACGGCGTGGGCCGCTTTGCGGACGTGCTCCAAAAGAAACGCTTTTATCGATTCGGGGCAGCGGATAAAGACGAGGATTTTTTCAAGAAGCTCCCGGACGCGTCCGCTGAGCGCGCTTGAATCCGCCCCGGAGAGCGCCGAGTTTATCCAGATAAAGGAGACCGTAGCCGCTATCAGCAGAACGGTAAAGATAAGGTGTCTTTTCTTTTTGTTCAATTTTCGTCCTCATTTCTGCGCTCTATTCTTACGGCTTCAAGGCGGCCGTCGGCGGCGCGAAAGCCTATCGAATAGAATTTATACTCAAAGTTATATATCCGCTCCGGGTCGTTCTGATAGGACGGCCGGGGGTCGTTTTTCAAAAGCTCGATGAGAGGCTGCCTGTCTTGGGGATCCACTATCTTTAAAAGCTCTTCCGGGACGGTCACATCGAGGGAAAAATCGGCGAAGCCTTCGGCAAAGCCGCTGACGGCGTCGGGGCGGCTGTCGGCGTAGGCGACATAGGGCTTTATGTCGAATATCGGCGTACCGTTCATAAGATCCGCCCCCGAGACTACAAGTACGTCGCCCTCGGCGCGGGTGCGCTCTATCCGCTCAAGCCTGACGCAGGTGAGCCCGAGGGAATTCGGCCGAAAGGGCGAGCGGCTCGCAAAGACCCCGACCCGCCGGTTTCCCCCGAGGCGGGGAGGCCGTACCGTCGGCGAGAAGCCGGGGCGCACCGATTCTGAGAACTGCCATATCAGCCACAGGTGGGAAAACCCGTCGATCCCGCGGAGGGCCTCGGGACTGCGAAATTCCGGCTCAAAGACTATCCGCGAGAGAGCCGAGCAAAGTCCGCTCTGGCGGGGTATCCCGAACTTTGAGACGAAGCCGTTTTCTATTTTTGCGATGGGAACTATTTCCATTATACCCCTCCGGCAGCATTTAAAGACTATTATACATTATTTTTCTTGGGAATGCAAGCAAAACGGGAGAAAAGATGGGCATATGCGAAAACTTAATATTTTTGCTGACCCGACGTTCCTTTTGAGGGCGCCGTTCCGTGCGCAGTATTTAAATACGTCGCCGCAGGCGACACCTTGAATCTCTGATGTCTGACCTCTGATATCTGTCTTCTTGATGCGGCTTTTTGCCGCATCTTTTGCCTATTGAATTTTCCTTTGAAAAGTGTTATAATAATATTGTACCGCGGGGCGGCAGTTTTTTCCGAAGGGTGGATCGTTAATGGAAAATCGCGACGGGTTTATCCCGAAGGACGACATAGAATTTGAACGCGAGCTAAGGCAGCGGGAGGCCGAAGAGGCCGCCATGCGCGAAAAGCTTGAGGCCGAGCGCCGCGAGGCCGAGGAAAAGGCGCGCGCGGAATACGAAAAAACGCTCCAGGATCGCAAAATCGAGCTGATAAAGCTTAAGCAGGGCGTTATAGAATCCTCCGATGTCATAAAGGAAGTCCACGAGGAAAAGCCGAAGCTCACCCTTTCGCAGAAGCTCTCGGGAATGTGGTACCGCTCAAAGTGGCTGATAATCTTTGCTGCGGCGATGGTCTTCGCCTTTGCGTATATCATCTACGACACCGCCACCGCCGAACACCCCGATTTTACCGTCCTGGCCATATCTTCGGACACCGGCCTTTACTACCGCAGCGTCGAGCTTGAGGAATTCATGGAATCCTACGCTTACGACGCCAACGGCGACGGCGAGGTGAGCGTGCTCATCTATAACATCACCACCGATTACGGCGATCCCAACACCGCCACATCGGCCCAGGCCCAGATAATGAGCCAGCTGCAGAGCGGCGAAAATGTCATCATCATCTCGGACGAGAGCACCGACTTTCTGATGACAGATTTTAGGGAAGATTACCCCGACAGCGACAGGTTCACCGAAAACGGCCTGCTTTTAAACTGCGCCCTCACCCGCGAAAAGCTCAAGTGGGAGGCCATGCCGGATAACCTTTACATCGGCGTAAGAAGCGCCGCAAGGCTGCTCTCCACCTCTAAGGACGAGATGCAGGAGGAGATAGACAAGGCCATGCCCGTCTTTGAGAAGATAGTCGAGGACGTTTTGGCGAGCGAAAAATGATCTCTTCGGGGCGCCGGGAGCAAATTCTCAAAAAATTTTTAAAAAACCTCTTGACAAGCGCCCCGAAGTGCGCTATAATATGCAAGTCGCCAAAAACGGCGGCTTCGGAAGCATAGCTCAGCTGGGAGAGCACTTGCCTTACAAGCAAGGGGTCATAGGTTCGAGCCCTATTGTTTCCACCACTCTGGCCCGGTAGTTCAGCTGGTTAGAACGCTAGCCTGTCACGCTAGAGGTCGTCGGTTCGAGCCCGATCCGGGTCGCC
>CANQPB010000041.1 GCA_947625615.1 uncultured Clostridia bacterium | reverse complement strand
AAAAAAGACCGGAGCCTCCGCTCGTGCGAATGCTCCGGTCCGCGATAAGTTGCTGGATAAATTGTCGGTATATCCGACACCGTGGATAATCCACGATCTGTTTTAATTCCAATTTGTATTTTGACATAAGTGCCTCCATTAAAAAGAGAGCAGGCATTAAAACTAATGTCTGCTCGGTGTATTACACCTATGGGCGATTGACTCATAGGCATAAATACGCTATAATATATTTGCGAAATGTTTGCTTACATATAACTTTGGTTTACCTTGGTTTGCTAATTTCTTGCTAATAGGAGTACGAATCCTAAAGCAAAATTAGCAGGAACAGGAGAGACGAAATGAAATTGAGGTCGTTCGGAAACTTAGTAATAATGCGGGTTTAGAGCGTCGTGATAGACTAAGTTGCACTAAGAAAGATTGACTAGGTTGTACTCCTAAGCGGCAGGCCGGAGGTTCGAATCCTCTCAGCGACGCCACGGCGTCGCAAGCTTCATATCGCTTGCGGCGCTTTTTTCATGCTTCGCATTCAAAATCGCCGCTTCACTCATTCCGCTGCTCCGCCTCTTCCGCGAAAAGGCACGCTTGTTTCGCCTGCTCGCTTGCAAGCGCGCTCGCGACGGCTTCACTGCGCTACCACCTTTTCGCGGTATGAATAACCCCATGCTTTTTTGCTACCGCTCCTTTTCCCCGCAAAGCTTCGCTTTGCGGGGGCCCCCTTTTGCTCCCGCAGGGGCTTTTTTCATTTGCGCCGAAGGCGCAACCTCGTTTGCGTGCTTCTGCACGCAACATCATTTGAACGTAAGTTCAACATCATTTGTGCGCTCCACGCGCAACATCATTTGAGCGATAGCTCAAATATGCGATTGCTCCCACAAAACAAAGCCCCCAAACGGGGGCTTATTTTATAAATGCGCTTACGCCGGGTCAATACATATGCACGTCGAGCTGCGGGAAGGGTATATTTACGTTGGCGGATTGGAGGGCCTTGACCGAGTTCTCCATAAGCTCGAAGCGGGCGGGCCAGTAGTCGGCGCCCTTTACGGTTGCGCGGAGGGTCAGCTTAAGCGAGGAATCGCAGTGATCCGCCACGAAAACTATCGGCGCGGGCTCGTCAAGGACATATCCGCAGCTTCTTGCGCAGTCCAAAAGCGCTTTGCGAGCGGCGTCCATGTCGGCGCCGTAGGCGATGTCGACGGGAATGTCTATTCCCCTCGTCTCCTTGGCCGAAAGATTCGTCACCGTAGAGGAGGAGAGCGCCGAGTTGGGGATATTCACGCTCTTGTTGTCGACGGTGCAGAGGCGGGTGTAAAACAGGTTGATGTCCTCGACCACGCCCTCGCCGGAGCCGGAAACTATGTAATCGCCGATCTTGAAGGGTTTAAAAAGCATTATCATCACGCCGCCGGCGAGATTTGAAAGCCCGCCCTGCAAGGCAAGGCCCAAAGCGAGACCGCAGGAGCCTATCGCCGCGATTATCGTCGCCGAGGGAACGCCTAAGATCTGCACGGCGATTATCACGATGAGAATGTTGAGCGTCACCCGAACCGCGCTGAGAATGAATCCTCCGACGCTTGAATCGACCTTGGCAAGCGCCTTTTTGCCGATTTTATTCGTCAGGAATTTCACAACCTTGAGGCCGACGAACAGAACGACGAGCGCCAGTACGATCTTCAGCCCGAACGGAACGAGGTAGGTGTTGGCAAAGTTAATTATCCAGTCTGTCATTATGATTTTCCTTTCCTTTTTATTTTTATAATTATAGCATATATTGCCGATAATTTCCACCGTTATTTTATACAATTTTCAAATTTTATTTCTGATCATGGGAAATTCATTTACCTCGCTTTGCTCGGCAAATCGGGGAACCACGCTGCACTCGGACTTTGGTGCCTATCGCACTGGCTACGCGCAGCTGCTGCCGAGCCCATTGGGCTCGGCCGGACAATAGGATATATCTATAACCGGGGTTTCCCCGCGCCCTTTTCCGGGCGCTCAGTGACTGCCGTCACTTAGCAAGGGGCCGCCCTCTCTTGCAGGGCGGCCCCTCTTGCCAATACAGTCCACCGGACTGTTTTGGCAATTAACCCCATGCGGAGCGCGCGAAGCATAGGATTTCGCGCTCTGCGGAGCGCGACGAGGGGCTGCGCGCCCCTCGACCTGCGCGGCCTTTTGAAAAAGGCCGGCGAAAACTTTTATTTTTACGCCACTTCTTACACTCTTCAAAAGCGGGCGCCGTTTTGGCAGCGCCCGCTTAAATCTATCCCAACTTCTTTTTTTGCCCGGGCGGCCGCCCGAATTTTCGCTATATCTCCTTCTTTTTGAAGCTCGCGAGCGACGCCGCGTAAAACGCCACGTAAACCGCCGCCGCCAAAACCGAGAACACCGCGCCGAAAAGCGCCCCGTGCCTTTTTGCCAACTCATTCAGAAAAGTGCTGACCGCATTTGTAGTGGTGGCCGAACAAACCATAAGCAGCATCGCAAAGATTATAACGACCTCGGCCGTGCCGCGCAGCTTATTGTCGCCGGAAACATAGTAGATCCCGAGCTGCACGCTCATCGCCGCGCAGATCAGAATATCAAGCGAAATATACATGAAGATCTCCGCCGCCGAGAGTATGTTATCCTCCTTGATGAAAAGCGTGTTGATCGCCATCGCGAGGGCATATGCCGCCGCCGTGACGAGGTTGATGGCCGCAGATTCCAAAAACCTTGCGGAAACCATCTTTTGCCGCTTGACCCCCGAAAAAACGAGATACCTTTCCCAGCCGAAGCTTTCGCTTTCAACAGCCTGCTTAAAAATAATGTCATTCAAAAGAACGAACGCGAAAGCCGTCAGGTGGGGCGGAAGTCCCACGCAGCACAGCGCGCAGAAAAACATCGCAAAACCGGCGTAGAACAGCAAATACCACTTTGAACAGTATAGATCGCTCTGAATTACGGCTTTCATCTTTAAAACTCCCTTGTTTTATAGAGCAGCGCCGAAAGCGCCCACGAGGCCGCGAACACTATAGCGCTCACCCCCAATACCGCGGCGATTATTACCGTGGACGGCAGTTTGATTAGCTCCAAAAGATCTAACCCCGTCGAAACGATGAACCCGAAGCCGCCGCCCGCAATCATACACATCACCATAAACGCGAGGCGCCCCTTTTCAAAGCCGATCCTGTAGATAAACGGCATGCAGAGCGACGCAAGCGCTATCACGACTGGGCAGCCCAGAAGCGTCGCATACACCTCGCCCATGGTGTGGCCCTCCCCGGCGAGCATAGGGTTCACCGTGGCGATAAACCCCGAGACAAATATCGCAGCCGCAGAAACGGCGCCCAATATCAGGGAGAGGATAAATTTTGCCGAGACCGACTGCGCCCTTGTCACCGGCAGAGTGTCGGCGTAGATATGCCACTTTACCCGCTCGTCCGTCGCAAGAATAGTCATAGGAACCATCGACAAAAGATATGACGCCGCCAAAAGCATGAATGGGCTCGTTCCTCCCAGCGCAACCATTAAGCAGAAAATAATCTCCAACAAAAGATATGACCAGCACATCTTCCAGGCTACATATAAATCCTTAATAAGCAAACCTTTCATGGCTCAGTCCTCCTTTCTCACCATAAAGACAAACAGCTGTTCAATGTCTACGGCGCCCGTCTCGGCCCCGGCGGGGACGGCGTTTTTGTGAACTATCGCCTCAACGCCGTAGGGCGTTACCTTTCGGCCGATGATTGCGCTTTCGGGTATGCCCGAGATCTCCTCTTTCGAACCGCGGACTATGCGGTATTCCTCCTTTAAGCGGTCTTTTTCCTCGCAGAGGATAAGCTTCCCCTTATGCAGGAACGCGACGTAGTCGCAGAGCTTTTCAAGATCGCTGACTATGTGGGAGGATATCAGGATAGAGTGGCTTTCGTCGCGGGTGAAATCGCAGAACATGTCGACTACCTCGTCGCGCACGACCGGGTCGAGGCCGCTCGTCGGCTCGTCCAAAAGCAGAAGCTTCGGGTGATGCGACATCGCTATCGCTATGCCGAGCTTCATCTTCATGCCCCGCGAAAGCTCCTTGAATTTTCTTTTCTCGGGTATCGCGAGCTTTTCAAGATACCCCGCATACGCCCCGGCGTCCCAGTTTTTGAAGACGTTTGACATTATTTTTCCCACATGCTTTGCGCTCAGCGACTCGGGCAGGCCGATCTCGTCCGGCACAACGCCGATGTCCTCCTTGGCAAGGCTTAGGTCCTCGCGGTTGTCCTTGCCGAAAAGCTTTATCTCGCCGCCGTCGCGTGAGACGGTGTTCAAAATGAGCCTGATCGTCGTGGATTTACCCGCGCCGTTTTCGCCTATAAGGCCCATTATGCAGCCCGAGGGCAGCGTCAGTGAGACGTTGTCAAGAGAAAAATCTTTGTAATTTTTTGTGAGATTCTTTATTTCGATTGCGTTGGTCATGGCTGTTCCTCCGTTATGTTTCTGAACATTTCAATGATTTCTTCGGTGCCGAGGTTGAGGCCTGCGGCGAGCTTTGCGATGCTCTCCATATGGGCTTCTATCTGCCTCAGATTCTCTTCGCGCAAAAGCTCGATGTTTTTCGGCGCGACAAAGCAGCCCTTCGCCGCAACCGTGTAAATGAAGCCCTCGCGCTCAAGCTCGTCATAGGCGCGCTTCGTGGTGACAATGCTTATGCGAAGATCTTTGGCAAGCGAGCGTATTGACGGCAGCGCCTCGCCCTCGCTAAGCTCTCCGCCGATTATCGCGGCCTTTATCTGCGAATAGATCTGGTCGTATATCGGCGCGCCGCTCTTGTTGTCGATAAATATGTTCACCTAAACACTCCTTTCCGACAGTCTGCGCAAACTGTATATATACAGTATACACAGTTGATACAGTTTTGTCAATAGGTTTTCCGAAAAAATTATAATATTTCTTGACAATACAGAAAATGTATGGTAAGGTTTACTTAAGAGCGGGAGAAGACACTCATAACATTAAACGAAGCTCTTAAAAGTCAATAACAGGGGGTTGGAACCCATAGAAAAGAATGTTTCCGTTATCGACGAATATGGCAATGAATATGAAGCGACCTACCCGAAAAGGGCAAAAGGTCTTGTTAAAAAAGGCAGGGCACGCTTCGTAGACGATAATACGATTTGCCTTGCGTGTCCGCCGGATATTATGGAGGATACAAAAATGTCAGATAACAATATAAAAACCAAAGTCAATGAAACCGCCGAGCCGATAGAGGCCGCAGAGAAAATCGAGGAAATCGAAAAGATCGAAGAGATGAGCGGTCTTGATGAAGCGGCAGATCTCCTGCCCAAGGATACCGAAAACGGGCAGCTTGAAACCGCCGTCACCGAATACTTAAGGGCTCACAATGATAAATCGCCGAAGAATACCGACGGCGCGGAAAAGGTTTTGGAGCTCTATCAAAAGATCAGCGTTTCCGGGCTTCCGTACAGTGATAAGGAACCCCTCTTGAAGAAACTTCTGAGCGAGTGGAAGAAAATTGTTGAGGATATCTCGGAAACGGCAGCTTTAGAAAAAGAGCAGCCCGAGCTTTCTATCGGCTATATTCTTTCGCAGATCGAAAAGATCCAGCAGGACAACGAGTATATTTACAAAGCGCTTGAAACTTTGTCGGGAATAGTGTCAGGTCAAGGCCCGGCCGACGTTGCCGGCGAGGGAAAGGCAAACGGAATCGCAGCCACCGTAAAGTGCCGCGAAACGACGAACCAGAAGCTCATCGCGTTTTACGAGAAGCTCTACGACGACATAAAGCCGCCGAAATCGACTAAGGAAATGGCGCTGGAGATCGTCTCGCAGGCGGTAAACCGCAGCTACAGCAACCCCGAGCCGGAGGAGATAGCAAACCTTGCGGAATCGATTTCCTCCGTGCTTGACGGAATACGGCACAACGACCACTAAAGAACACCCCCGAGGGAGACCTCGGGGGATTTTACATATGTTGACATAATTCGCGCGGTGTGGTATAATCAAGAACGCAGAGAGCCGTGGCGACCCGATAAGCGCAAAAGCTTGCTCATCGCGCTTCGCGTCCATATAGGATCGGACGCTCGCGCTCTGAGAGCTTTTGTCGCGTATCTTGCCCCCGAAAGGGGGGATTTCTATGGGAATTGAGCAGTTGGTATTATATATCATACTCGCGTACATTTTTCTTGAAATTTTCAAGACCATAAAGAAATAACCGCCCGCTCCTCTAAAGTGGCGATTATTTCTAATCAAAGCGATTAAGGTGAGCCGTGCGGCTCTCTGCAATTATGATATCACAATACTTGCGATTTGTCAAGTATAAAATAAAAAGCAACCGCCGAGTTTATAATCTCTTGGCGGTTGCTTTTTGCAATTTGTTTAGTTAGGTTTGACCTTAATCCTTCTTCCTCACAAATGAAAGCACAACATTAACTATCAGCAGCCCAAATGTGATCCATGCACTGATTTCAAAGGCTTTCAGGAATCGTTCATAAGACCACAGGCTATCACCGAAGAAGTTGATAAATGTATGAACAGTAATTCCGTCATTTATGTCCGGGATAAGCGCCCACAGAAAATTGAAGCCGAGATCTATGGACACAAACAAAGAAATAATAAACAACATCATAAAAACTATCTTTATTATTTTCAAATTTTTATCCTCCTTAAAACCGCTTTGCCTAATATCGGGAGCACGGTGTTGAATTGGATTATACTTTATTATACTACACTTCCATAGGCCTGTCAACCGATGAGAATGCCCGGGGTGTGTCCATTCCGCACGCATTATCAGAAATATTTAGATGCGTCGCCGCAGGCGACACCTTGAAACTCTAACTTCTAATTTCTAACTTCTATCTTCTTGATGTGGCCGTTTCGGCCACATCAGAATGCCCGCGCCGGGGTTACTCCCCTTTTGTATCCCGCCTTTCGGATATCCTGCGCTCGACGCGCTTAAGCTCCGCTATAATCAGGCGCTTTAAATATTCCGGGGGCTCGGTTCTGCCTGTCTCCCAGTTTCTGAGGGTTCCCGATGGGATCCCGAAAATTTTCGACACCTCGCTCTGCGAGAGGCCGCAGCGCTCCCGCCAGTAGACAAAATCGTTCTCTATCTTTTCGGGTGCGCCGACGGGTTTGAAGCCCGAAAGCAGGGCGTCGGCTATCTTTGCGGCGGCGTTTTCGGTGCGCTTAAGCGCCTCCGACATTTCCTTCAGCCTGTTTTGATCCACAAGAAGCTCGCAGCAAAGGCGGGCTATGTTTTCCTCCCCCTCGGCGGTGACGGCGGCGCCGGCGGCGCAGAAGAATTCGAGGTTATACTGCTCGCAGCCCGAGACAGCGTTGTCCAAAAGCATGGGCACGCCCTTAACCGAAGCCTCGGCGGTGGAGAGCCCGCCCGGCTTTGTCACAAAAAGATCCGCCGAATCGAGAAGAGTCGGGACGTCGTCGGCAAAGCCCAAAATGCGAACGCGGTATTCTTCGGAAAATTCCCGCAGCATCTTTTTGTGTATGGCCTCGTTGGTGCCGCAGACGGCGGTGATCATGCAGTTTTCTGGCAGCATTTTAAGGATAAGCCCCGTAAGCTTCGGGATCTGCCCACAGCCCATCGAGCCGAACATCAAAACGGCGTGGTGGCAGTTTTCCGGCAGGCCGAGCTCCCGCTTTGCGGCGGCCTTCTCCTTTTTAATATAGAATTTCTCCTTGACGGGTATGCCGTCGGTGACGACTATCTTTTCCTCCGGCACGCCGATAGCTTTGAATTCGGGTATAAGCGAGGCTGTGGGAATGAAGTATAGGTCGAGATCGCTCCTGTCGCACATCGGCGAGCAGGTGTAATCGGTGGCGATAAAGCAGGTGCGCAGCTTCGCCTCGGGATACTGCCTCATCATATCCGTCAGCATCATCGCGGAGATGACGTGCGGGCAGATGACTATTTCATAGCCGCCGTCGGAGATGTAGCGGTAAAGGCTGTCCACGCCGAAGCTCAAAAGCTGGTGTATAGGCGAGCGGTCGTCAAAAAGCTCGGGGTGCAGCTCGGTAAAGCTGTAGCCCCGGCCCGAGGTCTTCGGAAAATACCGGTAAAGCCTGACATGCCATTCGCAGACGGTCTTCGAAGCCCATTCCGAGACGAACGCAAGGGCGTCGGCGGTTTGGGCGGCTATCCCCCTCTTTTCAAGCGCCTCCGAAATTGCCCCCGAGACGGAATTATGCCCCTGCCCCGTGTTGCAGGAGAGAATCAATGCTTTCATAATAAAATCACCTCATTTTTTCTATCAGGGCCACGAAGAAGCCCTCGTAAAGGCTGTCGGGACAGATGAGAAGCGTCCCGGGGATATCCGACGGAAGCCGCGGCGCGCCTTTGAACGCCTCTTCGGGTATAGGCAGAATTTTCGCCCCCGCCGCCGGGAGTACCTTATTAAGTATCTCCTCGTTTTCGCCTTTTAAAACCGAGCAGGTGGAGTATACCGTTTTCCCGCCGGGTTTTAACAGGCTGAGCGCCTTTTTCAAAAGCTCCCGCTGGGTGCGAATGCTCCTCAAATAAAGCTCCTCTGAGAAATTGCAGCGCCCCGGCGTGACGGTGCCGCTGCCGCTGCACGGGGCGTCAAGGAGGATCTTGTCGAAAAAGAAACGGCTGTCCAGCCTGCGGGCGTCGGTCTCAAGAACCGTGACCCTGCCGGCGCCCTGCTTTTTTAAATTGTATAAAAGCCGCTGCGCACGGATCTTATTCTTTTCGCAGGCGGTGATGTCGGCGAGGCCGCCGCTTAAAGCCGCCATCTGGGTGGTCTTCCCGCCGGGGGCGGCCGCCATGTCAAGAATGCTCTCGCCGGGCGAGGGTTCTAAAACTATCGGCGGGATCATCGACGACAGGCTTTGCAGATAGATCCTGCCGCCGTTATAGGCCTCCGTCTGCCGCAGGGTGTTTTCGTCCGACGAGCTGACAAACGCCGTCGCGCTCCATTCCACCGGCGCAAGGCCGACGCCGCAGCTTCTTAACTCGGCGGCGATTTCATCGGCGGGTGCCTTAAGGGTGTTTGCGCGAAGGGTGGCCGGGCGCTCCGCAAAGCCCGAGATTATTTTTTTGCAGATATCCGGATCATACTGCCCGTCAAGCAGCCTTTTCAGGCTTTCGGGAATATCGGCGGTCATTCGGGCGCCCTCCTTTCGGTAAAATTTACCCATTTCAGTTTAACACAGCGCACAAAGAATGTCAACAAAGAAAAAATTTAAAAAAGTTTCAAAAAACACTTGCGTTTTTTCTCCGGGTGTGATATAATACTTTGCGGCGCCCAAAAAGCGCATACGATATCTGGGTGTAGCTCAGCTTGGTAGAGCGCTACCTTGGGGTGGTAGAGGCCGTGGGTTCAAGTCCCGTCACTCAGACCAGACCCAAAAGCCGCACAGTGGTGCGGCTTTTTGCGTTTAAATCGCTTTTTCGGGGATCAGTCAGCATGTCATTCGACTTTCGGGTGCTCGATTTTATCCGGGAGCACCTGCGCAGCGCCGCGCTCGACCTTATAATGCCGTTGATCACCGCCCTCGGCGACGGCGGCATGATATGGATAATCCTCTCGGCCGCATTTTTGCTTTTCAAAAAGACCCGGCGGCTGGGCTTTGCCATGTCCGCCGCATTGATAATAGAGGCTTTGCTCTGCAACGTGATCATAAAAACAGCGGTCTCAAGGGTGAGGCCCTACGACATCAACTCCGCGATAAGCCTTTTGATAAAGCCCCCGTCTGACAGCTCCTTCCCCTCGGGGCACACGGGCGCGTCCTTCGCGGCGGCCTCGGCGCTTTTGTTTTCAAAGTCGCGGCTCGCGGCGCCCGCGCTGCTGCTTGCTCTGGCTATAGGCTTTTCAAGGCTCTACCTTTACGTGCATTTTCCCACCGACGTAATCTTCGGCGCGCTCCTGGGAATTGTCTCCGGCTTCATAGGGGCGATGATAATAGGGCGGGTTTATAAGCGTCGCGGCAGTCTCAAATAAGACTGATCGGTCAAATAAATATATGACGGAAACGACTTGGACTTTTTGAAAAATGAATGTTGTAGAATAATGTCGTAATCCAAACGGCGAAATAAATTCAACAAGGAGGCCCCGGACTATGAACATGGGCGAAGCAATTGCAACAGTATTTAAAAATTATGCTAACTTTAACGGAAGATCAAGGCGCAGCGAATATTGGTACTTTATGCTGTTCGAGTATCTTGTGCTGTTCGTAATGGGAGTCATTCCTATCTTTTGGTTCATCATTCCGATATGGGTACTCGCCACCCTGCTTCCGAACATCTCGGTCACATGGCGCAGACTTCACGACACCGGCCGCAGCGGCGCCTACTGGGCGTTCAACCTGATCCCTCTGGTGGGCACAATTTTGCTGATAGTCTGGTGCACCGAAGACAGCCAGCCCGGCGACAACATCTACGGCCACAATCCCAAGACGGCACCCGCCGTCGGAATGTCGCCCGCTTACACCTCCCCGCACAGAGCGGTATCCCCCAACAATTCCTTCCTCGGCGTTCAGTGCATCTCGGGCCCGCTCCAGGGTCAGACCTACACCGTGAGCACCCAGGGGATCACCTTCGGCACCGACGTTTCCAACACCGTAAGGATCCCTGCGGGAACACCCGGCGTCAGCCGCATGCACTGCGCAATACGCTGGCAGCAGGGCGTGCCGGTGCTTATAGACCTCGGCTCCACCTACGGCACCTGCATGGGCGACGGCAAAAAGCTCCCGCCCAACTACCCCGAAAGAATTGCCGCCGGAACAAGGTTCTACATCGGCGGCTGGGACGTTCTCTTCCAGGTAGTGAACATTTAATTCAAACCCGTACTTAAACGCGAAGCCGTTCGCGATAAAATAAGTAAATCATTATTTAAACTCAGGAGGTATACCATGTCTGAAATTCGTCCAAAAATGATCAAGTGTGCTGCCGGCGTTCATTACTATGACGCCAACAAGTTCTCAAGCTGCCCGTTCTGCAGCGGAGCCAACGACTTCGGCCCCACCACCGACCCGTTTGCCGGTTCGGCCAACGCCGGAATGGCCCCGACCGAGGCTCCCGGCAGCGCCCCGTCCCCCGATTTCGGGAAGACCATCTACCCTGACGCCAGCTTCGGCGGCTCCAACGGTTCCATGGGTGTGACCGTTCCCCCGGCTGACGGCGGATATTCCGGCGGCGGATTCAACGACAGCATGGGAAGCACCATTTTCGTAAATCCCGCAAGCGCCGGCGGAAACGCGGAAGAAACCGTTCTGCCCTGCGTGGGCTGGGTGGTAGTCGTTGAAGGCCCCAACCGCGGCCGCGACTACAGGATCCACACCGGCTACAACTACATAGGCCGCAAGTCGGGCGACATCATCATCACCGGCGACGACACCATCTCCGGCGAGAGGGATTCGAGCATAACCTATGTATATCAGACAAAGAAATTCTATATGGCTCACGAAAACGGCAAGAATGTTCTTCTCGTCAACAACATTCCCGTTGTCGGCGGAGGCACCGAGCTGAAAAATTACGACATAATCACCATCGGCACCACCAAGCTCGTCTTCCTGGGTCTCTGCGGCGACAACTTCGGCTGGGAGGACAAGGAGAGAAGCGATGCATGACGTCCTTACGCTCATACGCGGCATAGCCGAAAATGAGCTGTCAACCTCCTCCGGCCTTGTGGTGAACACGGTGCTGTGCATAGTCATCGCGCTGATCTTGGCGGCGGCAATAGCCGCGGCGGTAGTTTTCGCGGTGCTGTGGGCGAAAAAAAGGCGCCTGCCCGAGGCTGCGCCCGCCCCCGCAAGGGATATGCGCCCGGTCACGGCGGTAGCCACCGGCAAGGTGCACGAGCAGGGCAAGAGGGAATATCAGCAGGATTCATTCGGCGTCTCGGATAACGTACTGATGCCGAGCCACGGCTTTCTGGCAATAGTCGCCGACGGAATGGGCGGCCTTGCCGACGGCGACAAGGTAAGCGCCCGCGCCGTCGAGGAGATCCTTGATATGTTCTTAATGTATCAGGGCAGGGGCAACCTTGAACAGGTGCTTCTGATGCTCACGCAGCACGCCGTCCAGAAGGTCAATCAATTTCTCGGCGAGGACAACTTCCGCAAGAGCGGCTCGACCCTCGTCATGGGGCTGCTTAAGAACAGCTATTTCTCCTTCGTCTCAATAGGCGATTCGAGAATACTTCTCTGGCGCGACAAAACGGTCATTCCCCTGAACCGCGAGCACATCTGGCGCAACGATCTTTTGGTGCGTGCGGTGAACAACGAGATCGGCCTGTCCGACGTATATGCCGACAAGAGCGGCGCCGGACTTACAAGCTATCTCGGCATGGGGTCGCTTTCTAAGGTAGACCTTCCCGCCGAGCCTATAAGGGTATATCCCGGCGACAAGATCATCTTAATGTCAGACGGCATTTACAACGCTTTGTCCCTCGACGAAATATGCCGCGCCCTTGAAAATCCCCCCGAGGCCGCCGCCGAAGCCCTTCGCGCCGCCATTGAGGCAAAGGGCTATACCAACCAGGACAACTATACCGGCGTGATTCTTGAATGCCTGGCCGAGGGCCCTGTTTCGGAGGATATTTCCGCCGACGATCCGGATCACAGCAAGAGGCCGAACGGCGTCTTCCCGGTGACCGAAGCACACGATGTCCCGAAGACCGAGATACCCGATTAAGTTTTTAGAAAGGAGGGTCTCGTTTGATTAAATATTCAAGCTATTCCGATATCGGAGGACGCTCCTGCAATGAAGATTCAGTGAGAATCAAGGATATCGGCACGGGGATATGCGCCGTGGTGGCCGACGGTCTCGGCGGTCACGGCGGCGGAGACGTAGCCTCAAAAGAAGCCGTGGGAATCATCTGCGGCGGCTGGCAGGGCGGCGCAACTCCCGAATCCCTGAGCGAGCTTATCCAGGCGGCCCACCAAAGGATACTGTCTTTGCAAAACCCCAGCTGTCAGATGAAGTCCACCGCGGCGATACTTTCCGTCGAAGGTGACAGGATCGACTACGCACACGTCGGCGACACAAGAATTTACCACTTTGTCGACGGAAAGCTTGTCTTTCAGACAAAAGACCACAGCGCCTCGCAGATAGCCGTAGTTCTGGGGCAGATCACCCCGGATCAGATAAGGTTTCACGAGGACAGGGCGAGGATATTCCGCGCCCTCGGACAGGAGGGCGAGCTGACGGTCGACGCCGCCGAGGAAACCCTTGCCCCCGGAAACCACGCATTTTTGCTCTGCACCGACGGCTTCTGGGAATATGTCTACGAAGACGAGATGACAGACGCGCTTGCAAAGGCGTCTTCGCCCGAAGATTGGATAGCGGGCATGAGAAAGCTCCACACGGCCAGAGTGCCTGAGGATAACGACAACAATACCGCCGCAGCCGTTTGGCTGACGGTATAAAAGAAAGGAAAGAAAACATGAAAAGATTTTTAGCTGTTTTAGCTGCGGTAATCCTTATCTGCGCGAACATCACCGCGTGCGGACAAACCGGCGGCGCAAAGTATGACGTCACAAACTACCGCGACGTAAGAAATGCCATCGCAGTGGTTCACACCTCGCTCTATCTCTATGACAGCGACGGCGAAATGGTCAACGGCTGGGGAAAACAGGGCACCGGCTTCTTCATCGGCAAAGCCGGAGAAGACCCCCAGTACATAGTCACCAACCACCACGTTGTCGAGGATTATGTAAATCTCGGCAAGGGCGAACTTGTTGAAGTTTCAGACCCCAATAACCCAAGCGTTGTGGCTGCGCAGAGCATGATCAGAATCTTCTTCGACAGCAACACCTACCTTGAAGGCTATGTCGTCGATTCGGACGAGACAAAGGACATCGCCATCGTCAAGCTCGACAAGCCCACCGATCTTCGCGAGCCTGTTGCCCTGATGAAGCCCTCCGACGATCTCGTCGGCACCACCGCCTATGCGGTAGGATATCCCGGCCTTGCGGAAAACGCCGCGCTCAACCCCGTTGATCAGTGGAGCGCAACCGACGCCACCGTCACCTCCGGCTCCATCAGCCGCCTTCTCACCACCTCCGGCACCGGCGTTCGCAGCCTGCAGGTAGACATCAACTTCACCCACGGCAACTCGGGCGGCCCCCTCGTCACCGAAGACGGCTACGCCATCGGTATCAACTCCTGGTCGTTCAATGAAGTATACGGTGTAACTCTTAACCTTGAAACCATTGACGTTGATCAGATAGACATGGCCACCGCCTACTATTCCGTCGACATCTCGGAAGTCATCGACATGCTCACCAAGCAGGGCATCGAATTTGACGAAGTCGGCGCAGGCGGCTCCGGCAAGAAGGGTCTCAGCACCACCACTATTATCATAATAGTCGCCGCGGTCGTTGTCGTTGCAATAATCGTTGTCGTGATAGTGGCCGTCAGCGGATCCTCCAAGCGCAAGGCGCCTCCGATTCCTTCTCAGCCTCCTATTACTCCTCAGCCTCCCGTCCCGCCGACTCCCGGCCCCGGCCCTGCTGCAATTGCAGGAGATTCGGGCTTCCGCGTACAGGGCGTCTCGGGCGTGTATGAAGGCAAGCGCTATGCCCTCGTAAACGGCAAGCCGATGACCTTCGGCCGCAAGGAAGGCATTGTTATCCGCTATCCCGACGGAACTCCCGGCGTAAGCGGCGAGCACTGCACAATCTGGGTTGAAAACGGCGTTGTGTTCATTCGCGACGGCGCACCCGGAAAGCCCTCTACTCACGGAACATTTGTAAATCAGACCAAGCTTGCCGGCGGTCAGACAGTTCAGCTCAAGGTCGGCGACACGGTTGCAATAGGTTCGCCGAAGGAAAGCTTTGTCATTGCTGTGAAAGGGTGATATTAAATGGGAGCGGCATTCTGTCCGCATTGCATGAATACCCTCGAATCGTCCGCGCAGGTCTGCCCCGTTTGCGGCAAGAGCACGGATTCGGTCAACGACGTCAGGTGTCTGCCTATAGGCATGGTGCTTAAAAGCAGAAAAGAATCCTATATCGTCGGAAGCGCGCTCGGCGTCGGCGGTTTCGGAATAACCTACGTCGCCAAGGAGCTGGGCACCCAAACGGTAGTCGCAATAAAGGAATACTACCCCTTGATGTGCAATCCCTCAAGAAAGGGAACCGAGGTAGTTCCCTCCACAA
>CANQPB010000040.1 GCA_947625615.1 uncultured Clostridia bacterium | reverse complement strand
CGAATCTTACGCTGACTGCCGAGCTTAACTATGTTCCCGTCTGCAAGGATTATATCTACTGGTCGATGTGGGAATATCCCGCGTATTACAAGGACGAAGCGATAATGGATTGCGAGCTTGAAATTCGCCCTTATTGGTGCTTCAAGACTAATGCTTCGGCGTTTTCGGGCGAACAGCCCGAGATGTATTTTGTCGACGCCGTCACGGGCGAGCTGATCGCTATGGCTTACGGCAGAACGGAGAGAAGGTAGAAAATGGGAAGTAAAAAAGAAGTGGTTTATACAATTTCGGGGTATGTTTTCGCGGTGCTGATAACGGTAATTTTGCTGCTTTTAACGCCCTGCCCGACCTTGGAGCGAAACGGCAGCACACTAATCCTAAACCGATTTTCGGACAGCTACGAGGAGCTTTTGAGCCGATCAACCAATTCCGCTCCCATATTTTGCACGCCCGATAAGGCGTTGTGGTTTGTCGGGCTTCTGCCTCTTCTCTGCTCGACGCCGTATATCTCCCGACTTGCCGCAGAGTTAAAAGGCAACTACCGCTTTCACCTTGTCCGCGAGAAGCATTTTTCAAGATATTGGAACCGCACTTTTTTGAGATACATACTTTCGGGTGCGGGTTCGGTTACGGCAGGGTATATGATCTTCTGCACCGCGATTTATCTGCATTTTCCCAAAAATTCCGAATTTCTGACCGACTACCCCAAGGATTCTTATGAGGAAGTATTTCTGAAAAGGCAAGCGCTGTATTCGCCGCTCGGGAACCTCTTTAACTCGCAAAACGAATATCTGTATATATTCAACGCAATTATAAATGTGTTTATCTATGCCGCGGCGGTTTCCGCATTCTGCCTGCTTTTGTATCTGCTTTTGAAAAACAAATACAGGGCTTTGGGACTGCCGATGGTCGCGCTGTTTCTTTTGGATAACGGCCTTTACGGACTTTATTTGCAGCACCACACCAAACCGCATTCAACGATTTCAGCAAAATCAACCGGCTCGTATGGATCTACTATGCGGCGATATTGCTGCTTTTAGCCCTGATTTACCTTTTGGGCGGTAAGATTTTCAGAAAGCGGGTGATGAATTGAAACGGCTCGGAATCGCCTTTTCGGAGTATGTAAAATGGCTAAAAAACGACAAGCAGATTATCTTTTTGTTCACGCTGATCTGCCTGTATATGTTCTCAATTTCGCCGATGAAAGAGTATATCGCTATGTTCGGCGAACCCGTCAACGCGCTCGAGCCGTATGTCACGTTCATCACAAACGTTTTTTGCGTGCCCGTAATTACGCTGACCTTTGCGGTGCTGATGATAGATTTCCCCGACATCTCGGCGAACGCGACGTTCGTGCTGATAAGAACAGGCAGGGCGAGGTGGTACCGCTCGCAGGTCGGGTTTGTGATAATGGCTGCGGCGACAATGCTTGCAATTCTGTTCGTTTTCGGTACCGTCGCGATTCAGCCGCAGGGGTTTGTCGGAAACGTTTGGAGCAACTCGGCAAAGCTTGTCAACGCGCAGACTATGGAGACAAACTTTTTCAGGAGTACCAATCCGCTCAGCTATCTCGATTTGTCGGTAATGACTAACTTTTCGGTCGTCGGTGCGGTCGCGGTTTGCAGCCTGCTGACGGTTTTGCACCTCACGTTTTGCGCGCAGCTTCAGATGACACTTGCACTCAGATTCAACCGAATAATCGGACTTGCAGCTAATCTTCTTACGCTCGGCGCGGGCATGGCCCTGCAAATAATCGGGCTGAAAATCTGCTGGCTCTTCCCGTTTGCGCATTCGACGGCCGGCAAGCATTACGACGGCCTTTTTAACGAGGTGATCTTCCCGGCGTGGGGATCGGTTTTGTATCTTGTCGCCGCGAATATACTTATGTATTTCATCGGCGTGAGGGTGATAAAACGCAAAAATCTCTCGCTGATGAGCAAGGAGGATTAAAATGATAAAAGTTGAAAATGTCAGCTTGAAAATAAAGAAAGATATGATTTTGCGGGATATAAACGTTGAGTTCGACGACGGCAAAATTCACGGAATAATCGGCAGAAACGGCAGCGGCAAAACCATGTTGATGAAGTGCATCTGCGGGTTTATTCGCCCCACCGAGGGCGAAATCACAGTTGCGGGCAAGCAAATAGGCGTGGATTGCGATTTTCCCGAAAGCGTCGGCGTTATCATCGAAACGCCGGAGTTTATACCCTATTATACGGGATTTAAAAATCTCAAGCTGCTTGCGGATATTCGGCATAAAATCAGTGATGAGGATATCCGAAGGAGCATAGAGCTCGTCGGGCTCGACCCGAAGCTCAAAAAGAGCGTAAGGAAATACTCTCTCGGCATGCGCCAACGGCTCGGGCTCGCGCAGGCGATTATGGAAGACCCCGACTTGCTGATTTTGGACGAGCCTATGAATGGTCTCGACAAGGACGGCGTGGGCGAGATGCGAAAATATCTTTTAGACCTCAAGTCGCAGGGGAAGACGATCCTCATAGCCTCGCATTCGGCGGAGGACATTGACGTATTGTGCGACAGCGTGGTGGAGATGGACAAAGGGAGAATGGAGAGGGTGAGATAATTATTGTCGTCCCGTCCGAAGGCATTTTCGGGCGGGGCAGGATTCTTTTGAGCGTAAAACGCGGAGAATTTTCCCCATTTTGCTTGACAAATAAAAAGAAGTCGGTATAATGTATGTTAAAATGCGCTTCGGGCGCATGGCGGGCATCTGCCCGAAATGATATTTGGGAGTAATGTTAGCTTATGAGCAGCAAAATTTCGCTTGACAACGTATACAGGGCGCGCTACGCCTTAAAGGACGTGGCCATTCAGACCGACGTTCTTTACGCGCCGAAGCTTAAGCCGGGCACCGAGCTTTATCTTAAGACGGAAAACCTGCAGATAACCGGCTCGTTCAAGGTCAGGGGTGCATATTATAAGATGTCCCGCCTGACCGACGAGGAAAAGGCACGCGGGGTGATCGCCTGCTCGGCGGGAAACCACGCCCAGGGGGTGGCGCTTGCGGCGCAGAAAAACGGCATCAAGGCGGTTATATGCCTGCCGGACAGCGCGCCTATCTCTAAGGTCGAGGCGACAAAAAGCTACGGCGCCGAGATCAGGCTTGTCGACGGCGTTTACGACGACGCCTACCGCGAGGCTTTAAGGCTTCGCGACGAAAAGGGCTATACCTTTATCCACCCGTTTGACGATCCCGACGTCATCGCCGGGCAGGGTACTATAGCCTTGGAGCTCGCCGAGCAGGTGCCCGACATGGACGCGGTCATCGTCCCCGTCGGCGGCGGCGGGCTGATCTCGGGGATCGCCTATACGATAAAGAATCTCAACCCCGATATAAAGGTTTACGGCGTTCAGGCGGCGGGCGCGCCGTCGATGCAAAAATCTTTGGGCGACGGAAAGATTGAATGCCTCGACAGGGTATTCACAATCGCCGACGGCATAGCCGTCAAGGAGCCGGGCGCGCTTACATACGACGTCTGCCAAAAATATGTCGACGAGATAGTCACCGTCACCGACGACGAGATTTCGGCTGCCATTCTTGCCCTTATGGAGCAGCACAAGCTCGTCACCGAGGGCGCGGGCGCCGTTGCCGTCGCCGCGGCTATGTTCGGCAAGGTGGATCTCGCCGGGAAAAAGACGGTCTGCCTGCTTTCGGGCGGAAATATAGACGTCACCATACTTTCAAGGGTGATAACCCGCGGACTTCTGATGTCCGGCCGAAACTGCCAGATGCTTATAGAGCTTGTCGACAAGCCCGGCCAGCTTATGGCGGTGTCGAGGATCGTCGCCGAGCAGGGAGGAAACGTCACGGCGGTCTTCCACGAGCATTCCGGCGCCGGCGCCGACGTAAACGGCTGCTATTTAAGGCTTACGCTTGAGACCCGCAATTTCGAGCATATTGCCGCGATAAGAAAAGCGCTGACCGACAGCGGTTTTAAAATAGTGTAAAGGAGAATTCACATGTCCGAAAAAATTTATACCCCCGAGGCCCCAGCGGCCATAGGCCCCTATTCTCAGGCGATAAAGGCGAACGGAATGGTGTTTACCTCGGGACAGATACCACTTGACCCCAAGACCGGCGAGATAGTCGGAAAGACAATTTCCGAGCAGACCGAGCAGGTAATGAAAAATCTTGAGGCGGTTCTTAAGGCCGCCGGAACCGGCTTTGACAGAGCGGTGAAAACCGTCTGCTTTTTGGCGGATATCGCCGACTTTGCGGCTTTTAACGAGGTATACGCAAAGCATATTGCCTCGGCGCCGGCAAGAAGCTGCGTGGCCGTAAAGGATCTTCCTAAGGGCGTAAAGGTAGAGGTTGAGGTAATTGCCGAGGCCTAAAACTCGCATAAGGCCGAAACGGGTTTTCCGCGCCGGCCTTTTTTGCTTATGCCTGCATGGGATTTCCGTCGCCTGTTTTTTGCTGGAGCGCCCTTTTTGCACGCATTATTTAAATCTGTCGCCGCAGACGACGCCTTGAAACTCTAACTTCTAATTTCTAACTTCTAACTTCTAATTTCTAACTTCTAACTTCTAATTTCTAACTTCTATCTTCTTGATGTGGCCTGATGGCCACATCAATTTTTATGTACCTCTTGACAAATTTAAAAAAGCCTTATATAATCTTATCATAACGAAAATGCCGTGACGGGACTGACCGACTGCTCCTTTTTTCAGAGACCGCGCATTTGGTGAAAGCGCGGAAAGGGATCTTCGGGTGCTACCCCCGAGCACCGCGGAAAACCGCGGCGTCAACCGCGTTAAGGTTCCAAAGGCGGGCTCTATGGCTCGCGAATTTGGGTGGTACAGCGATCAAACTCGCCCCAAACGCCGGGACGAGTGTTTTTTTACGCAAAAACCGAAACAAACTGAAAGGAATTGATAACAATGAAATGGACGGGACTTAACGAGCTCCGCGAAAGCTTTCTCACCTTCTTTGAATCAAAGGGGTGTCTTAGGCACAAAAGCTATCCTTTGGTTCCGCAGAACGACAAGAGCGCCCTTCTGACGATCGCCGGCATGGCGCCCTTAAAGCCCTATTTCACCGGGCAGGAGGTTCCCCCGCGCACCAGAATGACCACCTGCCAGAAGTGCATTCGCACGAACGACATCGAAAACGTCGGCAAGACCGCCCGCCACGGCACCTTCTTTGAAATGCTCGGCAATTTCTCCTTCGGCGATTACTTCAAAAAGGACGCCATTCCGTGGGCGTGGGAATTTTTCACCAAGGTTCTTGAGATCCCGGAGGAAAAGCTTTTCGTCACCGTTTACGAGGACGACGACGAAGCCGCGCAGATCTGGAACGAGGTTGCGGGTGTGCCCAAGGAGAAGATCTTCCGCTTCGGCCGCGAGGACAATTTCTGGGAGGCCGGCATAGACGGCCCCTGCGGCCCCTGCTCCGAGATTTATTACGACCGCGGGCCGGAATACGGCTGCGGCAAGCCCGACTGCACCGTCGGCTGCGACTGCGACCGCTATATGGAGGTCTGGAACCTTGTGTTCACGCAGTTCGAGCGCCACGAGGACGGCACCTATACCGAGCTTAAGCAGAAAAACATCGACACCGGCATGGGCCTCGAGCGCCTTGCCACCGTCATGCAGGGGGTCGATTCGATATTCGACGTAGACACCGTAAAGGCGATAAGAGATCACGTTTGCAGGGTGGCCGGCTGCGAATACGGCGCCGAGCACAAAAAGGACGTCTCTATCCGCGTAATCACCGACCACATCAGGGCGGTCACGTTTTTGGCCTCCGACGGCGTTCTGCCCTCAAACGAGGGCCGCGGATACGTCATGCGCAGACTTTTAAGGCGCGCCGTCCGCCACGGAAAGCTCCTCGGCATAGAGGGTCTGTTCCTCAAGGATCTTGTCAGAACCGTCGTCGACTGCTCCAAGGGCGAATATCCCGAGCTCGACGAAAAATATGACTACATCGTGAAGCTTCTGACAAACGAGGAGAAAAACTTCAACGAGACCATAGACCGCGGCCTTGTAATGCTCAACGGCTACATCGACGAGCTCTCTGCCTCGGGCGAAAAGACTCTCGACGGCAAGAAGGTGTTCTTCCTCTCCGATACCTACGGCTTCCCGATAGACCTCACCCGGGAGATACTTGAGGAGCGCGGCTTTGAATGCGACGAGGAGGGCTATAAGGCCGCCCTTCAGGTTCAGAAGGACACCGCGCGCGCGGCTCGCGGCGGCTCGAAGTATATGGGCGCCGACGAAACGGTCTTCCACAGAATTGACCGCGAATATTCCACCGAATTTGTCGGCTACGACACCCTTGAGGCGGAATCGGCAATAGATTTCATCGCCACCGACGACGAGCTTATAGAGGCCGCGGGCGCCGGCGACGAGGTGTATATAGTTTCAAAGCTCACGCCGTTCTACGCCGAGAGCGGCGGACAGGTGGGGGACATCGGCGAGATAGTCACGAAGACCGGCCGCTGCGAGGTGCTTGACACCCAGAAAGCCGTCGCCGGAAAGACCGCTCACAAGGTGAGGGTGACCGAGGGTGCCATCGAGGTCGGCGAGACCGCGACATTCAAGGTCGACCGCGAAAACCGCCTCGCTATTATGCGAAACCATTCCTGCGCTCATCTTTTGCAGGCGGCCCTGCGCGCCGTCCTCGGCGATCACGTCCACCAGGCCGGCCAGCTCGTCAACGCCGAGCGCTTAAGATTCGACTTCTCGCATTTCAGCGCGATGACCCTCGACGAAATCCAGCGCGCCGAAATGCTTGTGAACAGATATATCCTTGAAGCCCTCGACATCACCACGCAGGTGCTGCCTTTGGCCGAAGCCCAGAAGCTCGGCGCAATGGCGCTCTTCGGTGAAAAATACGGCGAGACGGTAAGGGTAGTCAGCATGGGCGACGCCTCTAAAGAATTCTGCGGGGGCACCCACATGGACAACACCTCCAAGATAGGCCTGTTTAAGATAATCTCCGAAAGCTCGGTGGCCGCAGGCGTGCGCAGAATAGAGGCCGTCACCGGCAAGGGCGTTTTGGAGGCCATGGGCAGGCAGATAGACATGCTCTCAGAGGCCTCGGGAATTTTGAAGCTCACCAACCAGAACGAGCTCGTCGCGAGGGTAAAAGGGCTTGTCGAGGAGATAAGATCGCTTGAAAAGGACAAATCGGAGCTTTCGGCCGAGATAGCCGAGATGCGCTCGAAGTCGCTTTTGGATCACACCATAGACGTAAAGGGCGTAAAGCTCATCACCGCAATGTTCAATCCCATGAAGCCGGACGAGATAAGGCTTATGGCCGAGACGATACGCGATAAGGTGCCCGAGATAGTCTGCGTTATAGCAGGCGTCAGCGGAAAGAGCGCAAACATCGTAGTCACCGCCGGCAAGGAGGCCGTAAAGCGGGGAGTGATCGCCGGAAAGGTTGTCGGCAGGGTTGCCGCAGTCACAGGCGGCCGCGGCGGCGGACGTCCCGACAGCGCTATGGCGGGCGTCGGCGACGTCTTCAAGATAGACGAGGCTCTGGCAGCCGCCGAGGGGATAGTTTCGGAATTTATTAAGTAAGCGTGCTTAAGGGCCGCAATCATATAAAGGGAGGTTTTTATATGGCAGACTGCCTGTTCTGCAAGATCATCGCGGGAGAGATCCCGTCGAAAAAGGTTTACGAAGACGAATACTGCTATGCGTTTGAGGATATCGCGCCGGTGGCGCCGGTGCACGTTCTTTTCGTGCCGAAAAAGCATATTTCCTCGGCGGCAGAGCTTGACGGCGAAAATTCCGCCGTCGTTGCGAAAATTTACGAGGCCATAGCCCGCGTCGCCGCCGAAATGAAGCTTGACGGCGGCTGGAGGGTTGTCACAAACTGCGGCCCCGACGCCGGGCAGACGGTTTTGCATCTGCATTTCCACCTCATCGGCGGAAGGCCCTTGGGCGTCATGGTCAGCGAAAAGTAAGGAGGTTACAAATATGTCCGAATTTTACACACTTCACGTTGCCGGCCTCGAGCGAAAGCTCGCTATCTGCCCGGTAAACGAGCATCTTGACATCGCCGGTTTCATAATGTTCTCCGACGTTGAGCTCACGGTGGCCTGCGCGAGGGATCTTCTGAAAAAGGCGCCGGAATTCGACGTAATAGTCACGGCGGAGTCTAAGGGAATCCCCCTTGCGTATGAAATGGCCCGCCAGGCCGGAAGCGGCATGAAATACATCGTCGCCCGCAAGATGCCTAAGCTTTACATGCGGGATCCCATCAGCGTGGACGTCCGCTCGATAACCACCGCCGCCGATCAGAAGCTTTGGCTCGACAAGAACGAGGCGGATTACATCAGCGGCAAGCGGGTTCTTATTGTCGACGACGTCATATCAACCGGCGAATCGCTTGAGGCGCTGAAAAAGCTCGTCGATTACGCCGGCGGAAAGATTGTCGGCCAGGCCGCCGTCCTTGCCGAGGGCGACGCCGCCAAGCGCGACGACATAATCTTTCTTGAAGAGCTCCCGCTGTTCTTTAAGTAAAAGGCAAAATCCTCCCGAAAGGGAGGATTTTTAATGAAAACTTTTATATTATCCGCTCCTTTCGGAAGTGTCCATTCCGCACGCATTATCCTATGCTAAAAAACGTTGCCGGAAGGCGACACCTCGAAATTCTGACCTCTGACATCTAATTTCTGTTTTCTGATGTGGCCGTTTCGGCCACATCAGCTCCTTTCCCCGTGATTGACTATTTCCTCCGAAAGTAGTATAATAGCCCCATAAGTCTTTGGGGGCGATGTCATGACAAGGCGTGCCGTGCCGATAGCGGCCGGGTGGTTTTCCGGGCTGTTTGCGGCCTTTTATCTCTGCGTCTGCGGGCGGCTCGGTTTTTTAACGCTCATCGCCTTCGCGGCCGCCGCCGGAATTTTCGCCATCGCCTTTCGTGCCCGCTTTCGCCTAAGGGCTTTGGCGGTTTTGGGGGCGTTTGCGGCGGCAGTGTGCTGCTCCTGCGTCTGCACGGAGATCTTTTTGAAACCCCTTGAGGCCCTTGACGGCGCCGCGGCGAAGGTTTCGGGAAAGGTGATTGATTTTTCCGAGGGCGACCGCTCGGCGGTCACCGTAAAGGGAACCGTCGGCGGCATTCCCGCAAAGGCGGTTATATACGTCAGCGGCTTTTCGGGAGACATCGGCGACGGCTTTTTCGCCGAGGCGGAGATCTCCGCGTTCGAAGACACCCCATTTTTTGCCGGAAGACAGAATTACCTCCCCGACGGGATCTTCATAAGCGGTAGCGCCGGGCAGTTTACTGTGACGCCCTCTAAAAAGACGCTCTTCGACCGGCTTCGGGGATATTCCCGCAGGGTGGCCGACGGTATAAGGCGGTATGTCGGCGGCGAGGCGGGCGATCTTATGGCCGCGCTGACTACGGGCGACAGGTCGCTTTACTCAAATAATATGCGCATAAGGCTCAACCGCTCGGGGATAGGCCACATCGCCGCGGTCTCGGGGCTTCATGTTTCGATAGTCTGCGCCGCGGTATATTTTGTCTGCAAGAGGCTTCGCGCGGGGCGGATCTTCACGGCTATCGCCTCCGAGCTTTCGGTGATAATGTTCACGGTGTTTTCGGGAATGCGTGCCTCGGCGGTTCGCGCCGCTTTGATGCTCAGCCTTGCTGTGCTGGCGACCGTCTTTTTAAAGCGGCAGGATCCTTTGAATACCCTTTGCGTCTGCGCCATGGCCATGACCCTTTTTAACCCCTATGCCGCCGCGGATATCTCCACCGTTTTATCCCTCGCCGGGGTGGCCGGCGTGGCGGTTATGTCCAAAAGCGTCTGCGAGGCGTATAAAATAAAAAGCGCGCCGGCAAAAGCGGTGTGCGCCTCGGTCTGCGCGGTGTTTGCATCTTTACCCTTCGCGGCGCTTTGGTTCGACGCCGTCTCCCTCGCCTCGCCGATAGGAAACCTGTTTGCGATACCCCTCTGCACGGCCTCCCTGATCTTCGGAATGCTCTTTGCGCTGACCGGCGCTTCGATGCCGATTTTTGCCGAGATTGGCGGATTTTTCTCCGGCCTCGCGGTGTCGCTTTCCGATATCTTGGGAAAGCTACGCCTTTATATCCCCCTCGGAAGACCCGCCCCCGGAATATGCCTGATACTTTTGTTTATAGCCGTCGCGGCGGTATATCTTATCGGCAAAAGCACAAAAAGGGCGGTGAAAACCGCGGCGGTGCTGTCGGCGGCGTTTATTGCGTTCAGCGCCGCTTCGGCGGCGGCCTCGGCGGACGTCACCGAGCTTTACGCCTTAAGAACGTCTTCGGGCGGCGGCGCGGTATTGCGAAAAGGCCGCGAATGTATTATAATCGATCTTGACGGGCATCTTTCAAATGATCTCCCGAATTTTTTGGAGCGGCTCGGCGTCGGCGAAATTTCTGCCGCGGCCCTTTCCGATCCCTCATACGCCTATTCCGCCTATGCCGACATGGGCGTTGAAAATATATATCTTTACGGCGCGCCCGGCGCAGTCGGCGGAAGCGCGGCGGCAAATATAATCTCACCCGGCGCCGAGCTTGACGCTTTCGGCACATCGGTTACACTTGACGGCGGCGTATGCTTCAAGCTGCCCGACGGCTCGGAGGTTTATATCTCAAACGGCGCGCCGCCGGGGCAGGCGAATATTTCGGTGAGCTTTTTAAAGGGGCTTACGGTGATAAATTCGGGCGGCGAGCCCGAGGTGATAAAGGGCGAATTTGCAATAAAGCTTGCCGACGCAAGGCGGCAAAAAGGAGGACAAGATGGCGCTTAAACTGACACCCGATTCTGTTTTGTTCGAGCAGATACGCTCGGGCGACATAAAGTCCTGCTACTATTTTTACGGCAAGGACGTCGCCACGCTTGAAAGCGTTGTGAAAAAGCTGGAGGCGAAGCTTCTTACCCCCGAACAGCGGGATTTGAACTACCACTTTTTCGACGGCGCAAATCTTGACATGTCCGCCCTGTCCGACGCCGCCGAGGCGCTTCCGATGTTTGCCGACAGGGTAGTTATAGCGATAAACGACTACTATTTAAAGAGCGACCAAAAATCAGCCGAGCCGAAAAAGGGCGCAAAAAGGCAGGATCCTTTAAAAACGATACTGTCGGAGCTCGATCCCGAAACCACCACCGTAATTTTTTACGCCACCGGGGTCGATCCTTGCGACGGCAAGAAGACCCTCAACCCGAAAAATTCAAGCCTTGCAGAGCATATCTGCTCCTGCGGGGGAGAGGTGTGCGAATTCGCCTATAAAAAGCCCCGCGAGCTGGTGAAATATATCTGCCGGCGCGTCGAAAAAAACGGCTCCTCAATTTCTCAGGACGCCGCCCTTAAGCTCGCCGAAAGCTGCCTTTCGAATCTTCTGATGATCCAAAGCGAGACGGACAAGCTGAGCGCCTACCGCTTCGGGGAAGAGATAAGCGCGGACGACGTTTCCGAGCTTGTCGCCGGGCAGATGGACACCGATATATATAAGCTCGCCCGCGCAGCCACCTCGGGCGACAGAAGATCGGTCTTCGTAATTCTTTCAGAACTATATAACCGCGGCATTGAGAGCGGGTATCTTTTGTCGGCGATAGGCGGCGCGTTTTTAGACCTTTACCGCGCAAAGCTTGCGCTTATGACCGGCCGCTCGGAGCAGGACGTTGTGGCGGACTACAACTACGGCAGCAGGGCGTTTGTTGTTAGAAACTCCCTGCGCGACTGCCAGAGAATACCCGTATCCCGCCTGAGATACTGCCTCAGCGTGATATCCGACTGCGACATAGCCATGAAATCCTCAAGGACGGACAGGCGGATTCTGCTTGAGACGGCGATAGTCAGGATCTTAAGCGGCGAGGGCGCAAGATGATACACGTCGGCGGGGCTATAGTTGTAGAGGGAAAATACGACCGCATAAAGCTTGCGGGGATAGTCGACTGCCCGGTGATCACCACCGACGGCTTCGGGGTATTCAAGAGCGACGAGAAAAAGGCGCTTTTAAGGTGGTACGCCAAAAACGGCGGCCTCACGGTTTTAACGGACAGCGACGCCGCGGGCTTTCGTATACGCGGATATATAAAGGGGATCGTCGGCGAGGGCGAGATTAAAAACGTCTATATCCCCGATATTTTCGGCAAGGAAAAGAGAAAGGCAAAGCCCTCGGCCGAGGGAAAGCTCGGCGTAGAGGGAATGCCGGACGATGAGATCGAGCGGGCGTTAAGGCGCGCCGGCTTCGGAAATGCCGAAAATAAGTCCTTCCCCGAAATCACCCGGGCGGATCTTTATGAGGACGGCTTTTTCGGCCGTGAGGATTCGTCGGCAAAAAGGGCGGAGCTTCTTAAAAGCCTCAGCCTGCCGGCGCGGCTCTCCACCTCGGGGCTCTTGGACGTCTTGAACAGCGCCATGACCTTTGAAGAATACAAAAAAGCGGCCGCCGCGCTGCGGCGATGAAAACTGAAAGAAAGGAGCGGCAGTATGGTATTTTCGTCGGTCGAGTTTTTATACTTCTATCTTCCGGCCGTGCTTTTAATTTACCGGCTCACCCCGAAAAAGCTTAAAAACGCCGTTCTCTTTGCGTCCGGCCTTATTTTCTATGCCTTCGGCGAGCCGGTATACGTCTTCGTGCTGGTGGTCTCCTGCCTTATCGATTATTTCGCCGGGCTGATAATGTCCCGCTGCGGCGAAAGGCCCAAGGCGCGGCGCGCCTGCCTAATAGTCTCGGTAGTAATGAATCTCGGGCTGCTCGGAATCTTCAAATATACCTCTTTTATAATAGAGACCTTAAACGGCGTCTTCGGGCTGTCGCTGCCGCTTAACATTTACGCCGGGGCGGCGAACACCCTTTTCGGAACGCATTTCTCGCTTTCAAAGATAATCCTGCCTATAGGCATATCCTTCTTCACGTTCCAGAGCATGTCCTACACGATAGACCTCTATCTCGGCAAAATCGAGGTGCAGCGCAATTTTATAGATTTTGCCGCCTATGTCACGATGTTCCCGCAGATAGTCGCCGGGCCGATAGTGAGATATAAGGACGTCGAAAACGAGCTTCGGGAGCGCAGCGTTTCGCTGCAGTCTCTCTCCGACGGGGTGACGAGATTTACCCGCGGCCTCGCGAAAAAGGTGCTTTTGGCAAACAACATCGGGCTTCTGTGGCAGGAGGTCAAGTCCTCCGACTACTCCGCCCTGCCGGCGCTGACGGCATGGCTCGGGATAATCGCCTTTACCCTGCAAATCTACTTTGATTTTTCGGGATATTCCGATATGGCGGTCGGCCTCGGGAAGATGCTGGGGTTCAGCTTCCCCGAAAACTTCAATCTGCCCTACACCTCTAAAAGCGTCCGCGAATTTTGGCGGCGCTGGCACATCACCCTCGGCGACTGGTTCAAAAGCTATGTGTATATCCCCCTCGGCGGCAGCCGCGGCGGCGCCCTTAAAACCGTGAGAAACCTCGCGATAGTCTGGCTTCTCACCGGGCTGTGGCACGGCGCAAGCTGGAACTTTGTGCTATGGGGCGCGTGGTTCGGCGTTCTGATAGTTGCGGAGAGGCTGTTTTTGGGGAGACTCCTTGAAAAGCTTCCGGGATTTTTCAGCTGGCTTTACACCATGCTCGCTGTGATATTCGGCTGGGTGCTCTTTGAAATGCCGGGGCTTTCGGAAACCGCCGGCTTCATAAAGGCGATGTTCGGCGCGGGCGGCGCCGCGTGGGATCAGAATACCGCATGGCTTATCTGCGAATACTCCATAATAATTTCGCTCTGCGCTTTCTTCGCCTCAGACGCCCCGAAAAACATCAAAGAAAAGCTGAGCGCCCGGCTGCAAAAGGCCGGCCTCAGGTTCGATGTATTTTCGGCCGCCGAGCCCTTTGTTACCGCGCTTTTGCTGATATGCTCGACCGCATACCTCGTCAGCGAGGGCTACAATCCGTTTTTGTATTTCAATTTCTGAGGGGGCATAAAGATGAATCCGCACAAACCGCTTATTCCCGCCATATTAAACGCCCTTTTCTTCTTCGGGATAATCGGGGCGCTCTTAATAGTCATGCTCGTTCTGCCCAAAAAGGACTATTCCGAGGAGGAGAACAGGCAGCTCGCCGAAATGCCCCGCCTCAGCGCTTCCGCGTGGTTTTCCTCCGATTTTTCCGACGGCCTCTCGGAATATTCCCGCGAGCATTTTGCCTTAAGAACGGGTTGGATATCCTTAAGAACGAATCTTGAGCGTCTCGGCGGCCACGACGAGGTGAACGGGGTGTATTTTGCCGACGGCAGGCTTTGCGAGGCTCAGCCGCCCGTCGATTACGAACAGGTGGACAAAACCGTCGCGGCGATAAACTCTTTCGGCAAAAAGCTTGACGGCCGCCTGAGCGTGATGATAGCTCCCACCGCCGCGCAGATCTACGCCGACAGCATGCCGCCCTATTCGCCCGACCAGGAGCAGCGCCGAATGATAAACTATGTCTATTCCGCGCTCGATTCCGACATCGGCAGCATCGATGTCTACGACGCGCTTTACAAGTCGCGGGGGGACTACATCTACTACCGAACCGACCACCACTGGACAGCCTACGGCGCTTACATCGCCTACTGCGAATACGTCAGAAGGCTCGGCTACGACGCCGTCCCCCTCGACAGAATAAACATCGAGCACGCGAGCCGTTCTTTTTTGGGATCGCTGCATTCAAAGGTTCTCACCGACGAGGCCGAGCCGGACGTTATAGACATCTACACTTCGGACGGCGCGAACGTCATCTCGATGAAAAAGACAGACCCCTACGGAAACGTGAGCGAATATGACGGCGTTTTTTTGAGGGAGCATCTTGAGGACAAGGATAAATATCTCACCTATCTCGGCGAAAACGTGCCGCTTGTGGAGATAACCTCCGATTCGGGCGGCGGCTCGCTGCTGATTATAAAGGATTCCTACGCGAACTGCTTTGCGCCGTTTTTGACCAAGCATTTTTCAAAGGTAACCCTCGTCGACATGCGCTATATAATGAATATTGAGGATTATGTAGATCTCTCGGAATACTCCGGGGTGCTTATTCTTTACAATGCCTCAACATTTGCGCAGGACGGAAACCTTCAAAAGCTTGCGGCCGAATAGACGCGTAAAACGGCGGTTTTTGGCGGGTTTGATCGGGCAAGAAAAAAATTTAAAATTTTTTTCAAAAACCTATTGACAAGCCCCGAAAAAAGTGGTATATTATCAAAGCTGTCCCGCGAGGGAGTAAAGCCCGGAGCCTTAACACCTGAAAAATTTTAAAAATTTTTTCAGAAAACCTCTTGACAACGCGTTTGAGATGTGTTATAATACTCGGGCACCCTTTCGGAGGGAGCGAGAAAGCGAAAAGAAACAGCAGCTTGAAAATTGAACAACAGAACCAAAAAAC
>CANQPB010000039.1 GCA_947625615.1 uncultured Clostridia bacterium | reverse complement strand
ATGGTAACGGGATCCATGGACGGAGGATTCGTCATCACGAACTACTCGACGAGCTATCCCACCACTCCCGACTATCCTAACTATCCCGACTATCCCGATTACCCAGATTATCCGGATTATCCGGATTATCCCGATTATCCCACTTATCCCAACACACCCGATTATCCCGACGATCCGAACGGGCCTTACACACCCGAGACATTCGAGATTCCGGACGTGGACGTTCCTCTTACCGACATACCCGATGAGGAGACTCCTCTGACCGACATCTTCGACGACGAGGTACCTCTCGACGCGCTTCCCTCTACTGGCGACGAAAGCAACACCGCGGCAATGCTCGCGATAATGCTCGTCTCCGCCGCCGGAATAGCCATTCTGGCTGCAATCCTTGTCATCGACAGAAGAAAATCCCGCAGGGAAGATGCCGACAAATAATTGCCACGACATTATCTGATTCCTCAAAAGCCCGCGGCCGCCTTTCTTAGACGGCCGCGGGACTTTTATGTCTGCTTTCAGCAAAAACCCGCCCCGCCGCATTGGGCAGAGGCGGATTTAATCTATCAGTCACACTTCTCAAATCTCTCAATCATATACGGGTCGTCGCGGGAAAATGTCAATTCGTCGCCGCAGTTCGAGACGGTTATCCTGCCGTCGCCATACCGCCTGACCTTCTCAAGCCTTTCGTGTCCCGCGTAAGCTCCTTTGCGATCGCACAGCTCCTCAAAGTCGGTTCCGTCCTCGCCGGAGGGCAGGCAAACCCGCTTCAGCTCGTCGTTTATGTGCGAAAAGCTGACGGTAAAATCGCTTTTGTTGTCACCGAAATTCCTCAGCCTGAAATACTGCTTTCCGACGCAGTTGCCAAGCTCATACGCCTCGTTTGCGCAAATCGAACAGTAAATATTCTCCTGATTTTCCACCTGCATATGAAAGGTATATTCGAACCCGCCGACGTAAATGCAGGCAAAAATCTCGTCATCGCGGCTGTAAAATTTCGTACCGGTGCGCCAGCTCGTCAGGCAGGTTTTGAACCCCGCCTCCGGCACGGTCGGCAGCGGCTTTTTATCCCGGCCGACCAAAAACGTCTCCACGCGCTGCATTCGCTCAAGCTGCTTTCTGTCGAATTTTTTGCCGATGATATCTTCTGCCTCAAAATTCGAGATTACGTTCCCGGCGCCGTCAAGGCAGGCGTATGTCGCCTTGTTTGTTTTTGGGTCGATCTCCGCAGTGGCCCTAAGCGACTTGTTCTCCTGCATGCCCTCGTAAAGCTCGGAGCAAAGCGTCTCGCCGCGGTCGCAAAATGTGATTGCCAGCCTCTCCGTCTCGGCGATGATTAGGTCTTTTTTTCGGTAGATCCCGCAGACGAACCGCTTAAATGCGCCGTCGAAGGTCGATATCCCGTCCGAAATTATCGAATCGGTCGTCACCCCGAATGTCCGCGCCATCTGCACGATCTTCTGTATTTCCGGGATCGCGAGGTCGAGCTCCCAGCGCGAGACGGTTTGGCGCGTGGCGCCGAAAAGCTCCCCGAAATCCTCCTGAGAAAGCCCCGAGCGCGCCCGCAGCTCCAAAATTCTGTTTCCCAATGTCATTTTAATCACTCCGTAAAATTATTTTACCGCGGTGATTATATTTTATCACGTCCCGCCCGCCCTGTCTACCTCGCCCGCATGGAGATTTGTCAACCCGCGGGTGACAGCCCTCATTTTTGTAAAAATTCCGCTTGATTTTCTTTTTAATCTGCGCTAAAATAAATTCGTAAGCCGTTTTCATTTTCGGACTGATTCGGGGGATTTATATGGAAGAAAAAATTTCCGCATACGTTTTCAACGCGGTCGACCGCGACTGCGGGCCGAAGTGGAGCCTCGGGCGCGGCGTTTTGAACCACCACAACATTATGTTCATCACCGACGGCGCCTGCGATTTTTACCTCGACGGCGAAAAATACCGGCTCTCGGCGGGCGACGTTATCTACTACCCCAGCGGCGCCGACCGCGAGGCGAACAACCAGATCCCCGGGACGCATCTTTACGCCTTCGATTTTTATGTCTACGGCTGCGACCGCCTGCCTCTGCCCACCGTCACCCGGTTTTCCGACTTCGAAAGGTTTATGCCGAATATCCGCAGCCTCTTTTTCACCTGGTACGAAAAATCCGAGGGCTACAAGCTCGCCTGCTCCGGCATTTTTATGATGATACTTGCGGATCTCATCTACCCGACGCCCAGAAAAAAGACAAACCCGCATGTGAGCGCTATGAAGGAGTATATCGCCGAGCACCTCGGCGGCGCCGTCACCGTCGACATGATAGCGCGGCGGGTGAATCTCTCGCCCGCCTACTGCGGCGAGCTGTTCATGAAGTGCGAGGGCGTCAGCATTCACGAATTCATAAACAATCTTCGGATTAACCGCGCCAAAGACCTCCTTTCCGAGGACGAACTCACCGTCTCCGAGGTCGCCGCCGCGGGATACCTCGACGTCTTCTATTTCAGCAGAAAATTCAGGGCCTTGACCGGCATGTCGCCGAGCCAATACCGCAAGCTTCGCACAAAGTAAGTAAATATCAGATCGCCCGCCGCAGGTTAAGCCCCGGCGGGCATTTTAATGATAATCCGTAATTTTTACAAATTCTTTCGGAATTTGTATATTCATTTTGTTAAATTCAGATGTTATACTTATAACAGGTAACAAAAATTACCTCATTTTATGGGAGCGGCGCCCCTTCGCCGCGAAATTTCGAATTTTAAGGAGGAAAAATTCATGAAAAGAATCATTTCGATCGCGGCGGCGCTTGTTCTGGCGATGTCCCTTTGCCTGACCGCCTATGCCACCCGGCTCGATCTCGGCAATCTCTACGCCGGCTCAAACGTCACCACCGGCACGTTCGACGAGCTTGTCGGCATCAATTTCCCCGAGGGCATTACCTTCAACACCGGCGATAAGGTGACCGTTCACTTTGTCGGCACCTCCGACGGAGACTTCCGCGTCTGGCTCTCTCACGCCGAGGGCTTTGTCACCATGACCCCCGAGCCTCTCTGGAAAGCCTCAGAAAACGGCTTCACAAGCGGCGCGTTTGATTTCACCGCCGAGCTTGAGGTCGCGACAAGGACGGCGTAGGCCAGACCGTAGCCGACAGCATAATCTTCAAGGCTCCCGTTTACGGCGAAACCCTCAACAATTTCGCCCTGTCTTTGGTTGAAATAGTCGACGGCAACGATTCCGCTCCCGCCGAGACCGAGGCCCCCGCCGAGACCGAGGCTCCCGCCGAAACCGAAGCCCCCGCCGAGACCGAAGCCCCCGCTGCAACCGAGGCCCCCAAGACCGGCGTCGCTATGGCGGTTATTCCCGCAGTCATAGCCATGGCCGCGGCCGCCGTTACCAAGAGAAGGTAATTTTAAAAAGCAGACGCGCCCCCGAAAGGGGCAGTCTGCTTTGCTTTTACTTAAACAGAAAGCGAGGACTGTATGAAAACTTACGTTAAAAGATTTATCCCGCTGCTTCTTGCGCTTGTCATGATAATTGCGCTTGTCGGCTGCGGCAGCAAAAAGAGACAGGTAGTGCAGCTCACCCTTTCAACCGAGGATTCCGAGGCGATTTTGCGGGCCGCAGGCATCGCCCTGCCCGACCCTGCGGACGCAGCGGGCGCCAGCTCGACGGTCAAGTGGTTCTCCTGGTACGATCCTTTCCAGAACTACAGCGAGGATCAGATGATAAACACCGGCTACTACACCTTCCAGGAGAGGTACGGCGGAAAGGTCGATTGGGTAGAGGTCGAGTGGGGCCAAAGATACGACGGCGTGGCCAACCTTATCATGGCGGACAACCCGCCCGATCTGTATCCCGGCGAGGCCAACACCTTCCCGAATTTCGCGATAAAGGGGCTTTACGACGCCGTAAACAAGTTCATCGATTACGACGATCCTCTCTGGTCAGACATGAAGGACTACGCCTACAAATACTTCTCGCTCGGCGACAACGTCTACATGATGATAACCGGGCGCTCCTTCGGAACGGTCTGCCCCTACAACCGCAGGGTAGTCGAAGAATTTGGGTTTGACGATCCGGCGGAATTGTTCTATAATGATATGTGGACATGGGATATCTTCTACGATATGTGCATGGAGTTCAGCGACCCCGACGACGACAGATACGCCCTCGACGGCTGGTATTTCTACAAGTCCCTCTTAAGAGGCACCGGCAGCACCATAGTCAGCTACGATCCCGACACCAACCACTTTGTCTCCAATCTCGATCTTCCCGGCTTTGAGCGCGCGGCCGATCTTCTTTACGACCTCAGCGTAAACGAGTGCATGTACCCCTGGTACAACAACGGCTGGGCATGCCGCAACGGCAGCGTCGAGGGCGGAGGCGTAAGAGAGGGTCAGTGCCTGTTCTGGTCTGTATCCGAGTGGGGCTTCACCGGCACCGTCGACGAGATCTCCGCGGTCTGGGGCGACATGCGCGACGGCGAGCTTATGTTTGTTCCTATGCCGCGCGACTCGAACGGCGACGGCAACTATTACCTTGAATCCTCGCCCAACGGCTACTGCATCATCAAGGGCTGCGAAAATCCCGAGGGCGTGGCGCTTTTAGTCTCCTGCATGAGATTCAAGGCCATAGACCCCACCGTCGTCGACATAGACCGCAAGCTTTTGCAGGAGGTCTATCTCTGGAATCAGGACATGCTCGACATGCACGATTATCTTATGGATCTCGTCAATAAGTCCGATCATCTTATCATGAGCTACGACGCCGGCATGGGCGACACCCTGAACGACACCGTCGGGACTATCGAGGGCTTTGCCCATTCAAGGAACGCCTCCACATGGGCGCAGGTCAAGGAGGCCAACGGCGAAAAGCTCCTGTACGGCATAGACGAGCTGAATAAGACAGTCGACGACTTCATTGCCGCCGGCGGAAACGTAGAAGCCCAATATCCGTGATAATGGTGGGAGATAGAGATATGAAAAGGAAAGCTGTGGTGGCTGCTACTTTGGCAGTAACGCTGGCGCTCACCGGCTGCGGGTTCAGCTCGGAGCGCAAGGCCGTAAACCCGAAAAAAATAAAATACGCCGACAGCTACAGCTATGAAAAGATCCTCCCCGAGGGGCTTGAAAATGCCGACGTCAGCATCTTTTTAGAGGCCGAGGACGCCGAGCTTTCGGCGGGCGCCGCCGTGAAAACCTCAAAGGAGGGCCATTCCGGCGCCGGCTATGTCGACATCTCTGACAACGCGGGCTTTAAAGCTGCTATAGATCTCCCCGCGAGCCAATTTTATAAGATCACCGTCCGCCACTGCGCCGGAAGCCACAAGGAAAACCCCCTCATGTTCAACGGCGTCAAGGTGCTCGACATCTATTCCGAGGAGGGCGATTGGCAGGAAACCGAGGTAAACGGCGTCTTTCTCGAAAAGGGCGAAAACGAGATAACCTTGGGCCACGGCTGGAGCTGGTTTTCGCTCGATTCGATAAAGATAGAAACCGGCGAATCGATAAGCGACAGCATATATTCCGGCGTCAGCGACACCTTATGCAACCCCTACGCAAACCTTAAGACTCAGAACATCTACCAATTCTTAAAGGCGATTTACGGCAAGCGAATGCTCGCCGGGCAGAGCACAGGCTACGGCAGAACCGTCGAATCGGACGCCATATATCTCGGCGTGGGAAAATATCCCGCTCTTCGCAATTTCGATTTTTTGTGGGATTCATACAGCCACTGCGGCGGCAAGCCGGAGGGCAAAAATGTCGACCTCGCCATAGATTGGAGCCGCGACGGCGGCCTCTGCGCATTCAGCTGGCATTGGTACGCGCCCTATAAAGAATCGGCGTTTTATTCAAAAGAAACTTCGTTTGACCTCTCAAACGCCGTCACCGAAGTCGACCTCGCCCACATGAGCCTTGAAGACATCGAAGCCCTTGAAGACGAGGGAAAGATCTCCCGCGAGGCGTATAAAATCGTCCAGGATATCGACAATATCTCCTCGCTCATGCAGCGGCTCGAAGATAACAACGTCACCGTTCTCTGGCGGCCTCTGCACGAGGCCTCGGGCGGCTGGTTCTGGTGGGGGAGCGCCGGCGTGGAGCCCTACAAGTGGATCTGGAACCTGCTTTACGACCGCATGACCGATTACCACGAGCTCGACAACCTCATCTGGGTCTGGAACGGCCAGAACAGGGACTGGTACCCCGGCGACGACTGCTGCGACATAGTTGCGTTGGATATCTATAACGATCCCTACGACTACGGCGTATCCCCCGGCAAATTCACCGACCTTTCCGAGTGGGCGGACAACGGCAAGCTCGTCGCGATGAGCGAATGCGGCACCATGCCGGATCCCGACCTGATCGTCAGGGACAACGCCTATTGGCTCTATTTCTCGGTCTGGAACAGCGACTACATCGTCGTCGACCTGACCACCGAGCTCTCGGAAAAATACACCACCGTCGAGGAGATGAAAAAGGTCTACAACAGCGAGGTCATACTCACCCTCGACGAGCTCCCGAAATTTTAGCGCGCCCCATTCGCCAAAAGAATTATTGCCTCCATTCATTTATAGATCCCGGCCTTTTGGCGGTTACCTCCGCTTAAGGGCCGGGGATTTTTTTGCCGCAGAATCATAAAAACGCGATCCCGACCTGCATTTATTTTGACTTGTGATGAATCATGTGCTATATTTTATTTATCGGATCCGAAAATTGCAGACAAACGCACATAAAACAGCGAAAGGAGAACGGCTATGGAAAACAGAACAAGCGAAAACCAACAGATGTTTATGGAGGAGCGGCAGCGAAAAATTGCGGAGATCATAGCCTCGGAGGGCAGCGTTGCCATTTCGAGGATAAAGGAGATGTATTCGGTCAGCCACGAGACCGCGAGGCGGGATCTTGAAGCGCTCGAGCGGGCGGGGCTCTGCAAGCGCACCCACGGCGGAGCGATTCGGCCGCTTTCGGACAGCGGACAGGTTTCTGTCAGGCCGCCGGCGCCCCGCGATTTTGCAAGCCAGCCGGTCTTCCCGGAGTATCTCGCAATAGCCCAAAAGGCCGCGTCGTACATAAAAGAAAACGACAGCGTTTATCTTACGGGCGGATCCTTCGGGCATCTTATGCTCCGCTTTTTGCCGAGGGATTTTTTCTACACCGTAGTTGTGAATTCGACGGATTTGGCGAGCGACATGCGTGACCTTAAAAACGCCGAGATATACGTTGTCGGCGGGAAGATGAGGCCGTCGGGGTCTATAGTCGATCCGACGGCCGTCGAAAACGCTTCGCGCTATCGGTTCGACATCTGCTTTATTACCGGCGGCGGCCTGAGCGCGGGGTTCGGCCTGTCAAACGGCAGCGGCGAGACGGCGGCGTTTCAGCGCGAGATCATAAAAAACAGCAAAAAGAGGATACTTCTTATGCCCGGCAAAAAGCTTGGCCGCGACAGCTTTGTCAAGGTGTGCGACGCCGATATGTTCGACGGGATAATCACCGACTGGACGGCCGAAAGCGCGCCGATAAAGGAGCTTGAGGAAAAGGGGATAGCGGTCACGGCGGTCGGTGAGGAGGAATGAGCGGGGCAAAAAGGGAGCTTAAGCTTCGGTTTATGATCCTCGACAGATACCCGAGCCTGCGGGAATTTTCGCGGCAGGCGGATATTCCGTACTCAACGCTGATGACGGTTTTAAAGCGCGGCTTCTCCGGCGCAGGTTTCGATCTTATGATGAAGATATGCCGCGCCCTGAACGTCGACCCGAGCGAGCTGGAGTGAGAAAAAAGTTTTCGCCGGCCTTTTTCAAAAGGCCGCGGGGGTCTCGGGGGCGCGCAGCCGGGGTGACAACCGCCAAAAACCGATCGTACCAATTTGCCGAGCAAGTCAAATAAACGACACCCTCCCAAAACTTGTGTAAACCTCCAAAGTGATGTAAAATAGAGACACCACAATGGAGGTTTAAATTATGAGCAGAAGAAATCGAAGTGCCGAAGAGCAGGCACGCTGACCGTATTTTCGTTTATTTTCTCGCCGCTTGCGTAAATGTCTACATTCCCGGAATTGCCCCAATAGTTTCCGACGCACACTTTAAGGTCATACAGCCCCGACACGAGCTCGAATTTATATTCAACCCGCCTCGGGGTGATTCCCTCGCTGTCCTGGTTCCTCGCATAGCGAAACGTCTCCTCCTTGGGCTGGCAGTCGGCAATTTCGCCAGGCGAATTTTCGTTTGCCCATGTCCAGACGGTGTAAGCGCCTTTGCTCTTTGTCCTGTTGCCGCCGCCTGTCGGCATATATGAGTTTTTCGGATCAACCGCTCCCCACATCATTTTGGTCACGGGATCTTCGCCGTATATCATATCGGTGAGGCTGTTGTTTGTGCCCAAACTGTCGCCGGAAGACAGGGTAGAGGGGTCGTGATCCCCGCAGTCTACAAAGTATACCGCCGCGCCTCCGCCCGCAACCTCAAGACCGTTTACAGCCAAGAATAAATCTTTATATGCCGAATCTGTCTCGCACTGATACGCCCCCGCCTTTTTGAGCACCGCTTCGGCATAGCTTTTTGCCGCGGCGAACGCGTTATACGAGTCTTCGGTATAATCGCCCCGATCTTTTATGTCGAGAGCGCCGGCGAGTGCGGCAAGCGCCTCTTTCGGCACGGCCGCCCCGGCAAAATATGCCTCTGCAGTCTGATTATCCGAAACGCCCTTGACGGTCAGACTGTATTTTCCGTCATGCTCGACGGCTTCGGCGGTTCGGTCGGCCCCGTTTATCAGATACGGCCTAAAACATGCTCTTTATCCGGGCATACCGTCAGCGTATATTCTCCGCCCGGCTCAACGCTGTTTTCGTCCGCCACAATGCTTCCGCCCTCGGTTGCGCGAAGCGTTATAGGATAGTCCGTATCCACCCCGACAGGTTCGTCGAGCGCCGCAGGCGTGATTATAAACCTGTCGAAGTTCGGCGTGCCCTCGTTTATCGGGACGTAAACTATCGCGCTGTCGATGTCGACCCTCGCGCCCACGGCTTCTTTCGGAGAATCCGGGGTGCCGTGCTCCTCCTTCCAGGCTTCTTTCCAGCCGACGACCGCCGGGCAGATGTAGTTTATCAGGTCGCTGCAATATTGCTCGCGGGTGGCGGTAACGCCGAAAACCCCGTAGTAATTGCTGTTATACATCTGGATCTGCTCGCCGCCGCTCTCCAAAAAGGTCTTCGCAACGTCCAAGGCGTCGCCGTAGGGGTGCTCGGTGCCGAGCGCGCCCTTTGTAACGAGTATCTTCGATTTCAGCGGAACGACCGTGTTCGTCGCGGGGACGTCGGCGCTGCTAATTCCGTAGAGAAAACCCGCCGCGCCGTGAATTATGCCGCCGGTATTTACCGCAGGGTCGAGATTTACGGTCAGAACGGCCTTTTCAAGCCCGTCGTCGCTGACCGCAAGCGGGTCTGCGTTCAAAACAGCTCCTTCGGCCGCTTTTTTGCAGAACAGCCGCTGAGAATGCCCGCAATGGTTATTGCCGCCATTATTGCGGCTTTGGGTCTTTTTAATTTCATTACAGATTCCCCCGTCAATAGGTTAAATTTGTCGCATGCATAGGCCGAAAGCCTTTTACCCCGCTTAAGTATAGCATACCCTTTCCGCGCCTGTCACCGCAGAATCTTGACAAATATTATCACTTTCTTGACATCTTCTTCCGGGATTTGAGGCGCCGCGAAGATTTGTTCGGCCCCGGCATTTCCTCCCGTCATGCTCAGTCCAACCCGCGTTTGGATTTCTAAATGCCGCCTCTATTGATTCAAACCGGCATTTGCGATATAATTTAGTCACAGCAAAAAAACAAAATCGCGATTGGGTTAAAGCTGAAATACCGAAAGGAGATTAACTATGGACTATTCACAGATAATCGGCAAAAATATAGCGGAATTCCGCAAAGGCAAGGCGCTCACCCAGGAGCAGCTCGGCGATGCCGTCGGCGTTACGGGGCAGGCGGTCTCAAAGTGGGAAAAAGGCGGCATGCCCGACGCGTATCTTCTGCCGGACATCGCAAAAACTCTCGGCGTCAGCGTCGACAGGCTCTTTGAGCTTGAGCATAAAAAACATACCCCCACCTTAGACGAGCTTTTGGAGCTTGTCGGCAGCTACGGCTTCGACCGCTTGCAGGCAAATGACGGAGAGTCGCTGTTCAGAGCAATTTTTGAGATGATTTACAGGCTGAATTACAGCGCTTTTAATTGCGATAACTGCGAGAGCGTTTGGGATATAATCGACGGGCATGAGGGCGTTTTCATGACTTCGCAGTTTATCCTTGACGAAGGCATGACCTACATCTCGCTCGTTAAGGACATGCCTTACATCTGCGTAACAAAGGACGAGCCGGGGCTTATCGGCAAGCTTTTGGGCGAAAAGAACTATTGCGAGCTGTTCGGACTTCTTTCCGACCCCGACGGGCTTAAGGCCGCTATATTCACGCAGTCCGAATATTCAAAAGACGGCGCGAAATATACCGCCGACAGGCTCGCCGAGAAAATGGACATTGAGCCCGAAAAATTCCGCGAGCTTCTGCCGCAGCTTGTCAGGTTCCGTTTTCTTTCCGAGGAGCAGATTGTTGTCGACGAAAGCGAATTCAAGACCTATTTTGTCCGGCAAAACAACGAGTTCCGCCCGCTTCTGATGACGGCGTGGCTGCTCATCAATTCGCAGCAGTGCTATCACACCTATTCCCAGACCCGTGAAACAAGATTTTTGGAAAGCAAAAAGCCATAGACCTCTTCCGAGATTCTTTTCATATTTTTTACCGCAAAGGCCCCGTCTGTGGGGCCTTTTGCCAAAAATAAAGCCCCCTGTCGGAGGCTTTGTTTTTATGTCATTCAACCGTCACGGTTATCTTTACTTTCAGCTTGCCGTCGGGAATGTCCTGCTCGTTCGACATGCAGAGTATTGGCGTGCCGTCCTTGTCAAAGTGCACCCTTCTTATTCCGGGGACTATTCCCCGGCTGTCGGGGGAGGTAACGCCGTGGTAGGTGATATATGTGTCGCCGAATTCGTCGGTAAAGAAGCCGTTGTGCCCGCAGCCGTATTCGCCCGCGACAAAGTTCGAGGCAAGATCCGGCGCGCTCGGTATATCCCAGTTCGACACGTCGCACAGATCGTCGTCCGCGTCCGCCGTCAGCACTCCCACGACATATGTCTGCCCTCTCGCGTCGCCGCCGGAATACGCAAGATACACCTTGCCGTCCTTAACAAGCGCATAAGGGCCCTCGTTGTTGTCGGTGCCGTTGTTGTTTTCCCAGCCGTATACCGGCCTTGTCAGCAGCTGCGGATAACTCACGAGATTCCAGGGCATATCCGGGTTTGTCTCGGCAATCATCAGCATCGAGCCGCTGTCGGCGCCCGCCCATGTTCTGAACGACCACACCGCATAGCTCTTTCCGCCGGCGTCAAAGCAGTTCATGTCAAGGGTGATGCCGTTCTTGCCGTCGCCCAGGGGATTTTCCCCCAGATTTCTGCCGTCCGGCATGACCACCCTGCGCGGTATGCTCCAGTCGTCGGGGTTAAGCATGTCGCCGCCGTCGTTAAGTGTCATTATATGGCACTGCGGGTCGAAGCCGGTTCCCGTCGTCAGCGCGCAGAATATCCTCATCTTGCCGCCGACGATGTGAAACTCCGGCGCCCAAAACGTGTTCTTGAAGACCGTCGTGTCCGCAGAAAGTATGACCTGCCGCCGCACGTTATCTTCAAAAAGGCCCTCCACCGTGTCCGCCTCTCTTATTTCAAAGGAGGTATCACCGTTAGCGTCGTTTGTCGCAATAAAGTAGTACTTGCCGTTATAGTAGGTGACTATCGGGTCGCCCCAGGGGTGCTCCTCAACCGGGAATGGGAAGTGATGAACTAAAATCTCGCCCTTGACGGTGTATTTTCCCGGCTTGTCGAAATTTATACCGTCCATATCCCAGTTCACATGCTTATTGTGCACCGAGCCGTCGGTATAGTTTACGGCAACGGTTACGTTTTCAAGCTCCTCGGCGCTTTTAACGCTTACGTTTTTCGGCACCTCCACCGATTCAAATTCCACCGTTACATTATTTTTGAGAAGCTCTGCCGCGTTTTCGGCCGAAATAGGTATGGACACCGCCTGCTCGGCAAAGGCAAGCTGCTCCGAGACAAAATCGACAGACGCGCTGCCCGAATTTTCCCCGCCGCTGTAGCGTGTCTTTGTCACCTCAGGCTCCGAGAAGGTTATGAAATCCTTCGTCGTCCAGCGGACGTAGTCGCCGGTCTCCCGCTGAGGAAAATCGCCGTTTCCGAGGTTTGTGCGCTTAATCTCCGCCCCTGTGATGATGTACTCGTCCCCGACAAGGCGAATCTCAATGTCCTTTACGCCCTTAGAGATTATGCCGTTTTCCTCGCTGAAATCGCACTTTGCAAAAAGCTTTCCGTAGTTGTGATAGAGCGGCGAGACATGCTTTCCGGCGTCGTCCGTCACGGCAAAATGCACGCTGTGCCCCAAAAATTCCGAGTAATCAACCTCGACATTCCGCGTGTACGCGATTATCATGCAGTCGGAGGATTTAGGCCCCTCGGATTTTTTTGCCCCGCAGGCGGAGGTCATTACCATCGCCCCGCAAATAGCTGCTGCAACCATTTTCTTCATCTCTTTCTCCCTTCATTTATGCCGTTCCAAGCATTTTACTGTAAATGAAGTCTAACATATATTGCCGCGCGTGTCAAGTAAAGAGAGGCTTTTAGACGCTGCCCAAAGGCCGCATCAAGAAAACAGATGTTAGAAGTTAGATATCAGAGTTCCAAGGTGTCGCCTGCGGCGACATATCTAAATATTTCCGATAATGCGCGCGGAACGGACGCCCCCTAACGGCTTGGGGGAGTGTTTGCCGCAATATCAGTTAAACCTTTAATATATCCCGAGGATTAGCCGTAAGGGAGAAGCCGTACTTTTTAAGTCCAACTTTTCGGACTTAAAAGCCCGTTTTGGCTGTTGCCAAATCCTGCGGAATGTGATATACTTATAAAAAATGCAGAGCATAAGGGCAGGAGGCGAGATAATGTCGGAAGCCGAAAAATTCTACATCGCTATAGATTTAAAGAGCTTCTACGCCTCGGTGGAGTGCCGCGAGCGGGGGCTCGACCCGCTGACGACGAACCTCGTCGTCGCCGATAAAAGTCGCACCGAAAAGACGATCTGCCTTGCGGTTTCGCCCTCGCTTAAGGCCTACGGCATTCCCGGCAGGCCGCGGCTGTTTGAGGTAGTGCAGAAAATAAAAGAGGTAAACTATGCGCGGCAGCGCAAGGCCCCGGGGCGAAAATTCACCGGCGAAAGCTTTTATTCCGAGGAGCTAAAGACCAACCCCGCGCTCGCGGTCTCATATATAGTCGCGGTGCCGCGAATGGCCTACTACATCGAATACAGCACAAAAATCTACGAGGTATATCTCAAATACGTCGCGCCGGAGGACATTCACGTCTACTCGATCGACGAGGTTTTTATCGACGCCACAGACTACCTGAAAATCTACGGCCTCTCGGCGCATGACTTCGCTATGAAGATGATCCGCGACGTTTTGGAGACCACCGGCATCACCGCCACGGCGGGGATAGGTACTAACCTTTATCTTTGCAAGATAGCTATGGACATCGTCGCTAAGAAAATGCCGCCCGATAAAGACGGCGTGAGGATCGCCGAGCTCGACGAGATGAGCTACCGCGAAAAGCTTTGGGAGCACATGCCGCTGACAGATTTTTGGCGGATCGGCAAGGGGTATTCAACTAAGCTTGAGGCCAACGGAATGTTCACGATGGGGGACGTCGCGAGGCGCTCGGTTCGGGACGAAGACCTGCTCTATAAGCTCTTCGGAATCAACGCCGAGCTGCTTATCGACCACGCCTGGGGCTGGGAGCCGGTCACGATCGCCGACATCAAGGCATATAAGCCCGAGACGAATAGCATAAGCTCGGGGCAGGTGCTCACCGAGCCATATCCGTTTGACAAGGCGCGGCTCGTCGTCAGGGAGATGACCGATCTTCTTGTCCTCGATCTTGTCGACAAGGGGCTGGTGACAAGCCAGATAGTGTTGACGATAGGTTATGACGTCGAAAACATCTCAAACGGCTATAAGGGCGATGTCGCCATTGACCGCTATGGCAGAAAGATACCCAAGCACGCCCACGGCACCGCCAATCTTGACGGCCCGACAAGCTCGACAAAGCTGATAACCGAGGCTGTGATGAAGCTTTACGACAGAATAGTCGGCAAGCGCATGCTCATTCGGCGGATAACGATTGCCGCCTGCAACGTAATTCCCGAGGCGGATATCCCCGAGGAGCAGCCGGAACAGCTCGATTTTTTCACCGATTACGAGGCGCTCAAGCGGGAGCGCGAGCAGGAAAAGACCGCCCGCGCAAAGGAGAAAAGCCTGCAAAAGGCGGTTATCGGAATCAAGAAAAGATACGGCAAAAATTCGGTGCTTAAGGGCATGAATTTTGAAGAGGGCGCGACCGCCAAAGACCGCAACCGCCAGATCGGAGGGCATAAGGCTTGACATATAAAATCATAAGGAGCCGAAGAAAGACCCTCGGGCTGGAGGTTAATTCTGAGGGCGTGACCGTTCGTGCGCCGCTACGAATAAGCGAGGCCGAAATCGAGAAGTTTGTTAAACAGCACGCGGGCTGGATAGAGAAAAATCTCAAAAAGATAGAGGAGCGAAAGAGGGCTTTGGCCGATATCGAGCCTCTTGCCGCAGAAGATATTAAAGAGCTCGCCGAGAGGGCGATAAAGGTTATCCCCGAGAGGGTCGAGCATTACGCCAAAATGCTGGGCGTTACCTACGGCAGGATCACAATAAGAAATCAGCGCTCAAAGTGGGGGAGCTGCTCCTCAAAGGGCAATCTCAACTTCAACTGCCTTTTGATGCTGACTCCGCCGGAGGTTATAGACAGCGTGGTGGTGCACGAGCTTTGCCACCGAAAGGAAATGAATCATTCTGAGAGGTTTTATGCCGAGGTTTTGCGGGTCTTCCCCGATTATTACAGGTGGAACAAATGGCTCAAGGAAAACGGCGGCGCAATCATGGCGAGAATGAGGGGATAGAATGGGCAGGTATGACGATATAATCAATCTTCCGCATAAGCAGTCGGAAAAGCGGGCGCATATGTCCAACCGCGACAGGGCTGCGCAGTTCAGCCCCTTTGCCGCTCTCACCGGCCACAGCGACGCCATTGAGGAGACGGCTCGCCTCACCGACGGCAGGATCGTCTTAGGGGAGTACGAGGCGGATCTTGTAAATGAAAAGCTGAGAAAGCTGGCCGAGAGGCCGAAGCAGGAGATCAGGGTGACGTATTTTGTCCCCGACGGCAAAAAGCAGGGCGGGAAATATATCACCGAGGCGAAAAAAGTCCGCCGGGTCGACGAGACGGGGCGGAAGCTGATCTTTGAAGACAAAAGTGAGATGGACTTTGGCGACATTGTAGATATTGAATTTTTAGGCGGTGTTTAAAATGGCAAATGAAGAATTGAACTGGGCGGAGCTCACGCCGGAGGAAAAGAAAAAGGAGCTGTATTTTAGGCAGAAGCGCACTCTCGACAGTTTTTTGGAGCACGGCGCGATAACTCGGGCGCAGTATGATAAAAGCCTCGGGGATCTGACGGAGAAGATGAGTATGACGGAGCTTCTGAAAGAAGCAGATAATAATGTGTGATAATGAAAAAATGCAAGCTGGCCCTCGGGCATACGCACAGTTATGTTTCCCTAATACTCATGTATTCGTCGCGCATGCCGGATATTTCGGCGCGGTCTTCAGAAAGCACGAGGGCATCACCCCGGCGGAATATAAAAAAATTCACGGGGCAAGAAGCAGATAAAGACACCGACAAAAAAATCCCCGCCCATGCTTTAAGCGCAAGCGGGGATTTTGCCGATATTTTTACTTTTTAACGTCAAAGCTCGGGTTAAACGCATAGAAATTCTTCGCGTCTAATTTGTCAGTGACGAGGCGAAGGGCTTCGCCGAACCTCTGAAAATGCACTATCTCGCGCTCGCGCAGGAACTTGATAACGTCCCTCACGTCGGGGTCGTCGACAAGGCGGAGAATGTTGTCATAGGTCAGCCGGGCTTTCTGCTCTGGCACGACTTCATAAGAAGAACCTGACAACAATTTTGACAGGACAAGCTGTTTCAAATTCGGTAAAACTAAAATCATATAGTACAAAACAGGCATTGCAATCAAGCAATGCTTTTTTGTTTGAAAGGAATTGAAAATATGGCAGTTTACAGAGTAAACAAGACAAAAGGCTTCACAGTCATGGCAAACTACCACTTGCAGGATATAACAATCTCGCTAAAAGCGGTAGGTCTGCTGACGAAGATGCTTTCGTTCCCCGACGGTTGGAAATTCTCGACCGAGGGACTGGCGGCAATATGCAAAGAGGGTCCCGACGCGATTCAATC
>CANQPB010000038.1 GCA_947625615.1 uncultured Clostridia bacterium | reverse complement strand
TCTACCAGAAGTGCGGGGACATGTCTATATTTTTGTCTCTTTTTCTTTTTGCGAAAGATATTGTACCTTATCGTCTCCCCGGCGAGGCGCCGCAGGCGTCTCGCACACGGAAAGGGGTTTGGGGGAAACCTTGTAAAGGGTTTCCCCCATTTGCCGAGCAAAGCGAGGCAAACAAAAAGCCGCCAAAAGGCGGCTTTGATGTTTATGCCAAAGGCTTATTTCTTGTTCAGAAATCCCCAGAGGTTGTCGTAGAAGGCGTCGCCGGTCTTGCCGGGCTCGTCCGAGGCAGCGGGGGCCTCTTCCTCCTCGGGCTCGGGTTCGGACTGATATTCGTCGAAGTCCGCCGCGATGACGATGATGTCGATGGTGTCGCTCAGATCCGGGTTGAAGTCCGCGCCGAAGATGAGGTTTACGTCCTCGGCCGCAGCCTTTGTGATGGATTCGGTGAGCTCGGTGACGTCGCCGGTGACAATGTCTTCCGACATCGTGATGTTCAGAAGCAGTCTCTTGGCGCCCTTGATAGAGGTTTCAAGCAGCGGGCTCGAGATGACCTGCTGGACGGCGTCGGCAACCTTGTCCTTGCCCTCGCCGTGGCCGATGGCCATGTGGGCGTAGCCGGAATCCTTCATAATCGACTGGACGTCGGCAAAATCGACGTTTATCTCGCCGTGTCTGAGTATCAGCTCGGTGACGGAAAGCACGGCGGTCTTAAGTATGTCGTCGGCAAGTGCGAACGACTGGCGCATAGTGAGATTTTCCTTGCCGGTGAGAAGCTTCTGGTTGGGTATCACGACAAGCGAATCGACATTCTTTAAAAGGGCGTCGATGCCCCGCTCGGCCTGGGCCATCTTCTTCATTCCCTCAAAGAGGAAGGGCTTCGTAACCACCGCAACCGTGAGAATTCCCATGTCCCGCGCGATCTCCGCCACAACGGGAGCAGCGCCGGTGCCGGTGCCTCCGCCCATGCCGGCGGTAATGAATATCATGTCGGCGCCTTTAAGGGCGTCGCAAATTTCGTCTTTGGATTCCTGAGCGGCGCCTTCGCCCACTTCGGGCCTGCCGCCTGCGCCGAGACCGTGGGTGAGCTTCTGGCCGATCTGTATCTTTACAGTCGCCTTGGAGTTTTTCAGCGCCTGTGCGTCGGTATTCACGGCAATATACTCGACATTCTGAATGCCGGTGGAAACTATGCAGTTAAGGGCGTTTCCGCCGCCGCCGCCCACGCCGACAACTTTGATCTTGGCTAAATCAATCGCTTCGTTTTCCATAATGAATCCCATTGCAACTTCCTCCGTTTATCTATATATAATCATGCTCTTTGTATACACAAACAAAATATAGTATTATAGTAGCATAAAAAATCCGATTTGGCAATAGTTTTTTTTAATTATTTTCAGGAAAGTTATATCAATTTTCGACCTCTGGCTCTTCCGCGCCCGAATCGAGGTTTTTGGAGGCCTCTTTTTCCTGCTCGTTGAGCTCAAGATCCCCCTTTTCGATGAAGGACGCCCCCGCCGTGGTGCTGTGATAGATGATAGTCCCCTCGGCCTCGGGCTCAAGATTTTCCTCGATAATGGCGGTTATGTATTTCAGCTTATACTCATAGTCCATCGAGCTTCCGAAATCTACGGTTATCCTGCCGTCGTAGACCATGGTTATGTTGGTTCTGTCAGTGATGTCTATTTCGGTGATCTTTCCGTCGCAAATCTCGGATATCGCTTCCATAAGCTCGAGAATGATTACCTTTTTGGTCTCGTCGCGGGATTCAAAGTCCTCGCCGAGCGCGACGTTGGTAAGCTCCATTCCCTTCACCTGAATAAGCCCCGCGCGGGCGCCCAGCTGCTCGGTCTCAAGATATCTGCCCGTCTTGGTGATTATGGCGTATCTCGATTCGTATTCGCAGCAGGCGAACGCCCTCGCCTCGGTCACTTCGATGATGAATCTGTCGGGGAGCTTTCTGCGAAGGCTCACGTCCTCGATATAGATAAGATTTTTCCTGATTTTTTCGGCGGTGCGCTCAAGGTTTATCCCGTAGAGGTTCCTGCCGTATCTGAGCCCGCCCGCTTCAAGTATCTGCTCGTCGGAATAGATGCTGTTTCCGCTTATGTCGTATTCGTTTATGCGGAACAGCACAGTCCTTGCAAGTATCAGAAAAATAATCACGCATGCCGAAATTATCATCAGATAATAAAGCGAAAGATTGCGCCTGCGGCGGCGGGGGCGTCCTTCCTGAGGACGCGGCTCGGGCGTTTTTACAACGTCGCGCATGTTATCAATCCTTTCTCAGATCCGCCTTATACGTGCGCCGAGCGAGCGCAGCGAAGTCTCAAGCGATTCATACCCGCGGTCGATATATCCGAGGTTTGAAACGGTGGTGACGCCCTCGGCGGCAAGCCCTCCCAGAACAAGGGCGGCGCCGGCTCTAAGGTCGGTGGCGACAAGCGCCGCGCCGGAAAGCCTCGGCACTCCCTCGATGACGGCAACCTTGCCCTCGGCCTTTATGTCCGCCCCGAGGCGTCTGAGTTCGGGAGCGGCGCGGAATCTGTTTTCAAATATGTTCTCTACTATCATAGATGTTCCGCGCGCTTTTGTCAAGACCGCCATGACAATTGGCTGACAATCCGTCGCAAATCCGGGGTAGGGAGCCGTCCTTAAGGTCTTCACCGCCTTAAGGGGTCTTTTGGCGCTTATGTAAATTCTGTCGGAATAGGGATATACCGCGGCGCCTGCCTGTTCAAACACCGCCGTCGTGGAATACATATCCGCCGGGCGGACGCCTTTAAGCATTACCTCTCCCCCGGTTATGGCCGCCGCGCCCATATATGTCGCCGCGACGATTCTGTCCGGCATGACGGAATATTCCGCCCCGTGAAGCCGCCCGACCCCCTTTACCGTGACGGTCGAGCTGCCCTGCCCCGAAATTTTCGCCCCGCAGGCGTTTAAAAATCCGGCGAGGTCTGATATCTCCGGCTCGCGGGCGGCGTTTCTTATAACCGTTTCGCCGCTTCCCAAAACCGCCGCGAGCATTATGTTTTCCGTCGCGCCCACCGAAGGCAGCGGAAGCGTCATATCCGCGCCGCTCACGCTTTGGGGCAGCGTGCAGTCGAGAACGCCGTGATCCTCGGTTATCTTCGCGCCGAGCTTTGAAAGCCCGCTCAGGTGAATGTCTATCGGCCGCGGGCCGAGCTCGCAGCCTCCCGGGAAGGAAAGCCTGCATCTGCGGAGCCTGCCGAGAATGGCTCCCAAAAAAACTATCGACGAGCGCATCTCGCGCATTAAGTCTTCGCTTATCTCGCAGCCCGAAAGGGTGCGCGCGTCCACCTCAAGGGCCGAGCCGTCGCGGCGGCATTTGCAGCCCAAGGAGCGAAGTATCCTCGTAGAGGAATAAACGTCGGAAAGCGCCGGGCAGTTTTCTATCCGGCAAACGTCCTGCGAAAGCAGAGCGGCCGCCAGAACGGGCAGAACGCTGTTCTTGGCGCCGTGGACGGATATTTCGCCCGAAAGCTTTTTTCCGCCCTCTATGTAAAGCCTTGATTCAGTCAATTTTTATGACCTCCCGATATTACGCAGTTATCTAATTGCATAATATGTCGGGAGGCGAAAAGGTGCTACATCGTCGGAAACGGCGCATTGATAGGAATTATTTCCCCAGCACCTCGCTTATCACCCGCCAGATCCTCTCGGGGGTGTCGGTTATGAACTGTTCGCTCGCGTGGGCCGACATGTCGCTTAAGGCGTGCGGGTCGGCAATAAGCCCGGCGACGGTCTTTGAAATCAGCCCCGGGGTGATGTCCTTCTGTTCGTATAAAACGGCGGCGCCGGCGCTTTGCAGAACGAGGCCGTTGTAATACTGATGGTTTTCGGCAAGATAGGGCGAGGGTATGAGTATCGACGCCTTGCCCTCGGCCTCGATCTCGGTGAGAGCGCCCATTCCGCAGCGGCTGATGACGAGGTCGGCCGCCGCCATGCAAACCGACATGTTGTCGATATATTCCTTAACAATAAAATTCGGGTGCTCCGAAAGTACAATTCCCCTGTCGGCGAGGCCCTTTTCGAATTCCTCGCGGTTGTTCTTGCCGAAGGAGTGAATGTGGGTAACATCTATCCCCTCGCGGATATACCACTCCATAAGCTCAAGGGCGGCCTCGTTTATCGCCCGGGCGCCCAGGCTTCCGCCGGTGGAGAGAATGCACACCCCGCCGCCTATGCCGAGCTGTCTTTTCGCCTCTTCTTTGGAGATTTTATTCTCGCTGAAACCGCTCCTTACCGGCAGCCCCGTGACGACGCATTTTTTTCTGACGTTTTCTTCAAGGCGGTCGGCGGCCTTGTCCACGGTGAGCATTATTCTGTCAACGTCGGGCGCCAAAAGCTTTGTGGTCAGCCCGGGAAACGCGTTCTGTTCGTGAATGACGGTTTTTATCCCCATCTTCGCCGCGCGGCGAACAATAGGCCCGCAGACGTATCCGCCGGTGCCGATGACTATATCCGGCTTAAAGCCGCGGAGGATCTTCTGCGCCTTTGCCGGCGAGGTGACAAGATAGGCCGCCGCCTTTATGTTCCGGCCGACGTTTTTTAAGGTGAGATGCCGCTGAAATCCCGCGACTTTTACCGATTCATAGCGAAAGCCGGCGCGTTCGGCGAGGCCGTGTTCCATGCCCCCCGGCGTGCCGACGTACAGAAATTCAGCGTCTGGCCTGTTGGCCCTGATGATCTCCGAAATGGCCAAAGCGGGGTTTACATGCCCCGCCGAGCCTCCTCCTGAAAGTATGACTTTAAGCATAGGTGATTCTCCTTAAAATCCGGGATTGCCCGGGATTATATCTCGCACTGCCTTGAAACGCTAAGAACTACCCCCATTTCGGCAAGCTGTATCAGAAGCGCGGTGCCTCCGTAGCTGAAAAAGGGAAGCGATATGCCGGTGTTCGGGAAGGCGCTGCACGCAACTCCTATATTCAATAGCGCCTGCAGGCCTATCTGGAAGGTGATGCCCGCGGCAATCATCATGCCGAATTTGTCGGGGGCTTTTTTAGCGATGTAAAATCCGCGGTAGATAAACATTCCGAACAAAAACACAACCACTATTCCGCCCAAAAAGCCGAGCTCCTCTACGATTATAGGCAGAACGAAGTCGTTCTGCGATTCGGGCAGCCAGGCGTATTTCTGGAGCGATTCGCCGAAGCCGAGGCCGAACCAGCCGCCCGAGCCTATCGCTATCAGCGACTGCATGGTCTGCCAGCTGTCGTCGGTCATCTCGCCGTTTTCGGCCTGGCTCATTCCCGCAAAGCGGTCGAGTATATAGCTTAGGCCTCCGCCCTTTGCAAAGGAATAGGCAAGCGCCGCCAGAACGGCGCCCGCGGCGCCTATGGCCAAAAGCTGCAAAAATCTTTTCATCGGCATTCCGCCGACAAACAAAACCATCATGCCTATAGTGCCCATCAGAAGAAGCCCCGAGATATGGCGCTGCAAAACCATGTTAAGGCAGACCGAGCCGAGTATCAGAAGAAGCGGCACCACGCCCTTTGAAAAGGATTGCAGATTCTTTTCGTTTACAACTACGATATACGCCAAAAATACGATGAGCACGGCCTTCATTATCTCCGAGGGCTGAACCGAAAGTCCGCCGCCGGCCTCGCCGCCGAGGGTGATCCATCTGCGGGCGCCCGCCACCGAGTCTCCGAAGAATGAGGTATAGGTCAAAAGCGCGAGGGTGCCGAGAAAGCCGAAGACGACAAGCTTCGAGTTCATAAGCACATGGTAGTCCCAAAACGATATGAAAACCATAGCGATAACGCCGAGCACCGCGGCTACGCCCTGCGTGCGGACGTACATATAGCCGTCGTGCTCCTTGGAATTAAGGCCGGCTATATAGCTCGCCGAGAACATCATGACTATTCCGTATACCAAAAGCACTATGACTATCGAGAAAAACAGCATGTCAAGGTTGCCGTCGTATATTCTCAGACCCGGCTCGCGGCGCTTTGTGCGCTTTTCGGCGGATTCGCCGCCGCCGGCGGCCCTGCGGTTTTTCGGGCGCGAGTTAAGTATTCCCCCGCGGCGGACTTTTCTTGTTTTGCCTGAAACGGGCGTCTGAACCGTTCTTGGCGCCGTTACCGGGCGCTGTGATGAGCGCGAAATTGCCTGCTGAGCCACGCTGTCGCCTCCCTGCATGAATTATCAAAAACATTTATCCAGCATATATTGCCGCCGCAAGTATTCCCAAAAAGCCCGCGACGACGGTTATGCCGGAAAACACGAACATTATCTTGTATTCGCTCCAGCCCGAAAGCTCGAAATGGTGGTGTATCGGCGCCATCTTGAACACCCTGCGGTGCCTCAGCTTATAGCTGCCTATCTGTATGACGTCGCTCATGGCCTCCGCAAAATATATTATCCCGACAAGGGGCAAAAGAAGCTCCAGCCCGCTCGCTATCGCCATCGCGACTACGCAGCCGCCCAAAAACATCGAGCCGGTGTCCCCCATGAACACCTTTGCCGGGTGCATGTTCCAGACCAAAAAGCCGAGGCAGCCCCCCGCGACGGCCGTCGCGAAGGCGGAATATTCCCAGTTGCCCAAAAGCACGAATATCAGCGTGAACGCCGCCGAATATACAAGCGTCACCGAGCCGCAGAGGCCGTCTACGCCGTCGGTAAGGTTTACCGCGTTTACAAATCCGTAGATTGCCACCGCCATGATTATATAATAAAATATCCCGAAGTCTACCTCCCCGAAAAAGGGAAACACCACCGAAGTCCTGCCGTATAAAAAGTGATACCCTATAAGATACAAAACCGTGACGGCCGCCTGGCAGAGCGTTTTCGCCTTGACGTTAAAGCCCTGGTTCCGCTTTTTTACCACCTTTATGTAGTCGTCGGCAAAGCCGATGAGCATATATCCGAGCGAAGCCCCCAACCCGAGCGCAAGCTTTAAAAGCGCGCCCTCGGGAGCCTCGACGATATGCAGGCGGCGGTATGTGCTTATCATTAAATACCCGACCGCCGAGGCGACGACCGTGGACAGAATGAACATGAAGCCGCCCATAAGCGGGGTGCCCTCTTTGTCCTTCTGCCAGCGGGGGCCTATTTCAAGGATATGCGCTCCCGCCTTGAGCTTTTTGAGATAGGGTATCAGCGCCGCCCCGAAGAGCGCCGCCACCGCGAACGAAACTGATCCGACTGTAAGGTTTATCCAGAACGGCATGGCTGTTACCTTTCCTTTTGCTTTATAATTGAACGCCTCAGAACGAGCGCTTCATCTGCTCGACTATCTCGGCGATTATTTCTCTCTCGTCGAAATGCACCTTATAATTCCCCGCGAGCACCTGGTAATCCTCGTGACCCTTTCCGGCGAGCACCAAAACGTCCCCCGGGAAGCAGTTGTGAAGCGCCCAGTGTATGGCGTCGGCGCGGTTGTCTATTTCAATATACGGCTTTTTTGTCCCGGCAAGACCTGCGATTATCTGATTGATTATCGCGTGGGGATTTTCGTTGCGCGGGTTGTCTGACGTGATTATAAGCATGTCGGCATATTTCGCCGCGGACTGCGCCATAAGGGGGCGCTTTAAGGGGTCGCGGTCGCCGCCGCAGCCGAAGAGGCATACCACCCTGCCCTTTTGCATGCATTCCCTGATGCTGCCGAGGGTGTTTTCCAAGGCGTCGGGCGAATGCGCATAGTCTATAATCACCGTGAAATCGAGCCCGGTGGGCACCACCTCGCAGCGGCCGCGCACCCCCTCGATGTCCTTTATCAGCGGCACAACCTTTTCGGGTTCGAATCCCAAAAGCTCGACGCAGCCGAGCGCGCAAAGCGTATTCGAGACGTTATATCGCCCCGGCATCTTTATCTCGGTGCGGTAGGCCTTCTGCCCGCGGCAATACCAGTATATCGTGCCGTGCGGCCTGAGGCAGAGGGCGTCGGCGTAAAAATCCGCCTTCTCCTCGACGGAAAAGCTGTATTTTTCACAGGTTATCTCGCCGTAAAGACGCTTGCCGTAGGCGTCGTCCATGTTGACAAGCGCTTTTTTGCACTTCGAAAACAGGAGCTTTTTCGCCTGATAGTAGTTTTCCATGGTTCCGTGAACGTCAAGGTGATCCTGCGTGAGATTCGTGAACGCCGCGAGCTCAAAATCCACCCCGGCGAGGCGCTGCTGCAAAAGCCCCTGCGAGGTTGCCTCCATAATTACATATTCGCAGCCCTCGTCGGCCATTCTTTTAAGCAGCGGAAACAGATCCTGCGGCTCGGGCGTCGAGGCCGCAAGCCTCTCGTTGTGCATATGTTCTTCGCCTATCTCGTCGCCGCAGGTGCCGATAAGCCCGGTCTTGTGGCCCATGGCCTCAAGCAGCCTTTTTATCACGGTGGTTACGGTGGTCTTTCCGTTTGTGCCGGTAACGCCCACCATCTTCAGCCTTTTTTGAGGATTCCCGCAGAAATTCCCCCAAAGAAGCGAAAGCGCCTCGCGGGTGTCGGGGACTATTATCTGGTTTTGAACGCCGCAGTCGCGCTGGGTGACGAACACCGAGACCCCCTTTTTGGCGAGGGCGGGAACCGCGGTGTGGGCGTCGAAATTTTTGCCCTCAAGACATACAAAAAGACCTCCCTCCCCCATGCGCTTGCGCGAATCGGAGAAAAGCCCCGTTATTTCAATATCCGGAAGCGACGTCGTCGCCACGCCCTTTAAAAGCTCGTAAAGTCTCATTACATGCCTCTCTTTCCTTTATGCGGCCGGGTCGGGGAGGCAAAACGCCTCCCCTGCCGCGACTTCACCCTTCATTTTCAAATCGCGCGGTATCAGCCCGTCTCGTCGTTTACGATGAAGTAGGCCTCTATTATGGTTCCGACCTCTACGGTCTCCTCTTTATAGTTCATAACTCCCGAACAGGTGGCTCCCGCCTTTCTGGCGGCGCCCCCGAGCGGCTTTAAATTCAGCCCGAGGTTCGTAAGCTTTTCGTTTGCATAGCTTAAACTTCGCCCCGTCAGATCCGGCACCTTAACATATTTCGGCTCGGTGCCCTCCTCGGTATAAAGCACGACCGTGCAGCCCTTCGGCATGGCGCTGCCCGTCGAGGGCACCTGTCTTACAACCGTCTCGCCGTCGCCGATTATCTTTACGTTCAGGCCGAGGCCCTCAAGCGTCGCCTGCGCCGAGCCTGTTTCGGCGTTGAGCACCGAAGGCACGTTTACGTCGAGGTCTTCAAGCTCCTCCTCGGTATATTCGGCGTAGTAGCCGAGATAGGGAAGTATCTCCTCGAACACCTCGGACACCACCGGCGCCGCGACCGCCGAGCCGTAGTAGCGGCCGTTAGTCGGCTCGTCTACCATGACGAGCATGATTATCTCGGGATCCTCGGCGGGATAGAACGCGCAGTAGGAGGAGACGTACTTGTGCTCGCCGTCCTTTTCGTCCAACTTCTGCGAGGTGCCCGATTTTCCGCCGATCTCGTAGCCCTTTATGTATACGTTCGAGCCCTGGTTTGTCGTGACGACCGTTTCAAGCGTCTCGCGCATTATCTCCGAGGTCTCCTCCGAGATCACCTGACGCTTTATAGTCGGGGTGAATTCCTTTACGATGTTGCCGTCGGAATCGACGATCTTGTTGACGATATAGGGCGTGACGAGATATCCGCCGTTCACCACCGCGGCGTAGGCGGTTATCATCTGTATCGGGGTGATCTTGTTGGTCTGGCCGAACGCCGAGACCGAAAGATCCATAAGGGTCATTCTCGAATAGGGAACGTATATCGAATCCGCCTCTGCGGGAAGGTCGATGCCGGTTTTTTCGGTGAGGCCGAACGCCTTGAAGTAGTCGGTGAATTTTTCCGCGCCGAGCGCCTGGCCTATGGCTATGAACGCGGGGTTGCAGGAATTCGTCATCGCCTGGACGAAATTCTGCTCGCCGTGGCCGCCGTTCGTAGTCCAGCAGTGAACCGGCGGCACCCCCTTTACAACGGTGACGTAGCCCTTGCAGTAAAACTTATCCGTCAGCGAGATGGCCTGCTCTTCAAGCGCCGCCGAGCCGGTGACTACCTTGAACACCGAGCCGGGGTAGTAAAGCTCGCTTATGGCCTTATTCCGCCACTGTTTGTTCCAGGCGTCCGAGCGCTGTGCGTTATAGCTCTCCTCGTCGCCGGTGGCCAAAATTCCCGCCAAAAGCTCCGCAGTGGATTGGTCGTAAATCTCCGCGGGGTTGTTAAGGTCATAGTCCGGATCCGTCGCCATGGCGAGGATCTTTCCCGTCTTCGCCTCCATGACTATCGCGCAGGCGCGGTTCTTGGGGCTGTTAAGCTCCACCGCGCTCTTAAGCGCCTTTTCGGTATAGTACTGAATGGTGGTGTCAAGATTTGTGTATATCGAGTCGCCGTCCTGGGCGTCGTAGCTCTGCTTATAGCGGTATTGGATCTCGCGGCCGGAGGCGTCTATGGCGGTGATAATCTTTCCGTCGACGCCGGTGAGGTAGTCGTCGTAATAGCTTTCAAGCCCCAATATCCCGTAGCCGTCGTAGTGAAGATGGCCTATCACGCTCGAGGCGAGATCGTTATGGGGATAGTAGCGCTTGGCGGTGGGCGTCACACCCACCGAGATTATTCCGAGATCGCTCATTCTCTCGCTTATGGCGACGGCTGCCGTCTTCTCAACGTCCTTCGCCACCACCTGATAGCGGTTGTCCTTGTAAAGCTTTTCGCGCACTTCCTCCTCGGTGACGTCAAGATTCTGCGTCAGCGACGATATTATCTCGTATTCATAGTTTATCATGTCGGCGGCGCTCTTTTTGCCGTCCTCAACGTCGGCGAGCTGGGTGGCCACCTCGTTCTGGAAGGTCTTGGGATCGACAAAAACGGTGTAAACGGTTATGCTCTGCGCGAGAACCTGCCCGTTTGCGTCGTATATCGAGCCGCGGTTGGCGGCAACGGTCATCGTCTTAAACTGCTGGTCGTTGGCAAGGGCCTGATATTTTCCGCTCTCGCGCACGGCTACGCCGTACATCACATAGGAAACATAGGCCATTACGGCGAGCATTCCCAGAAACACCAGGGCGTAAAGTCTTCGAAGCATAGACCTGGTCGTCTTTTCCATTTCAGCGCTCCTTTGGTAACAAAAAAGTCAAGCAAGCAATTGTTTTGACACAGACAAAGCTTAACCTGACCGTCTCTATTTATATTATTGACGACGCCGCGTTTTTATTCCGCTAAGCACCTATCTTTTCCATCAGCTCGTTTATCCAGTTGCGAATGATGATAAATATATTGCGGTTTTCAGTCTCGACGATTTCAATTACGCTGTCGGCGTCAAGCTCGACATATTCCACCTGGGACTTGTCAAGCTTTTTGAGGCCCAGCACGTTCTCGGCGTAGTCCTCGACGTTTTTTAGCGAGGTTCTGCCCTCATATTCCGCCGCAAGGGTTACGTTCTCGGTCTTAAGGCTTGCAAGCTGATCCTCAAGGTCGCGGATATCGCCGAAGAGGCGGTTTGTTTCAACCTTGCCGTATAAAACCGCAAGCATCATGCAAAGAAACACCGCCGCGGTGACGATGAACCGAAACGCGCTCTCCCGCCTTGCAATCGGAACGGGATTTCTGCGCATTTTTATAGCGGGCTCCTGAGTGGCGGCGGCCTTCTTCTTGGGCTCGTAAACCGAAAGATCGTATGCAAGATTGCTTCTGTTGGCCACCTTTTGCTCCTCCTTATTTGTCAGGCATTGCCGCGCGCTTGCATGAACTGACAATGCCGGCGCGCGGCAGACGCCTTAATCCCTTATTTTTTCTATTATCCTGAGCTTTGCCGATCGGGAGCGCGGGTTTATCCGCTGCTCCTCCTCCGAAGGCTCGATGGGTTTTTTGTTAATCAACTTGCCCCGCGGCTTCTTGCCGCACACGCACACCGGGAATTCCGGCGGGCAGGTGCACCCCTGGCAGAACGACGCAAAGCGCTGCTTTACGAGGCGGTCTTCTAAAGAATGGAATGTAATTACCGCAAGCCGGCCGCCTGTCTTTAAAAGATCGAAGGCGCTGTCAAGCCCCTCGGAAAGCGAGCCGAGCTCGTTGTTTACCTCTATCCTTATTGCCTGGAAGGTTTTTCTGCAGGGATTCTTTTCCCGCCGAGCCTTCTGCGGAACGGACATCTTGATTATTTCTGCCAGCTCCGCAGTAGATTCGATGGGTTCTGATTCACGCAACTTTACTATATTGGAGGCAATGGATTTTGCATATTTTTCCTCGCCGTACTCAAAGAGTATCCGGCTGAGGTCTTCATAAGAATAGCCATTCACTATATCCCGGGCGGATACGCCCTCGCGGCTCATTCTCATGTCCAAAGGGGCGTCGTCGTGATAGGAAAAGCCCCTTTCGCGGTTGTCAAGCTGCCAGCTTGAAACCCCGAGATCCAAAAGCATGCCGTCAATGCGGTCGTAGCCCAATTCGGCGACTACCCTTTTGACCTCGCTGTAATTCGATTCAACTACCCGGGCGTTATAGCCGTAAAGGCGTTCGCCCGCGGCCTTAACCGCGTCGGGATCGCGGTCTATGGCGATCAAAAATCCCGTGTCAAGTCTTCCGGCGATCTCAACCGAATGCCCTCCGCCGCCGGCCGTGCCGTCGACGTATATCCCCGAGGGCTTTATGGCAAGACCCTCAATGCATTCGTCCAGAAGAACGGGTAAATGTAAAAATTCCAAAACAATTACTCCAAAGCCGACAGCGCCGAATAAAGCTCATCGGGGGCGATGGACTGCGTGAACGCCTCGTATGCCGATTTGTTCCATATCTCCGCGGTGTCCATTGCGCCGACGACGTAAACGTCCTTTTCGAGCATTGCATATTCGCGCAAAGCCTGCGGCACCAATATTCTGCCGAGCTTATCCGCCTCAACGGGGATAGCGCCCTTGATATAAATCTGTTTGAGTATCTCTTTTTCTCTGCCCTCGCGCATGGCGAAGATCCTCGCGCCGAGAGAATTCCACTTCTCTTCGGAATAGGCCACAAGGCGTCTGTCGGCGCCGCGGGTGAGGATAAACCTGTCGCCTATGACGTCGCGGAAGCGCTGGGGAAAGCTCATTCTGCCCTTGGAATCTATGGTATAGGGGAGCTCGCCGCTCATCATGGCAGAACCAAGAGCGTTATCCATGAACTTTTCCCTCCCCTTTGTGAACCGTTTACCGAAAAATTGCACTCTTTACCACTTGATACCGAAATTATAGCACCCCTGCTCAAAAAATTCAAGGGGTTGCCGCAGATTCCCCTCCCGGAATTTCGGAGAAGTTTTAATCCTATTTTTGTTAATTTTGCACATATGCTCGCGAAAACGCAGCGCAAAAGCATACTGCAAAATCGCACTTTAGTTTTGCGTTGCGCTGCAAAGCCGCCTCGGCATCTCGCAAAGTGTGAAAACTTTCTTCACTTCTTTCAAAAAAATTTTTTCCGAATGCAATATTTTGCCCTCCTAAACAGTATTACATGTAGAGGGCAGCCTCAAAATGTAAAGGAGTGTTGACATATATGAAAAAACTTTGGTGCGTTATCTTCGCGGCGGCGATTCTGCTCTCCGCCTGCAAAGCCGACACCGGCGGCGATGATCCCGGCGTCCCCGAGGAGAGTATCTCCCCCATCGCGGGAGGAATAAGCACCGGCTTTCCCGATCCGGGCGCCGGCATTGATATCCCGGAGGATATAGGCGAATCCCTCCCCGGCGAGACGGAGGAACCCCTTGCCGAGGGCGATTATGAGAAGCCCGCCGAGCCGGACATTCGCTTTACCGTCTCGGAAGACCCGGCCGAAACGCAGGAATACGCCGAAAGCGACGAGGTGACCCTGACGGTCGCGGAAAAATACCGCGAGGTCGTCATCATCAAGATGGAGAACCTCACCGGCGAGAACGTAGACATCGGCACGATCTTTGCCGTAGAGGTTAAGACCGACGGCGCGTGGCACCGGCTTGAAAGCGTCGGCGGGCCGATGTTCCCGATGACCAACGTCTGGTTAGAGGCGGGCGGCACCGCCTATGATCTCGTCAACCTTGACGCCTTTTTCGGAGATCTGCCCGACGGGGAATACCGCATAACAAGGGACTTTAACAAGGAAAGCGATTATAACAATCCCGTCTGCCTGGCTGCCGAATTTTCCCTCGGCAGTGAGGACGTCCCCGGCAAGCCCGGCATTCCCGAAACATGGGGATATATCCTCGGCCGCGAGGGGGAGAAAACCGCCGAGGGTCTTGAGCTTAATGTTAAAGAGGGCGAGGACACAGCCTCCGACGGCGGCGGGGTAAAGCTTATTCTGAAAAACGGCTCCGACGCCGACGCCGAATACGGCATGAATTTCAGGCTGCTCAGGCTGATCGGAAACAGGTGGTATTATATCCGCGAGACCGTTGACAACCGCCCGTCGCCCACGGTGCTTCTCACCACCCCCGCAGGCGGCGAAAGCGAGCTCGATTGGGTGAAATGGACGCAGTTTTACGGCGAGCTCCCCGACGGCCGCTATGCCGTCGAGATACCGGTGACGGTGGCCGGCGCGCAAAAATACGTCTTCTGCGCCGACGTGCTCGTCACGGAAAACGGGGCGGAATGATCTGATACGGCCTAAAAGGCCGCATCAAGAAGGCAGAAGTCAGAAATCAGATATCAGAATTTCAAGGTGCCGCCTGCGGCGACGCGTCTAAACATTTCTGATAACGCATGCGGAATGGACGCTCACGAATGATCCCGAAAAAACAAAAGACCCGGCCGAAGCTTAAAAACTTCGGCCGGGTTTTTGCGGCTTATGCCGCGGGTGTTCGGTTATCAGTGCTTCTTGGAGAACGCGACGGCGGCAAGAGCCATGACAGCGGGAACTACCGCGAGGGCGAGGCCGGTCTTAGGAGCCTCGGGGGCGGGAGTTTCGGCAGGGGTCTCGGCGGGAGCCTCGGTCTCAGCGGGGGTCTCGGTCTCGGCGGGAGCCTCGGCAGCCTCGAAATCGCCGGTCACCTTAACTTCAACGTCGAAGGTGATTTCACCGGCAGCAGAAGAGAAGGCGAAGGGGTTGAGAACAAGCTTGGTGGTGCCGGCGGGAATGTCGGCAGAAAGGGTGGCTGTATCGTCGGTAAAATCGACGACGGCAAGCTGGGTGCCGGTTCTCTCGTTCTGGATAAGCTCAACCTTATGGCCGGCGTCGTTCCAGCAGGGATCGGTGTTGCTGGCCTTGACGGTGACGTCAACGTGAGTTACCTTGTCCATCGGGCAAACGGTCTCGATGAGGGAAGCAAGCTCAGCGAACTGAGTGCCGTATCCGTCAATAGAGGCGATTGTGTCGGAGGTGTAGGTTCCGGCGGTGATAGCCGAATCGTAATCGTTATCGGTAAAGGTAACGGTGAACGAGCCGGTTACGGTTGCTTCAGCGGCGAAGACGTTGACGCAGAGGGCGACAGCGAGCATGGCCGCAAGAGCGATTGCAAAGATTTTTTTCATGGTAAAAATTCCTCCTTGTGAATTTTCGGTAACGGTTTACCGAACATTATTATACACCCTGTCTCGGCAAAATTCAATGACAAAACAGCCGATTTAGTTTGACTTATTGTGATATAAAAACAAAAGGCCCTCCTAAGAGGGTCTTTGTTTAGGTTAAAATCAGTGCTTCTTGGAGACCGCGACGGCGGCAAGAGCCATGACAGCGGGAACTACCGCGAGGGCGAGGCCGGTCTGAGGAGCCTCGGGGGCGGGAGTTTCGGCAGGGGTCTCGGCGGGAGCCTCGGCAGGGGTCTCAGCGGGGGTCTCTGCGGGAGCTTCGGTCTCAGCAGGGGTCTCGGCAGGGGTCTCGGCGGGAGCGGCTGCGTCGGCGCCGGTGTTGAACTTCGCGGAATAGAGCTTGAAGTTGTCCGTCCAGACCTGAACGAGGAAGGCCTCGGCGTCGTCGAGGGTAAGACCCGCGGCAGTCCAGGCGGCTACCATGTCGTCCAGAGCGACGGTCGCTTCATATTTGCCGTCGCCGAGATCGGTAACGGTAAAGGGAGCGTTGACGCCGTTGCCGGCGCTGTTTCCGTCAAAGGTGAGGTTGAGCGAGGGGGTGCCGGCAGAATCCGCGCCGTAAACATAGGTAAACGTCGCGCCGCCCGCCTCCATTATGGGCTTGATGTCGGCCCATTCAAGGGAAAGCACGCCGGTTGCGGAGGTGCGTCCCCAATAGCCGTCGGTTCCGAAGAAGTCCCAGGAATTGACAAGATCGCTCCAGGACTGACCGTCGGGATTGTCGAAGACGACCGTTTCATCTGCAAATGCGGTAACAGTCAGCGCGCAGAGGGCGACTGTTAGAGCAAGAACGAGTGCCAGTAATTTTTTCATTTTACTATTCCTCCAAATAAAAGATTTCGGTAATAGTTTTACCTATGAATATTGTACAACATTCCGCGGCGGATTACAATGACAAAAGCTTCTCGCTTGATTGACCTTTTGTGAGGTGGGGCTCATTGATGCGAAGCACGAAAACCGGGCAGAGGTAAAATAACCGACAATAGGGGGCCCAAAAAATGCGTGCATTTTTTGGGGGGGAAAGGCGGAGCAGCGGCGTGAGCGGCGATGCCCGAATTTTAAGCATAAAAAGGGCATCGCAAGCGATACAAAGCTTGCGACGCCGCAGCGTCACATCATTTGCCGAAGGCAACATCATTTACGCCGCAGCGTAACATCGTTCATTTGCGCCATTTAACTAAAATGATGTTGAACTTACATTCAAATGATGTTGCGTGCAGTAGCACGCAAACGATGTTGCGCGTGATACGCGCAAATGATGTTGAACCTTCGGCTCACGCAAAGCCGGTTAAGACAGGCGACGCGATTAAAACTCTTTGAGCACGAGCGGGCGGGCGTTTATGCCCGCGAAGTGCGAAAAGCAAGTTTTAACGCGTCGCAAAACGGGGTCCCCGCAAAGCGAAGCTTTGTGGGGAAGAGGCGGAGCAGCGGAATGAGTGAAGCGGCGATTTTGAATGCGAAGCATGATAAAAGCGCCGCAAGCGATATGTAGCT
>CANQPB010000037.1 GCA_947625615.1 uncultured Clostridia bacterium | reverse complement strand
GCCGTGCTGATCCTCCTAACGGTCTGCCTCTATGAGAATATATCAATATCCGAGATAAAGAAATCCCACCGAAAGATCATAAAAACAAAGCCTTCGAAACGGCTTTTTTCATATTCTATGCACAAATTATTCATTCTTCATAAGGGTGTTTTGGTGATGATCACCGTCCTTGCTTTCTCACTTTACAGCGAGTACAGCTACGTCCGACCCTACAGCCCGAGCGACAACTACTACTGCGCCTACGCCGCCGAGGCGTACTCGAAGCAAAGCCCCGCCGAGGTTTACGAGTACATGAGCGCGACCGCCGGCGAGCTGACTGATGAATTCGCAGCCATGGCGTCGGGCGGCATGTCCGATTCCGACTACTGGTCGAAGCGAAGCGGATTCGAAAAGCTAATTAATCAATATAACTCCGCGCTAAGCATCTCCGACGGAAGGCAAGTGTCCAAATATTTGTACTACACCACCGGCTGGGAGGAGCTTTTCGGCGTGAACGGCTTCAAGAGCGATTACCGTCTCGGGCTTGTGGCGATCCTCGGAATCTGTGTTGCAATCTCGCCGCTTATCGCTTACGACAACCGCGCGCGGATCGGCTTTTTGCTCTACACCACTAAAGCGGGAAAGCGAAAATATTTCGAGCATAACGCCGCCGTTGCCGCGATTTTCGCGCTGCTGATCAGCCTCGCGGTATACGTTCCGCACTACGTCGAGATGATTATGACATACGGCTCGCAGGGGCTTTTTGAGCCGGTTTCCGCGATTTCGGCGTATGCAAAATTAGGCGGCCTGCCGGTGCTCGGATATTTAATCTTGCTTACGGTCTATCGCATAATCTCCATAACTGTTTTTGCGGAGCTGACGCTGCTCATTTCTTATAAATGCAAAAGCCCGACGACTGCGACGGTCATCACCCTCGCGGTGTTCGCCCTGCCGATCGTAATTTATCTCGCGGGCGCGGACTTCATGCAGTGGCTCTGCTGGCGTGTCAGCGGCAACATGGAGCTTATGCGGGCAGCACGCTTATAAAATAGTTGATATAACTATAGTACGTGCTCTACTGATGATGAATCCACAGATTAAAATTTAGCTATTAAAGCCTTTAGCGCACCGCCGTTTTGGCAGCGCTCTTTTTGACCTTTTCTCATCTTCGGGGAGCAAAGCAATCGCCCCGCTTAATCATCTCTCGACATCAACTCCACGCGAATTCTGTTTGAAATAGTCGCGATAAACATGGCGTTAGTCGGCTTGCCGGTAGATGGTCTAATAGCGTTGCCGAAATACTTTTCGAATGTCCCGAGAGGGCTTCTGATACACGCCGCTTCAATAGCGGAACGCATGGAGCGCTCGACCCGCTGTGGGGTTGAGTTATTCAATTCTGCGACTTCCAGATAGAGACGTTTAGTTACCTTTTGTAAATAAGATGAGTCATTTACGGCAAGTTTCAGGGCTGATGTGAGGTATGCAAAGCCGTTCATATGCTGGGGAATTGCCAGATCGGTGAGGGTGACGTAGATTTCGCGGGAAAGAATTGAATCAGAAAATTTCATAATTTTTCCTCCGTCTAATAAAATATACCCGATTATATCACAGAATTTCCCGGGTTAATGTCGAAAAATGTCACTTCTTGATGATTTCTGCGGATTTTACAATTTTTCGGGGATGTAGTGTCACTTATTTAGCGAATTTGACGGAGTGTGATTGACAGTCTGATACATTTTTAACATTTTCAGGAGCAGTACTATGGCAAAATCTGGCGGTAAGATAGGGTCAAAGTGCCGACCCGCGAGCCTAAATTCGGCGAGGAGCAAACGGAAGCGATCAGGCGTATTTTCTCAAGAAAGGCGGCAATAGAGTAGGGGAGGGGGGTTACCTCCCCCAATCCGTCAAGAAAATCTTAGGATATGTATTGCTTTTCGGCGCGGGTTGATGTATAATATCAAAAAATTTGTATTTTCGGAGGGTCTGATATGTCAAAGGCCGATTACATCAAAATAATTGCGCTGATCGTCTCGGCGGCGGTCTTCCTTGTGTCCTGCGGGGCGGGCAAGGAGGGCTCCGGCCGGTCAAACTCGGGGCTTTCCTCCGGCGACGGTTTCCTTTCGGGCATTTTCGGCTCCGAGAGCGAATCGGCGCGGGTCACCGTCTCGGGCGATAAATTCTATGTCGGCGGAAACGAGATCTTTTTCAGCGGCATGAACGCTCCCTGGCAGAACTGGAACGACTTCAACGGCGGAATGGACGAGGAATTCTGGGGGACCGAATTCAAGCGCTTTAAAGAGGATCACATCAACTGCGTGCGCATTTGGGTGAACTGCGACGGCGAGAGCATCGTGGATCTCAACCGCGACGGCAGCATCGCCTCGATAAACGAAAAGCATTGGGAGGATCTCGAGACCCTCTTCGATCTCGCGAAAAAATATAAGGTCTCGTTATGCCCACGCTTCTTTCCTTCGACCACTTCAAGAACGGCAGCGGGCCGTATTGGCGGGCGCTTATCGAGAGCAAGGAAAACTGCGACGAATACGCCGAAAAATACGTCAAGGAATTCTGCAGCCGCTTCGGCGACAACGAGTACGTCTTCTCGGTCGATTTGATGAACGAGCCGGACTGGGTCTATGAAAATGAGGAATGCGGGCAGATCCCTTGGGAGAATATAAGCTATCTCTTTGCAAAGTGCGCGGCGACAGTCCACGAAAACAGCGAGATTTTAGTCACCGTCGGCATGGGAATCGTAAAGTATAATTCCGAGGATTACGAGGGCGACAAGGTCTCGGACGAATACCTGCAATCGCTTTATGACGACCCCGGCGCCTATCTCGATTTTTACAGCACACATTATTATAATTGGCAGCGGCCCTGGTTCCAGATGCCTGTCGGCATGACCCCCGAGGAATTCAAGCTGCACACCGACAAGCCCTGCATGATAGGCGAGACGCACAACGACGACGATGGCGAGATAGGAATGTCCCTGACGGACAAGTATAAAGACCTTTACGACCACGGCTGGAGCGGCATATTAGTCTGGAGCCAGACCGACGGCAGCGAGGAATCCTGGTATCACTACGACCTAACAAAGGCGGCCACCAACGCGCTCTACGAGTATATTCCCAATAAGATCTATCCTCTGGATAATGCGAAAAAATAAAGAGAATCATACAATGTGTTAAAATTTTAGTACTATTTGTATTGAAGAGCAACGCAAAACCTCCTAAAATAAATTTACAGTTTATTTTAGGAGGTATAATTATGCTCAAAAGGATAATTTCAGTCAGCTTAGCGGCAATAATCATAATCGCGCTCGTGGGCTGCGGCGCCCGAAAGCGCGAGGTCGTAAACCTCACCCTTTCGACAGAGGACGCCGAGGCGATTCTGAACGCCGCGGGAATATATCTTCCCGACCCCGAAACCGCCGCCGGCGCGAACACCGTCGCCAAGCTCTACGGCTACAGAAACGATCTGCAGAACTATTCCGAGGAGGAAATGGTGCAGACCGGCTACTGGACGTTCAAGGAGCGCTACGGCAGCGATATCGAATATGTCGAATGCGTTTTCGGAGAGCGCTGGACGACGCTTGCAAACCTCATGCTTTCCGACAACACGCCCGACTTTTACGCCGCCTGGGCCACCGATTTCCCCTGCTACTGCCTTCAGGGAATGTTCCAGCCGATAGACGACTACATGAGCTATGACGACTCGCTGTGGGCGGACATGAAATATATGGCGGCCTGCGACAGGTTCAAGACGGTCGACCCGACGGTCGTCAACATCGACCGCAGACAGCTTAAGGAAAAGAAGGGCTGGACGGAAGAGATGCTTGACATGTGGGATACGATGTATGAAATAGCCCACTCGCACAACACGCTTGTAATGTTTGAAAACGGCCTCGGCGACGCCGCGCCGGTAGTCGACAACCTCTTTAACTACACCCGCCAGGGCGGCGACACCTCCTGGGCAAAGAGAAAGGAGCAGTACGGCGACCAGCTGCAATACTACCTCGACGACCTTAACTCGCAGATAGACGAGCTTGAAAAAAATCCTGACCAACTTGGGTAGGCCTCCACATACCCGCCCTCTGCATAACATGCAGGTGGGCGGGGTGCCTTTTTATAGGGTTAATTCAAACGAAATTTCACGCCGAAAAGAGCCGGGGGAGGATATTACTCCCCACGGCTCCTTTATATACCTTTTTGCCCGCGTTATTTCATGCCGTTAAGCCGCCTCACGACTTCTTTGAACCTGTCGCTTTCCCGGACAAAGTCGTAATCCTGCCCGTCAAGCCTTTTCAGAATCAGCCTTGTCTGCGGCTCGCCGTCGGGGATATAATCCTCCGAGGCGAGACCCCTCACCGCCGGAGAGGTGTGCGCTTTGCCCTTAGCGTATGTCTCGAATTCTATCGCGTATTTCGCCCCGTTTTCAAGGCATTCGAGGAGGTTTTCGGCGTCCCTGCGGCCGGCGTAAATTTCCCCGAGCCTCGTGTATGCCGTCCGGATAAACTGCGCGGAATACATCGCGTCGCCGTCGCAGAACATCGTCTCGCCGACAGCCGCCGACTGCCTGAGGAGCTTTATTCTGTCCTCCTCGGAATAGCCCAAATTCGGCGAGGAGAGCTTTTCGAGGCAGATCATCAGCCTGTTCGCCAAAAATTCCGCGTATTCGGGAACTGTTTTTAAGATTTCGGCCTCGCCGTCCGCCGACAGCAGAAGGAGCATGTCCTCGCGGCTCGACCATGCGTGCGGCAGCGTATTGACGATGCCGAGCGCCTCTTTTTTCTCACTCGAATTGTTGTGGCTGAAGATAAGGCACTGCGTCGCGCTCTCGCGGATTCCGCTGTCCGTGCATTCCGCGAGGATTTTTTCGCACAGCGCCGCGGCCTCACTGTTTTTCCCGAGGCAGGACAGCGCGTCCGCAAGATGCGCCATCAGCTCATATGAGCGGGGGAATTCCCTCAGCCCCTTTTCGAGCAGCGCGGCGGCGCCTGCAAAATCTCCCTTTGCGTAGAGCCTGTCCGCCCTTTCAGCTATTGATTTTATCTCGCCGCTCGGTTTTACTCCCAAAAGGCGGTCGGTAGTCACCCCGAAGACGTTTGCCAACGCGGGCAGCTGGGAAATGTCCGGCGCGGTTCTGTCGGTCTCCCACTGGCTGACCGCCTGCGGCGAAACGCAGAGGTATTCCGCAAGCTGCTCCTGCGTGATGTCCTGCTCACGCCTAAGTGTTTTTATCGTCTGTCCGATAGTCATGCTATCATCTCCTAAAAATTATTCAAAAGCGCTTTTGTTGAGTTAATTATAACTCGCCGCGCCAAAGATGTAAAGACAGCAGATGTTTACGGCGGCTAAAGCGCGGCTTTAGTTTTGGCGGAGCGCCGCATATACCCCCGCCGAAGCTTCAATAACTCTCCCCGAACAAAATGATACTTTCCCGGCGAGATTTCTGCGCCGTAAGCCCAAAACGGCCTCCCGAGGCCGTTAAACGCCGCATTTTCTGCAAACATCATGAGCTTTACAGCGGGCGAAGAGTTACATATAATGTAATTATAAATCAATTCGGAGGTGCCGAGATGAAAAAAGCGGTCTGTATAATACTTGCGGCGCTGATTGCCGCTTTGGGGACGTCTTCCTGTCAGCTGAAAAAATCTTCGCCGATTCCGAAGCAGTATCTTCCCGATATACCCGAAGGAGGGGTCGAAATGCTTGACGCCGATATCATAAAATCCACGGTCGCGTCTTCCGACGACGGCAGCGGAAACTATTCAAATCCCGTTATCTTTGCCGACGTCCCGGACATTGATTTTATCCGGGTGGGGGACGCCTATTACATGGTCTCCACGACTATGCACCTCTCGCCGGGCTGCCCGATAATGAAATCCTACGATCTTGTCAACTGGGAGATCGTCAACTACGTTTTCGAGACCCTTGACGACACCAACGCGCTCGCCCTGAGAAACGGCGAGCAGAACTACGGCAAGGGCCAGTGGGCGGCGACGCTTAGATATCACGACGGCATTTTCTATGCGGGATTTTTGTCCTACGCCACCGGCAAGTCCTACATTTATTATACCGACGACATTGAGAACGGAAAGTGGGATCGCTTCGTCTTCGACGAGGGCTTCCACGACATGAGCCTTTTGTTTGACGACGACGGCAGGGTTTATATAATCTACGGCGGCGGGCAGATCTGGTGCGTCGAGCTCAAAAAAGATTTGAGTGAGATAAAGCCTGATACCAAGCGTGTTCTCATCGAGGACGCGGGTCTCACCCCCGGCTGCCTTGCCGAGGGCGCCCACGCCTATAAAATCAACGGATATTACTACATCTTCATAATCACCTGGCCGTCGGGCGGGTGGAGAACCCAGCTTTGCTACCGAAGCAAAACTTTGGACGGCAAATGGGAGAGAAAGGTCATTCTTGACGACAACATCGGTTTTCGCAACGACGGCGTTGCGCAGGGCGGAATCGTAGATTCCGAGGACGGAAGCTGGTACTGCCTGCTGTTCCAGGATCACGGTGCCGTCGGAAGAACCCCGGTGCTTATGAACATGACCTGGGAGGACGGCTGGCCCGTTTTGGGCGACGAAGGAAAAGTCCCAGCGGTCGCCCCGAAGCCGATTCCGGGCTATGAGAAAAAGGGGATCGTCACGAGCGACGAATTTATAAATTCGCAGATCGTGAGGCCCTACCACAGCTTTGCCGAAAGCCTTGACGCTGCCGGTGAGAACGACTATAACGGCTCCAACCTCGGGCTCGAATGGCAGTGGAACCACAATCCCGACAACCGCCTGTGGTCGCTCACCGAAAGGGAGGGCTGGCTAAGGCTGAAAACCGGCCTCCTATACCCCTCTGTAGACCTCGCCCGAAACACCCTCACTCAGCGCACCTTCGGCCCGCAGTGCAGCGGATATATCCGGCTCGACGCCTCGGGAATGAAAAACGGCGACGCCGCCGGTCTCAGCGCCTTTGCGGAAAGATACGGCTGCGTCGGCGTTAAGGTCGAGGGGGAGCAAAAATATCTCGTCATGGCGCGCTATGACGACAGCGAGAACGTGAGGGCGGAACTTGAGATAGAGCGCGTTCCTATTGACACCGACGACGTATATCTTCGGGTCGACTGCGATTTCAGGGACGCCGCCGACAAGGCCTATTTCTATTACAGCCTCGACGGCGAGAACTGGGTAAAAATCGGCGACACCCTCCGCATGAACTACTACGGGCTGCATTTTATGGGATACCGCTTCGCGATCTTCAACTTTGCCACAAAGGAATCTGGCGGCCACGCCGACATAGACTTCTTCAGGGTGTCGGACGAGATAATCGAATAATTGAATAATAATTACGGGTAGGTTATGCCTGCCCGTTTAATTTTTCTTAGCTACCGTAAGACGTTACATAGGCGCAGGCTGTCATAAAACGGCAAGCACCGCACCTAAAGTGCCGAACCCGGCGCCGATTTTGCAGCATGCCTTTGGGAACATACCCCTCCCCTCGAGGGGAGGGGTCGCGCCGTTCGCCGCAAGGTGAACGGCCGGGTGACGGGGTGGAACCCCCTCTCCCTTTGCGAGGGAGAGGGGGCAGGGGGTGAGACAGATCAAAAAACCTTTTAAAAAAGGTTTGATCGAAAACTTTTCTTTATCCCCCGTTTCTGAATTTCAGCGGGGAGACCCCGGTGTACTTTTTGAACGCCCGGGTGAAATTGTTTGAATTCATATAGCCGCACTGCTCCGCGATTTCGTACACCTGAAGCGGCGTCTCCTTTAAGAGCTTCTTTGCGCGATCCATCGTGAACCGCATGAGGTCGTCGGCGGGCGAAGCGCCGAACTGCTCCTTATAGGTCGAATAAAAATGGCTCCTCGTCAAATAAACCTTCTGCGCCATCTTTTCAACCGTCCAGCCGACGGGATCCGCCCTGACCTGCTCCCGCAGATTTGCAAACTGCTTTCTTCTAAGGTGCTCCCTAAAGCTTTTCGCGCTGACGATGATCATGTTCTCCTGAAGCGATTTCAGCGCCGCCTTAAGCTGTTCGGCCATCTCCTCGCCGTGGTCGTGCATGACGTCTGTCAGCATCCAGGTGATCATCGAAATGCAGAGCGCCGGCTCGCTGTTATTAGAGGAATAAAACACCTCGTTCAGCGGCAGATCGTAGCTTTTAATAAAGCTTTCGTCGGCGAAAAATCTCACATAGTCGTTTGTGAACCCCCCGCTCAGAGGCCGGTAAAGCTGCCTCGCATAAGGGGGATAAATTATATACGCGTCCTTTTCGGTGACTATCTCCTCGCCGCCGAGGGATATCACCATGGGCTGGTAAAACCTTAAAAGTATATAGTGGGTAAACCCGTATTCCATGTGAACGTAAGTGCCCTCCGGCTCCTCGCGCTTATAGTAGCCGCCGCAGATCTTAAGCTCCGTAATGCCCGCCTCCTTAGAATATCATAATGCAATTATATCACACCAAATGATATTTTTCAAGTATTTTTTTAGACTTTATCATTAAAAATTTGCGTAAATTCCCGAAATCTTTCTACAAAATGAATATAATCCGCGCGGCAAACCGGCGGCATCATGTCTTTGAATTTAAAACCGAAAACATTATGAACTTTACCTTTGCCGACAAAATGTATATAATCTTATCACAGACAGTCAATCGCAACCGGCTTTGAATTTATACTGTTTTATCAGAAAGCGAGGAAAATATGAAAAGGGCAGTTTCCGTTATACTTATGATCGTGTTGCTCCTTTCGGTCACGGCCTGCGGAAACGCAAGGCGCAAGATAATCCGTCTCACCCTCTCTACCGAGGACTCCGAGGCCATACTTCGCGCCGCGGGAATCCAGCTTCCCGACGAATCCGAGGTTGCCGCCGCGGGCAGCACTATAAACTGGTACGCATGGTACGACGGCTTCCACAACTACGACGAGGACGAGATAGTGCAGACCGGCTACTGGACGTTCCACGAAAAATACGGCTGTGAGGTCGAGTGGATGGAATGCACCTGGGGCGAGCGCTTCACAAGGCTTGCAAACCTTGTCGTCAGCGACGATTCTCCCGATTTTTACCCCGGGAATTCCGAAACCTTCCCCAACTACGCCATAAAGGGCATGTTTGTCGCCGTCGACGACTATGTCGACTATGACGATCCGCTCTGGAAGGACATGAAAGGCTTTGCCGACAAATACTTCTCTTTGGGCGACAAGCACTACATGATATGCACCGATTCCACCTTCGGAAACGTCTGCGCCTATAACAAGCGCGTTATCGAGGAATACGGCTACAGCGATCCCGCCGAGATGTATTTCAACAACGAGTGGACGTGGGACGTCTTCTATGAAATGTGCGTTGATTTTTCCGATCCCGACGAAAACAGATACGCCTTAGACAGCTGGGCATATTCCGAGGCTATAATGCGCTCCTGCGGGGCTACGGTAGTAAACTACGACACCGATACCGGCAGGTTTGTCTCTAACCTTGACGATCCGAGACTTGAACGCGCCGCGAATCTTCTTTACAATCTCACCAAGGACGAATGCTGCTACCCGAAGTGGAAAAACGGGTTCAAGATCCGCAACGATGTAAACGGCGGCGGAATCAAGGAAGGCCTCTGCCTCTTCTGGCTCAGCCCGCAGTTTGTTTTCACCGGCCCTGTAGATGAGATGTCCGCCATCTGGGGCGATATCGCCGGCGGCGAAGTGATGTTCGTTCCCGTTCCGAGAGATCCCGAGGGCGACGGAAACTATTATCTCGAAACCTCTCCCACCGGCTACTGCATAGTCATGGGAGCACGAAATCCCGAGGGAGTTGCGCTTTTGGCCTCCTGCGAGAGATTTAAGATAGTCAACCCGGTGGTTATCTCCATAGATCGCCGCCAGCTTGAGGAGACCTATAAGTGGTCGGACGAAATGCTTGAAATGTGGGATATCTGCTACGATCTTTCCAACAACAGCGATGAGACAATCATAAGCTACGGCGAGGGCTACGGTTCGCTGCTCTACGGGGTTATAAACACCTTCGACAACCTTGCCCACCGCGACATAAGCGAGACCATGACCTGGGCGCAGGCAAAGGAAAAGCATGCGGATCAGCTGCAATACTACATCGAGCAGATGAACAAGGATCTCGACAACTTCGTTCAGTGACATCAGTCAGTGACAGATATAACAGTGTGCGGCAGTGTTCGGCCCGTCCGGATTTTCCGGGCGCGGCCGATCTGCCGTTGTAAGAATAAATATTTTAAGGGGGACACCGCGTTGAAACCGAAAATTATCCTTTGCGCCGCGGCCATAGCCGCGCTGCTTTCGGGGTGCGCCTCGCAGAGCCTTGAGGGGCGTCCGACAATTACAGAGGGGGAGACATCTATGATTATTAGCGACACGGAAAAAAGGACGGAAGCGATCCTTGATTTTTACAAGCAGCCCGAGAACGGCAATCCCATTTCCGCGCAGATATACTGCGCAGATCCCACCGCGGTGGAATACGGCGGCAGGCTTTACGTCTACGGCACAAACGATCACCAGCAGTATGAGTCCGTCGGCGAGGAGGGAAAGAACACCTACGGCGATATCCGCTCGATAGTGGTATTTTCCACCGAGGACATGGTGAACTGGACGTATCACGGCGCGATAGACGTCGGGGCGATAGCGCCTTGGATCTACGCCTCCTGGGCGCCGACGATAATTTCGCGGGTTGAGGAGGACGGCCTGACGCACTTTTACCTCTACTTCTCAAACAGCGGGGCGGGCGTAGGGGTGATAACCTCAACCGACCCGGTCACCGGCTGGAGCGACCCGTTGGGAAAGCCGCTGATATCCTCATCGACCGAGGGCCTCGGCGACTGCCCAAATCCCTTTGACCCGGGAGCTGTCATCGACGACGACGGCGTGGGGTGGATAGCTTTCGGCGCGGGCAAGGCCGCCGACGGCAGCGACTACATGACAAAGGCCGCAAGGATAGCCCGGCTCGGCAGCGATCTCATATCTATAGAGGAGATAGCCGAGATACCCGACTATTACCACTTTGAGGCGAGCGAGCTTAACTACATCAACGGCACCTATGTGTACACTTACAACACCAGCTGGGACGAGCGCTACCGCTGGGAGGAACCCACCGATCCGCCCGCGGCGTGCTCGATGGCATATATGACCACCAAAACGCCCCTTGTGTCGGAAAGCTGGGAATACCGCGGACACTACTTTTTGAATCCCGGCGAATCGGGCGAGAGCTATTCGAACAACCACACCCACCTTCATAAATTTAACGGGAAATATTACGTAATATATCACACCCTTGCCTTGCAGGACGCGAAGGATATCCACGGCGGATTCAGAAGCCTCGGAATAGAGGAGATCGACGTAGACGAGGACACCCTTGAGATATCCCTTATCGGCGCGAGCAAAGAGGGCACCAAGCAGACCGAAAAGCTCAACCCCTATTACGCCCACCCCGGCGCAGAGATGTCGAACTGCCGGGAGATAGAGTTTGAAAGCTCGGAGGGCGAGCTAAACCCCGTCTCGCCGGTGTCAAAGAGCAGCGGCGCGTGGATATCTTTAAGGGGAGCAAAGCTCAGCGGCGGCTCGCGGCTGTATTTGAGGGTAAAGGGCAGCGGCAGGGTAGAGCTGCGGCTCGGCTCGCCGGACGGAAAGACCGCCGCCGCGATAGACTTTGACAGCGCCGAGCCCGCGACGTTTTACACCGAAGACCTTAAGGGCTTCAGCGGCACGAAGGATATCTATTTAGTATTTTCGGATCCCGGGATAACGCTTTACGCATGGCAGGCGGAAAAATAAAAATGCAGAAAGACAGCCGCGGCGGCAAAATTTGCAGCCGCGGCGAGGTTTTTAAGAAGTTGTCGATTACTACACTTTTGAAGTTGCAGGGGCACAGGGCATAAGTTTTGCCATTCGATAAGCACCGCACCGAAAGTGCCGAACCTGATTACGGTTTTGCAGTATATCTTTGGGAACACACCCCTCCCCTCGAGGGGAGGGGTCGCGCCGTTCGCCGTAAGGTGAACGGCCGGGTGACGGGGTGGAGACCCCCACGCTTCGCGAGGGAGAGGGGTGCAGGAAGCGCAACGCGAAAGAATTCTGCAAAATTGCACTTTCGTTTTGCGTTGCGCTGCAAAGCCGCCTCGGCAAAGCCTCGGGTCTGCTTCGCAGACTACCGGCTTTGCCGGAATTTCCTGCAAATTGTCATACGTGATAAATACAGCCTTTTTATTTGCCTCGCTTCGCTCAGCAAAACGAGGACAACCCTTGCGGGGTTTTCCCCGCGCCCTTTTCCGGGCTGCGACGCGTCGCCGCGCCGCAAAAAGGGGACGCCCTCTCTTACAGGGCGTCCCCTCTTGCAAAAACAGTCCACCGGACTGTTTTTTGCAATTCACCCCTTGCGGAGCGCGCGAGGCATGGGGATTCCGCGACTGCGGTCGCGGCTCGTGGGCTCTGCCCCCGAGACCCCCCGCAAACCTTTTGAAAAAGGTTTGATCGAAAACTTTTATCATAAAATCAAAAGTTGTTCCCCCCCCCTTGCATTTTTCAAAATACCTGTTATAATAATCGCAAGCGCAGGCGCGCAAATAATTCCCCGAGGTGACCCTGATGACCGAAATAAGATACGTTTTGCCCGGCGACAGAGAATTCTGGTTCACCCTCGACCGCCACATCTCCGCCGCCGAATTCGAAAAAAAGATCCGCGACCGCGAGGGCTACGTCGCCATCTGCGACGGCGCCCCGGCCGGGATCTTAAGATATAACCTTTTCTGGGACAACACCCCGTTCTGCAACATGCTCTTCGTCGGGTGGGAGCACCAACGAAAAGGCCTTGGCCGAATGCTCATGGAGCGCTGGGAGAGCGACATGAGAGCCGCGGGCTATGAATTTGTCCTCACCTCTACCCAGTCGGACGAGACCGCGCAGCATTTTTACCGAAAGCTCGGCTACTCCGACTGCGGCGCGCTTATTTTGGACGGCGGCCCCGCGGAGATTTTCCTGATGAAAAGGCTTTGACGTTTTTTCGGAAGTTTAAATAACATTTTTCTGAGGTTTTATTGCCGGGAGACTCCAAAGCTCCCGGCATATTTTAATCTTCGTCTTTGTCATCGGCGTCTCGGCCCTTGACGCCTTTTCGGTAGGCGGTTGGTGTGCAGCCGGCGATCTCGGAAAACTTCACGTTAAAGTAACCCGCGCCGGAAAAGCCGCATTTTCCGGCAATTTCGGTGACGCTCATGTCGGTCTGTTCCAAAAGCTCCATCGCCCGGGAGATCCTGTAGTGCGTCAGGTATTCAAAGGGCGATTTCAGCGTCTCGGCCTTAAACAGGCGGGAGAAATATTCCCGGCTCAGGTAGGCCTCCGAGGCGATATCCTCAAGGGTCATCGGCTCGGCGTAATGCTTGTGGATAAAATCGATAGCGAGGCGCACCCGCTCGCGGTTTGTCCTGTCGGCGGGCTTGATTTTCGTCACCCTTTCGGCGTTGGTGACCATCAGCTTCCATATCCTTAAAAGATTCGACTTCACGGTTATCTCGGCGCCGAACTCGCCCTTTTTTAAATAGAGCTCGGGGTGTCTGCCGGGGAGGGGATCGCGGTCGTAGGGGGTATAGTCGTAAAGCGACATGATTTCAATGAGCAGGTCGATCACCTCTGCCTGCCAGGGCACCCTGCGGCTGAAAACGGTGTTGAACTTAAGCTCGCCCGAAAGCGCCGGCGAGATATATTTTTCGCTGATCACGTCGGCGGGATCGCTGAGCAGAAGCTTTGAAAACACCGCCGCGTAAAACGCCGACTCGCTGCTGTTTTTTGTTCTGTAGGCCGAGTGCAGCGCGCTCGACGGCACAAAGATTACTTCTCCCGCCCGAAGAGGATATTCCTCCCCGTCGATGACAAAAACGCAGTCCCCGCGGGAGAGGTATAAAAGCTCGAATTCGGGGTGCCAGTGGGAGTATAAAATATTGTATCTCGCGTTTTCGCCGAGAGAACTGTTCGGCGGCACGACGGTCTTGTGAAGCCCTATCGGGAAAAACCGCGTGCCGTGCGGGTAGGTTTCATAGCCGTAATCCATAGCAAGCCCTCCTTTAAGAACAATATACCCCTTTTCGGCGGGTATGTCAACAAAATTGACGCGGAATCACCGAATTTTGCAAAAAAATCAATATAGCGAAAATTCGTGTCAATATAGTGATATTTTTGCCGATTGCCGAGCGTGTGCGAGGCAATAAATAATTTGTCTCCGCAGGAGACGCCTTGAAACTCTGATATCTGACTTCTAACATCTGTTTTCTTGATGCGGGGGAGTGTCCATTCCGCACGCATTATCCTATGCTAAAAAACGTCGCCGGAAGGCGACACCTCGAAATTCTGACCTCTGACATCTAATTTCTGTTTTCTGATGTGGCCGCTTCGGCCACATCTTGACAACTCCCCGAAAATAGTATATAATCTCCTCGGCGTTTCTGCAAATTTTTTCGGGAGGGGATCTTATGTCGCAAAAATTAAAAAAAGCTATGGCGGCGGCGCTTTCTGCGGCGCTTGTTTTCGTATCCGTCCCCGCCCGGGTTTATGCCGAAGACGACGCCGGCAGCGAATGGCTCAGCGGCGACGGCAAGGGCTATTATTACTCTCAGCTCGACAAAAACTACAAGGCCGCCTGGCAGACCGACGTCGACAGCATTCTCGGATACCCTAAAAGAAAGGTCGCAAAAAAGAAAAATTTCAGGTTCATCGCCCTAAGCGACATCATCACGCTCGACAACCCCAAAATTTTCTGGGTCGACTGGATAGATTCCTACAGCCGCCTCTGTTTTTATATGGATCCCGACGGCGTGGAGGACGAGAACCTCTATTCGCCAGTCTGGCCGAAGAATACTTCTTTTGAAGACCTCAAGGAGAAATTCACCTCTGCCCTTGAAGACGCGGTTTTAAAGATCAAAAAGTCTCTGCCCGAAAATGCCGACGACGGCGAAAAGGCAAAAGCAATCGCCGAATGGCTTTGCGACAACAACACTTATAATCTCAAGCAGATGGGTTCGAAGCGGGTGGATCCCCTGTCGTTTTCTCATCTTGCGGCGCATTCGGCCTACAGCTCCATTGTCCCCGGCGATAGCTACAGCCCCGTCTGCGAGGGCTACGCCCTCGGCTTCAAGGTGCTCTGCGACGAATTCGGCGTAAACTGCATCTGCATCAGCGGCGAATCCGATTACAACGGCGGGCACATGTGGAACAACATCGAGGTCGACGGAAAATGGTATCTCGTCGACGTCACCAACATCGACAGCGATTACAAGGACGGCGAGGAATACCGCTTCACGAAATTTTTCATGAACAACACCGAGTATAAGTCTTATAAGGCGGATCCCTACCTCGGCTCGGCGATAAAGCCGGGCAAGAAGTATGACGAGGAGGACTGCGCCTCCTTCACCTTCCCGAAGCTCTACCAAAAGCCCGCACCCACCGGCATATCCTTAGAGCTTTTGGACGCCGGCGCGGCCTCGATTTCCGGCGATCAAAAGTCGGGCTACGTAATCAAGGTGAAGTCAAAGGATATTCCCAAGAGCGGGGGACTGAACTTTTTGATTAAGACGGGTTTTCTGCCCGATTCCACCGACTGGCGCAAAAAGGGCTGGGAGCTTTTGAGGTACACCGTTGATGACGACGGCCGCGTGATAGGCTTCGCCTCATACCCCGGCGACGAAATGACCAAGCAGGTGCAGATAAAATCCGGCGCATCGCCCGGCGAATACACCTACCGCTTCAGGGCCGCCGACCCCGACGGGATAGTCTATAAATCCTGCACCCTGCTTTTAACGGTAAAAATAGTAAAATAAAAACTGCCGAAGGCCCCCGGGCTTTCGGCAATTTTGTTTGAAGATGCTGAGGTTAGGTCGCATTAAGGCGACTGCTGCTGTTTCAGCAAGCGGTTAAGGATTGCCATACGGCAACCGCCGCACCTAAAGTGCCTCGCAAGCTTTGGTTTTGTTGGGCACCTTTGGGAACACACCCCTCCCCTCGAGGGGAGGGGTCGCGCCGTTCGCCGTAAGGTGAACGGCCGGGTGACGGGGTGGAACCCCCTCTCCCTTCGCGAGGGAGAGGGGGCAGGGGGTGAGACAGGCAAAAAACCTTTTGAAAAAGGCCGGCGAAAACTTTTTTATTTACGCTAAAAGTTATTCCTTGCTTCCCCATTCCGGCAGCTCGTCGAGGGTGATGACCTTCTCGTCATTATACACCTCGTTCAGCTCGGTCTTGTCATAGTTCGAGATAAAGTCGGTGTGCCACACCATGAACCAGCTCCAAAGGCAGCCGTCGTTCACAAAATTCTCGATTTCGGGTACATAGCCGCACTCGTGGAAAGCTATCGGCTTTTGGGTGTTAAGCTTTTCAAGGCGCTCAAAGGCCTTTTTGTGTGTGGAGTTGTCGTAAGTGTCCGAGCCGATCACGTCGCAGTATTCGTCGCCGGGATACCACCCGTCCTTGACGTCGCCCGAATAGCCGAGCACCCATATGAGGTTGTCAAGCCCGAATTCGTTGGTAAAGCGGTCGTGCATCATCTTCCAGAGCTTTACGAAGTTGTCTCCGCCACCCTTGCCCCACCAGAACCACTGGCCGTCGAATTCGTGGAAAGGCCTCCACAGAACCGGCACCCCGGCGTCCTTAAGCTTCGAAAGAGCCTCGGCCGCCTGATCCCAGTTTTCAATCATCGCCTTGTGCTCGGGGGTGGATTCGTCGAAGAGCTTGTCAAAGTCGGGCGTGTCGTTTTTGGATTCCTCATATCCCGCGCCGTTTATGCCGGTGTGCCAGCATATGGTGACGATTCCGCCCTTTTCCCACCATTGCTTTGCGCGCTCGACGACGCCGTCAAAGTCGCCGTTCATGAAGTCGAGCCCTCTTATGGCGGGCAGCTTTCCCGTCGCCTGCTCGATGATGTCCATCTCGTAGTCGGGCGATCCCATCCAGGTCGATTCCATCTGGCCGCTTAACATCACCTCGCCGAAGCTGTCGACAAGATACTGATTTACCTCTTCCGTCGCCTCGCTCGCCGCAAATTCCGGCTTGCCGCCGCCCGCGCAGCTGCTCAAAAGAACCGCGCATATAAGCAGCGAGACCAAAACTTTTACCGTTTTCATGATTTTTCTCCTTTCAAGGCCGCTCGGCCCTTTATTTTGCGAATTTATAGATCCTCACCCCGTGCTTCGGGACAAAAGCGGTGATTTTTCTTTCCGCGATTTCGCATCTCTCGGCGCCCCAGAGCTCCACGCCCTCGCCCTTGGCGTTTTCGTGAAGATCCGCCGAGATTTTCGCGTCCTCGTCGGAAATATTAAAGAGCGCTACCCTCACACAGTCCTTGCCCTCGCTTATCCAGACAGCCTCTTTATCATTTCTTCTCAGCTGCCTCGCCTTGCCGTCAAATTCCATAGCTAAGATCTCGGGGTTCGTCAGCAGCCCGAAGTCGCGCTCGTTAAGCTGCGGAAGATCTGTACCTATCATCAGCGGCGAGCGGCAGACGCACCAAAGGGTCATCATCGTCTTTAGCTCGTCCTCGGTGAAATTCGATGTCCACTCATGTCCGTGCCCCTTGCCTAACTTTCCGATAGGCAGCATATCGCAGTCGGGCCAGCAGCCCGCGCGGGTGTGATCCTGCCACTGCTCGCAGCGCCAGAACATGTTCTTGAGAAGCCCCCAGTTGTCCCAGAAATCGTCGGTTATGCGCCACATGTTGGCGTTTTCGGTGTAGTGATAGGCGTTCTCAACGTGCGCGGGGCCGGGGGAGAGGCTTAAAACTATCGGCCGCCCGCATTTATCGATAGCGCGGCGAAGCATTCTCGTCTCCTCCCAGCCGGAGAACCGCTGAACGGGGTACATCCAGCTGTCGCAGATGTCGTCGCACTTTATAAAGTCCACGCCCCAGTCGGCATACATCTGAATTATCGAATCGTAATAGGCCTGCCCGTCTGAGTTGTGTTTGACACCGTACATATCGGGGTTCCACCCGCAGATAGATCCCGCGTCGGCGATATCCGAGGCGGTGGCGTTAGTGCCCAAAACCTTCATGTGCCGGTGCGCCGCCATTCTCGGAATACCGCGCATGATGTGTATGCCGAACTTAAGTCCGAGTCCGTGGATATAATCCGCCAGCGGCTTAAAGCCCTTGCCTCCCTCCGAGCTCGGGAATCTCAAATGCGACGGCTGCAAGCGCGAGTATTCGTCGATCTCGAAATCCTCAAACGGAATATACTGGTACATGTTCCGCTGCGTTCCCGCGGCGTTTGAATACCACTCGATGTCGATGACGACATACTCATACCCGAACTTTTTCAGGTTTTTCGCCATGTAGTCGGCGTTCTTTTTAACGTCCTCCTCGGTGACGGTGGTGTCGTAGTAGTCGTAGCTGTTCCAGCCCATAGGCGGGGTCAGCGCAAATTGGTTCTTGTCCATAATTTTTCTCCTTTTATTCCTGATCTTCCGCAGCGGCGGCAAATTTCCAGTTTTGAAGCTTTATATCGCTGCCCGAAAAGACGATGTAAATTCCGTGCTCCCCCGAGATCTTGTCGTCAAGCCTCGGCGAGCGGATATTCGTGAATTCCTCACAGTCGAATTCTATATATGCGGCGGGCTCGGCGTTCACGTCGTCAAGGCGGATCTCGATTCTGCCCTTGCCCTTTACCTTCGCGATGAATTCGTTTGCGCCCTCCTTAAAGTCCGCGCCTTTCAGGTATATCCACGCGCCATCGGCGCTGCTCACGGCTGCGGGGTTGAGGTCTCCCTCAAAGCCTATGTCTGCGCAAGTGAACATCTCGGAGCCGGGGGTTTCG
>CANQPB010000036.1 GCA_947625615.1 uncultured Clostridia bacterium | reverse complement strand
CACCCCGTCACCCGGCCGTTCACCTTGCGGCGAACGGCGCGACCCCTCCCCTCGAGGGGAGGGGTGTGTTCCCAAAGATTTTCTTCTTTGTTGAAGCTGAGTTCGGCACTTTAGGTGCGGTGCTATGTCGTGTTTTACAAACCGCAGGGCGAGGGAGAACGGTTATATGTTTGGCCGAGCTCAATGGGCTCGGCAGCAGCTGCGCGTAGCCGGTGCGACAAGCGCCGAAGTCCGAGCGCAGCGTGGTTTCCCCCAATTTGCCGAGCTTCGCGAGGCAAATATAAAAGGGCGGCCTTGCAAGAGAGGGCAGCCCCTTAATTTTTATTATTTACTTATCCCGGTCGCGGCTGTCATCGTCGTCGCCGTCTTCGCCGCTCTCCTCGGGATTCACGGTTATCCTTACGCGCTCGATGCGCTGCTCGTCCACCGTGAGCACCTTTATGTGGAAGCGGCCGCAGTCGAGCTCCTCGTCCGGCTCGGGAATGTGGTCAAGGTTCTCCATGACGAGCCCGCCCACCGAATTGCAGTCGGTTTCTATCTCGTCTGGATCGAGGCCGATGTTGTCAAGAAAATCGCGGACGGAAAGGTCTGCCGAAACCTCGTATTCATTCTCGCCTATTCTTACAATCGAGGTGTCCTCCTCGTCGGTCTCGTCGTAAATCTCGCCGACGAGTTCTTCTATAATGTCCTCCATGGTGACAATGCCCTGCGTGCCGCCGTACTGGTCGACGACTACCGCCATGTGGGTCTTGGCGCGCTGCATCTGCTGCATTATATCCGAGATGGGCGTGAGCTCGAAGATGTAAAGCGGCTTCTGGATTATCTCGCGGATATCGCGGCGCCCGTTGAGATACATATCAAAGAAATTCTTTTCGTGAATTATGCCGACTATAGAATCGATCGTTTTTTCATAGACAGGGAGCCTTGAAAAATGAGACGTGATGAAAACGTCCTTTATCTCCTCAAGGGGCTGGTCAATTTCCACCGCCGAAATGTTCACGCGGGGAATTAAAATCTCGCTTATCGTTATGTCGGAAAACTCGAGCGCGGATTTAACAAGATCGCTCTCGTTTTCGTCGAGGACGCCCTCGTCCTCGATCTCGTCGATGATATATTTAAGCTCTTCTTCGGTCATGGTCGGAGAATCGTTCGAGCCTCCGCAGAGCTTTATCACGATGTTTTTGAGCTTGATGAGCAGCCAGACAAGCGGCGTTAAAACCGTTAAAAGGCCGTAGAGCGGGTAGGAGATGAGCATTGAGACGGTCTCGGAAAATTCGCTTGCGATGTTTTTCGGGATTATCTCGCCGAAGATGATTACGAGGACTGTCATGACGGCGGTGGAGGTGGGGACATATTTTGCGCCGAACCGCGTTGATATCATGACGGTTGCCACGGTGGTGGAAGCGAGGTTCACCACATTGTTGCCGATGAGAATGGTCGTGAGGGTTTTGTCGAAGTTGTCCGTGAGTTTAATAGCCATTTTTGCCCGTTTGTTTCCGTCGTCCGCATAGCTTCGAAGACGCACCTTATTGACCGATGAAAGCGCCGTTTCGGAGGCGGAGAACAGAGCGGACAGTACAAGAAGTATGACTATTATGAAAACGTCCATTAAAGAGTATCAAACCTTTCCGTGTATAAGCATGTTTTCGCGCACAGACGTTTGCCGTCTGCGTACAATTATACACATTGACAGTATAACACAAGTTTCACGGCATGTCAAGGATTATTTTTATAAGACCTCTCTCCTCAAATTTTTCATTCATATATCCACTTTCCTCCCCGGCGCACTTGAAAATCCGACGGAAATGCGCTATAATATATTTAAATCATTTTTAAGGAGGCTTTTACATGAAATCAAAAGTTTACTTTACCAGCCAGATAAGCCCGGAGGCCGTGCTCAAGATGTATAAGCTTCTGGACGCGAAGCTTTCCGGCAGGGTTGCCATAAAGGTGCATTCGGGGGAGGCGGGAAACCAGAACTTTCTTAGGCCGCCCTTCTGGAAGCCTGTCGTAGACTACGTCGGCGGGACGGTAGTCGAGTGCAACACCGCCTATGACGGCGAGCGCAACACCACCGAAAAGCATCTTAAGACGATAAAGAATCACGGCTGGAACGATTTCTTTGACTTCGACCTGATGGACGCCGAGGGGCCGGATCTCGTCCTCGACATTCCGAACGGAAAGGTGATAAAAAAGAATTTCGTCGGAAAAAATCTAAAAAATTACGATTCCATGCTCGTGCTCTCCCACTTTAAAGGCCACCCCATGGGCGGCTACGGCGGAGCCCTCAAGCAGCTTTCGATAGGCGTGGCCTCAAGCTTCGGAAAGGCCTACATTCACGGCTCGGGGGACACCGAGCACAACATCTGGGCCGCGCCCCACGACGCTTTCTTGGAATCTATGGCGGACGCCGCTTCGTCGGTGATAAGCTTCTTTGACGGCCGGATCGCCTATGTGAACGTCATGGCGAACATGTCGGTCGACTGCGACTGCTGCGACGTCGCCGAAGACCCCTGCATGCGTGATATCGGCATACTCGTCTCGCTCGATCCCGTCGCCATAGATCAGGCCTGCGTGGATCTCGTCTACGCGGCGAAGGACGACCCCGGCCAAAAGCATTTTCTCAAGAGGGTGGAGAGCCGCAACGGCGTTCACACCATCGAGGCCGCGGCGGCCCTCGGCATAGGCTCGCGCGAGTACGAGCTTATCAGGGTCGACTAAAATCACCAGAGGGTCAAAATGAAGATAACATCAAGATTCACCGTGGCGGTGCACACACTTTTGGCGATCTATTCCTTTTCGGGCACCCATAAGCTCACCTCGGAATTTTTGGCGTCGAGCATAGGAGTGAACCCCGTCGTCGTGAGGCGGACGCTTCAGAGCCTTAAGGCCGCGGGCCTCGCCGAAGTTAAGCCCGGGACGGGCGGCGCGGTGCCGGTAAAGCCCGCTTCGGAGATAACGCTTTACGACGTCTACTCCGCGGTGGACTGCGTGGACGGTGATCTGTTTAACTTTCACGACAGCCCAAACCCCGACTGCCCCGTAGGCAGGAGCATTCACAGGGTTTTGGATCCTCACCTTAAAAGCGCGCAGGCCGCCATGGAAAACGAGCTGAAAAGGGTAACTCTTGACGGGCTTTTAGAAAAATAACCGCCTTGGGCGGAGCCCCTCCCGCTTCGCGTGGCCCCGGCAGCTGCGCTGCCGGGCCGCCGGCCTGCGGCCGGCGGGGGCTCCGCCCGAAGGCTGCCTCTATCGCTTTATTCCCACTCGCCCTGCGTATACTCGGTGTCAACCATGTCGCTTATTCCCGCAAGCAGCATGATTATCCCCTGAACGCGGTGGGGCTGAACGATATACCGCCCCCGCCCCCTGTGGTCGTTGGGGTCCTCGGTGATGATGTCAGCGGCCAAAAGCGGCTTCATGTGGTGGTAGGCCTGACCCGTCGAGCCGAGGTTGCAGACCTCCGTCAGCTCGGCGACGGTCTTCGGGCCTTTTAAGATCTCGATGAGAATTTTCAGCCTCGTCTCGTTTCCGATACATGCCAGAACCTTTACCGCCAGGCCGCTCTCGGCGATCTTCATTAGGTCGTCGTTGCAAACAGCCTTTCTTATCCAGTTCGACTGTCTGTGACCCGAGGCGTACACACCGAGATAGGTGATTCTGCCTGTTGAGCCCTCGTTGTCGGCTTTTTCGCAGAGCTCCTCCATCATCTCGGAGAGCCTTCGGTCGGGGTGCATGTTGTGCATGATATCCACCCGCTCGCGTTCTTCGGTGTAGGCGTCAGGTATGCGGTTTTTGTCAGGCTCCCTGCGCTGCGGTGATTCGCGGCTTTCAAGCAAAGCCCTCAGTTCCGCGATCTCCTCTTTCAAATCGTCGATTTCTTTTCCGTAGTCTCTCATAATAAGACTCCTTTCTTAATAAATTTGTAATTTCGGAATTCCGTAAATTCATAATAACAGGTCTACGGAGATTTGTCAATAGGTTTTTCAAAAAAATTTTGAAATTACGGAAAAACGTAATTTTTGCTGTCGAAAATATTTTGATGTAACTATTGACATTACAGCAAAAGGGTGATATAATATAGTTGTAACTAAATCGGTTACAATAATTTTATGGAGGTAAAAGCTATGGCAAACTATCAGAAATTAAACGTCACGGGAACCGAGAGGGTCGAGCTGCATGACAGGATCGGCCTGACGGGGGCGGAGATAAGCGTAAACGTGCTGCCCGCGGGGGCCTCGGTGCCGTTTGTTCACTCACATAAGCAGAACGAGGAGATATATATTATACTCGAGGGCAGGGGTAGCATGACCGTCGACGGCGAGAGCGTCGAGCTTTCGGCGAACGACTATCTTCGTGTCAGCCCCGCCGGCAAGCGGCAGATATTCGCCTCCAAGGACAGCGGGATAAAGTATGTCTGCATACAGGTCAAGGCCGGCTCGCTTGAGAATTACACCGGCGCAGACGGGGTAATAGGCTGACAGCGCAAGGCAAAACAAAGGAAAGACCCGGGAAGATTTTCCCGGGCTTTGCTTTTTGAAGATTATATCTGTTTCTGCGGCTTTTCCCCGCCTTTACCGTCATCGGTATCTTCAGGTTCATTTTCTTTGCCGGAAACTTTTTTGATTTCGTCCATATAGCCGGCGGTGATGATGCCGGCCGGCAGGGCAACTATTGCAATTCCGAAGATAGAGGATACCATAGTCACCACGCGGCCTATTTCGGTTACTGGGTAAATGTCGCCGTAACCCATTGTCGTCAAAGACACCGTTGCCCAGTAAACCGCGTCGAAGAAGCTGTTGAAGGAATCCGGCTCGACATTGAAAACTATCAGCGCGGAGATTATTATATAAGCTATCGCAAGAAAAAGAACGTAGCCGAGCGGCTCGCGCTGTTTTTTGAATATGTTGGCGATTATCTGCGCGTTTTTTGAATAGCGCAGCAACTTAAACGACCGAAACACCCTGAGCGCCCGGAACATTCTTAAAATGCGAAGGATTTTGAATCCGCGGTTGATAACCGTGAGAGAGGGCAGAATCGAAACAAGATCCACAATCGCCATCGGGGAAAAAGGATATTTCAAAAACGAAAGAACGGAAGCGTCGGCAAATTTAAAATCCGCCGTCGCCCATCTCAGAAAATAGTCAAGAATAAAAACGGCCGCGCAGACCTTATCCGCAACTTCAAAGACGGGGTTCGTCTGCTTGAAAACAAGAGGTATCAGGCTGACTGTGATGACCGCCATCATAAAGAAGTCATAAACCGAGCTGAGCCTGTCGCCGCCGTCCGAAGCGGAAATAATTTCGTAAATTCTTTTTCTCATAATCGCACCGCCCTGCTATGAATTTTTGATATGCCGGTTTAAGTATATCACAATTTTGCGAAAGGGTCAACCTCTCCCCTCCCCGTCCTTGCATTTTCATGCGGCATATGGTATAATGTCCGTTGATCGCTATGCGAAAAAATTGTATCGCGGAGACTTTAGATGACTGAAAAATTTGTACGGGCCAACCTCAGATACCTCAAGGGCTTTATGACCGAAAGCTCGCTGAGCGCCGCAAGAAAGACCCATGTCCTTTTGGGGGATTTTATGGCGGTTGCGCACCGCTCGGGGGTAAGGCACGAGCGCCGCTCCTTCGACAGCTTCGAGGGCGAGTGGATAATCCCCGAGGAGGAAAAGCGCGCCGGGGTGATACTTTACCTTCACGGCGGGGGCTACACCTGCGGAAACATTGAATACGCCCGCGGCTTCGGGACGGTTCTTGCCGGCGACTTCGGAATGAGGGTGTTCTGCTGCGCCTACCGCCTCGCGCCCGAGTTTCCTTTTCCCGCCGCCCTTGAAGACGCCGTCGCGGCCTATGAATATCTGATATCAAGCGGGTTTGAGCCCGATAAAATAATCCTCTGCGGCGAAAGCGCCGGCGGAGGGCTTTGCTATGCACTAAGCCTTAAGCTTTTCGAGCTTGGGCGGCCGCAGCCCGCCGGGATCGTCGCCATTTCGCCCTGGACGGATCTCACCCTTTCGGGAAAATCACACCGCGAAAACCGCGAGATCGACCCCTCGATGACCACCGAGCGCGTCCGCTTTTTTGCCGAGTGCTATTCGGCGGATCGCGAAAACCCGCTCGTCTCGCCGGTGTTTTTTAATAAGGATTCCGCCGCCTTTCCCCCGTCGCTAATCTTTGCGGGCGGCGACGAGGTGCTTCTTGACGACTCGAAGATGATGCATAAGCGGCTTTGCGATGCAGGTTTTCGCTCCGAGCTGATAATTCGGCCGAACATGTGGCACGCCTATGTTCTTTACGATTTGAAGGAGTACCGCGCCGACTACGACAAAATCGGCAGATTTTTAGACAGGCGCCTTGCAGACGACCCGCTTTACTGGAGCCGCCTCGACAACGCCGCACTCATCTTTCCGGCGTCGCGCAGGCGGGGCTGGCACAACGTCTTTCGGCTTTCGGCAAACCTCAGTGAGCCTGTAGACCGCGACGTTTTGCAGTCCGCCCTCGACGTAACGGTAAAGCGCTTTCCGCTGATATCCTCAAGGCTGCGCGCCGGGGTGTTCTGGTATTATTTAGAACAGACATCGTCGCCCGAAATCGTCCGGGACGGCGGCTACCCCATAATGAAGCAGCGGTTTTTAGAGGTGAGAAAGTGCGCCATAAGGGTGCTCTACTACAAAAACCGCGTGGCCGTGGAATTCTTCCACGCTGTCACCGACGGCAACGGCGGGCTCGTCTTTTTAAAGACGCTCTTGGCGGAATATCTCTCCCAAAAATACGGCGCGGATATACCGGCGGAAAAGGGAGTGGCGGACAGGCTTGCGATCCCCTCGCCGGAGGAGCTTGAGGACAGCTTTGCCGAGCACTGCGGAACCGTAGGCCGAAAGAGAACGGACGACATAGCATTCACCCTTAAGGGCAGGCGGGAAAAGGACGGCTTTTTGAATCTCACCTGCGGAACGGTGCCTCTTGACGACATTTTAAAGCGCTGCCACGACTGCGGCGTCACCCTTACGGCATATCTCGCCGCGGTGATGACGCTGACCTATATAACGCTTCAGAAGCGCAAGGTGAAAAACCTTGAAAAGCGCAGGCCGGTTAAGATTCAGGTGCCGGTTGACCTGAGGCGGCTTTTCGGAAGCTCGACGCTTCGCAACTTCGTAATGGTGGTAAACGTGGGGGTGGATCCCCGCCTCGGCGACTATTCATTCGAGGAGATCCTCGGGATAATCGACCGCCAGCTCAGGCTTTACGTTACGCCGAAAAACATGCAGGCGGTATTCACGACAAATGTAAAATCGGAAAAAATATTTCTCATAAAGCTCGTGCCGCTGTTTATTAAAAACATCGTGATGAAGGCGGTGTTCGACCGCGTCGGCGAGGCGCAGGGAAGCATCACCCTATCAAATCTGGGAAAAATCGAGCTTCCCGACGAGATGACGGACTACGTCACCGGCTTCGATTTCATCATCGGTCCGAGGTCGATGTCGCCCCATAACTGCGCGGTCTGCTCCTATAAAAACGAGCTTAAGATAAACTTCATACGAAGCTCCGAGGATCCCGAGCTGGAGCGGGAATTTTTCACGAATCTCGTCCGACTGGGGCTTCATGTAACGGTAGAAAGCAACTCTAAAGATCAGGAAAGGCAGTGATTTCATGTATTGCATAAACTGCGGCGTCGAGCTTAAGGACTCCGAAAAGGTCTGCCCGCTCTGCAAGACTATCGTGTTCCACCCGGATCTTCCGGCGCCGAACGGCGAAAAGCCGTACCCCGAATATGTCGAGCCGGTGAGAAAATTCAACCGCGCCGGCGCTATGTTCGTTCTCACGTTCATTTTTTTGATACCGATGATACTCACCCTGCTGATCGATTTAAAGCTGAATCTTCGGGTGGTGTGGTCGGGCTACGTCATCGGCGGGCTGATCCTCGGCTACGCGATGTTCGCGCTGCCCTGGTGGTTCAAACGGCCGAATCCCGTGATATTCGTCCCGATAGACGGCGCGCTGACTATACTTTATCTTCTTTACATCTGCCTCGCCGCGCACGGACACTGGTTTTTGCCGCTCGCGTTTCCAATAGCGGGGATAGCCACCCTTTTGCTGACCGCCGTGGTGGCGCTCGTCAAATATCTCAAAAAGGGGCGGCTTTACGTCTTCGGGGGAGCGTTTATCGCCCTCGGCGGATACAGCATGCTGATAGAAATGTTTATAGACATAACATTTCATCTGAGATTCATATTCTGGTCGGTATATCCGCTCGCAGCCTGCGTGTTGGTCGGCGCGCTGCTTATAACGATAGCGGTATGCAAGCCGCTCCGCCTTTCGCTCGACAAGAGATTTTTTATCTGAGCTATAGCGCAAATCAGAAAAGTTTTCGCCGACCTTTTTGCCTGTCTCACCCCCTGCCCCCTCTCCCTCGCGAAGGGAGAGGGGGTTCCACCCCGTCACCCGGCCGTTCACCTTGCGGCGAACGGCGCGACCCCTCCCCTCGAGGGGAGGGGTGTGTTCCCAAAGGCTTTCTGCTATGTTGAAGTTGGGCGAGGCACTTTCGGTGCAGTGCTTCCCGTTTTATGACAGCCTGCGCCTATGTAACGCCTTCGGGAGCAAAGCAAAAAAGCCCGGTAAAGCCGAGGCGGCTTTGCGCTGCGCGTCAGCCCTTTGTCTCCTCCGCTCTTGCCATTTTCCTTTTGATATGTTATAATTTATCCCACCCGCATCAAGACACCCTGAAAGGAACATCGCCATGCTTGTAAGCGTTGAACATATATGGAAATATTTCGAGGCGGATATCCCCACGCTTGAGGATATCACTTTTACCGTCGAACAGGGCGAGCGGCTCGGGCTTGTCGGCGTGAACGGCAGCGGCAAGACTACCCTTTTGCAGATCATCACCGACCGCATTGGCTTCGACCCCACCCCCGGCGGCGACGGCGCCGTGAACATCTCGAAAAACTGCCGAGTGGGCTATCTTGAACAGAACAGCGGAATGTCGAGCGAGAGCACCGTAGACGCCGAAATGCACCGCCCCTTCGCCGGCCTCGAGGAGGAATACAAAAAAATGACCGCCCTCACCGAGAAGATGCAGGGGCTTTCGGGGGAGGAGCTTATCCGCGCCGGCGAGGAATATTCCCGCCTGAGCGCGCATTACGAGGCCAACGACGGCTACATGACCGAGGTTAAAATAAACACCGTATTGAACGGCATGGGCTTTCGCGGTATAGACCGCCAAAGAAAGATAAATTCGCTTTCGGGCGGCGAGCGCACAAGAATGGCGCTCTGCAAGCTTTTGCTCGAATCGCCGGATCTTCTTATACTCGACGAACCGACAAACCACCTCGACCTTGAATCGACTGTCTGGCTTGAGGACTACCTTTCAAACTACCGCGGGGCGGTGCTGACCGTTTCGCACAACCGATATTTTCTTGACCGCCTCTGCACCCGGATTCTGGAGCTTGAGGATCACAAGCTCAAATCATACCGCGGGAATTACAGCGACTACGTCAGGCAGAAAAAGGCGGATCTTGAGCGCCAGGAAAAGCTTTACAACGAACAGCAGCAGAAGATCAAAGAGCTGCAGTTTTATATCGACAAGAACCGCGCCTCGGCGACATCGGCAAAACAGGCGAAAAACAAGCAGCACATGCTCGACAGAATAGTCGACGAGGGCGTGGAAAAGCCGAAAAAGCCGAAGCGCCCACCCAAGATCAGGCTGGAATACGACATCGAGCCGCCGAAGGAGGTCTTCTCGGCAAAAAACATCGACATAACCGTCGGCGAGGGGGAAAGCTGCCGCACCCTTATAGATTCGCTTTCGTTTGAGATCCGCCGGGGCGAAAAGGTGGGCATAATCGGGCCGAACGGAATAGGAAAGTCCTCGATATTAAAGACGATTCAGGGGATAAACCCCCACAGCCGGGGGACGGTTCAGTGGGCGATGAACACGAAGATCGCCTATTTCGACCAGAAAAACGAGCAGTTAGACCCTCGGCGCACCGTCATCGACGAGGTGCACAGAAGATACCCCCGCATGACCGATCAGGAGGTGCGCACCGTTCTGGGAGGTGTGCTTTTGAGCGGCGAGAACGTCTACAAGCCGGTCGGGGTGATAAGCGGCGGCGAAAAGACAAAGCTCAGCTTTGCGATAATGATGCTCCGCCGGGCAAACGTCTTAATACTCGACGAGCCGACAAACCACCTCGATTCGATGGCCTGCGAGGTGCTCGAGGACGCGCTTTCCGAGTTCACCGGCACGATGATACTCGTATCGCACGACAGATATCTTCTCAACAAGATAGCCACAAGGATAATCGAGGTGTCGCCCGGCGGCGTCAGAAGCTTTGAAGGGAACTACGACAGCTATTTTGCCGTCAAGGAGGCCGAGCGCATCGCCGCCGAAGAGGCGGAGGCCGCAAAAGCTGCGGAAAAGGCGGCGGAGCAGCGGGAGAGAAAAAAATACCGCAGCCGCGAGCAGCGCTCGCAGGACGTCAGGCGCAAGCAGGATCTCAAAGACCTGGAAAACAGGATAGAAGCGCTCGAGGGGGAGATTTCGGATATAGAAAAAAGCCTTTCAGACCCCGAGACCGCCGCCGACTACATTAAAATGCAGGATCTCTGCAATAGGCTTGAACAGGCAAAAGCCGAGCTCGACGAAGCCATGGAAAGCTGGGTCGAAGCCTCGGAGCAAAAATAAAATATCGGCATAAAATCAGCGCCCGGCTTTTGTCGGACGCTGATATGTTTTATTTAATTTTTCGGGGGAGCTTCCCGTTCCTCCGCGGGCGGCTCGCTTTCTTCGGGAGCAGCTTGGGTCTCCTGCGCATCGGGGAGGGCAGGCACCGGATCGCCGTCGGCGGGAACTTCCGGGGCGATGACCGCGCCGTCGGGCTCGTCGGTCGGCGTTTCAGCGGGAGCGGGAGCGTTTTCGGGCTCGTCAAGGCTTTCGCCGTTCATCAGCTTTACAAACTGATCGCCGTTTATCTTTTCGTGAACTATAAGATATTCCGCCACGCGGGTGAGCTGATCCTTATGCTCCGAGAGGATCTCCTGCGCGCGGTCGTAGGCCGAATGGATAATCGCTCTCATCTCGGCGTCGATCTCGCTCGCGATGACCTCGGAATAAGCCTTCGAGGAATTGTAGTCGCGGCCCAAAAAGACCTCGTTGTCGTCGTGGCCGTAAACCACCGGCCCCAATTTATCCGAGAAGCCGTAGCGGGTGACCATGCTTCTTGCGGTGTCGGTCGCGCGCTCGATGTCGTTAGAAGCGCCGGTGGAGATGTCGTCAAGAATGATCTTTTCCGCGGCGCGTCCGCCGAGCAGAACCACTATCTGCTCGTTCATCTCGGTCTTCGAGACATAGGACTTGTCATGCTCGGGCAGGGCCATTGTGTAGCCGCCCGCCATTCCGCGCGGGATTATCGAAACCTCCGAGACCTTGTCCTGGGTGGGGCAGTAGAAGTGGCAGACGGCGTGCCCCGCCTCGTGGTAGGCCGTGAGGCGCTTTTCGTCGGGCAGAATAACCCTCGATTTTTTCTCCGGCCCCGCGATCACCTTTATGGCGGCGTCGCTGAGATCCTGGGCGGTGATCGCCTTTTTGCCGCGCTTGACGGCCAAAAGCGCCGCCTCGTTTATGAGGTTTGCAAGGTCTGCGCCGGTAAAGCCGGGGGTGGTTGCCGCAACGGTTTTAAGATCGACGTCGGGGGCGAGGGGCTTGTTTTTGGAGTGAACGCGCAAAATAGCCTCGCGGCCCTTGATGTCGGGATAGTTTACATAAACCTGGCGGTCGAAGCGGCCGGGTCTTAAAAGAGCGGGATCCAAAACGTCGCGGCGGTTTGTCGCGGCCATGACTATGACCGATTCGTTGATCTCAAAGCCGTCCATCTCGACCAGAAGCTGGTTGAGGGTCTGCTCGCGTTCGTCGTGTCCGCCGCCGAGGCCCGCGCCTCTGCGCCTGCCGACCGCGTCGATCTCGTCTATGAAGATTATAGAGGGCGCGGCCTTCTTAGCCTGATCGAAGAGGTCTCTGACCCTCGCGGCGCCTACGCCGACGTAAAGCTCCAGAAAATCGGAACCGGATATCGAGAAGAACGGAACGCCCGCCTCCCCCGCGACGGCCTTTGCAAGAAGGGTCTTGCCGTTGCCGGGAGGGCCCACAAGCAGAACGCCCTTCGGGATCTTCGCGCCGATGTCCTGATATTTTTTCGGGTCTTTCAGAAGCTCTACGATCTCCTGCAGCTCCGCCTTTTCCTCGTCGGCGCCGGCCACGTCTTCAAAGGTGACCTTATTCTTGGCGTCGCCGCCGTCAACACGGACGTTCGCCTTGCCGACCGAGCTGATTTTACCGGCGGAGGAGATGCTCCTTGACATGGAGATGGCCAAAAATACCATTACACCTATCATCAGAAGCGTGGGAATCAGATTGAGCCACACCGAGCTGTTTGAGGCCGGCGTGAGATTGTATACAAGCGGGGCCGAGGGATTGGCGGCGTCATAGGCCGCGCGGTAGCTTCCGCCCTCGAAATTGTTGCCCTCGCCGAACAGCTCGTTATAGAACGCGCTTACCGCCGGCACCTTATAGGTGTAAACGGTGTCGTCGCCCTTGAGCATGTATTCAAGGCTGCCCGAGCCGAGATTCAGATCGAACTGCGAGACCTCGAGGCGGTCGAAATGTCCGATCATCTCGGAATAGGTGACGCCGTCGCCGCCGTCGATTAGCCCGCGAAGGCTTACCGCCAGAATTATGATTATCACCGCCGCAAAGAGCAGGTAGGAAATAATCCCCTTGTTATTTTTTCTTATCAACTGTATTCCCCATTTCCGATGAGTTTTGAACTGTTAAATTATAAAATGACTTCCCCGAGGTAATCGAGGTTTCTGTACTGCTCGTTATAGTCAAGGCCGTAGCCGACGACAAACCTGTCCTCTATAGAATAGCAGCAGTAATCGGGCTTTATGTCTATGGTGCGGCGGGCGGGCTTGTCTAAGAAGGTGACTATTTTGACCTCGGCGGCGCCGCGCGTCAAAAGCATCTGCTTTAAAACGCTCAGGGTCTTTCCGGTGTCCAGAATATCCTCTACGAGCATTACGGTCTTTCCCTTGAATTCAAGGTGGGTGTCGAATTTAACGTCGACGACGCCGGAGGACGTGGTGCCGAAATAGCTCTTCGCGCTGACAAAATCGAGCTCGACGGGCAGATCTATCGCGCGGACGAGATCCGCCATGAAAATAAAGGAACCCTTTAAAACCCCTACCAGCATGACGTCCTTGCCGCGGTAGTCTTCGGTTATCTGCGCGCCGACGGCCTTTACCTTTTCGGCTATCTCCTCTCGGGTGAGCATGACCTCTATCCTGTGTTTGTTTTCCATATTTTCTCTCCTCATAAATTTTTGTCGGTGATATCTATCTTTATCGCGGAGCGGGTGGATTCCGAGCACGCAACGCGTTCCGAAACCCCCTTGCCCTCGACAAAAACCGCGCCCGAGCCGTCGTCGGCAACAATTATACGCTTTCTTTGGCCCGCGGGAACGTCTGCGATCAGCTTTTTTATGACCGAGCTGTGCTCCCGCCCGGGAAGCTTTATTCTCTCGCTGCCGGAATAGGGCCGCAGAATGAAGCTCTCCGCCATTTTAGATTCATCAAAAAAATATCTTAGCTCGCTTTTGTTAAAACGGGATATGTCAAAAGGTGAAATTTTTGTGACACATATAATTTTGCCCATGGCCTCGGCATTCTCTCGAAGCGTAAGCCTTGCGGGCTCAGGCGTCTTCTCGGGGCGCTCAACGGTTAGTCTGCCCCCATGCGAGCGCACATAAACGCCCTTTGAGATATTTATAACGCCGTCTTCGGCCAAAAGCCACTTTAACGCGGCAATTCTTTCATAAGAAGGCTCTATGCCCGCCTCTTTCATAAACTCGCCGAGTGCCGCCGACAGCGCCGCGGAATCTCTTACTCCCGAAAGATCGTATCCCGAGGGTATCCGGCGGTTTTTCAGGATATCTGCCGCGCTTTCGGCGATATATCCCTCCGCCTCTCTGAGCGAGTTTACGGTTCCCGCGAAGGAGGACATCAGCCCGGGATTTATTTTTTTAAGCTCGGGTATTACGTTGAGCCTTATTATGTTTCGTGAGCAGTCGGGCAGAAGGTTTGTCGAATCGGTGACGTAGCCCTGCCCCTTAAGGGAAAGATACTCCTCGATCTCCTCGCGGGTGCAGTCTATGAGTGGCCGGATCACCTGCCCCCTCACCGGCGGAATGCCGCATATTCCCTTTATGCCGCAGCCCCGCGTGAGATTAAAGAGTGCGGTCTCAAGGCAATCGGAAAGGGTGTGCGCGGTGGCCACGGGATCTCCGCCCGCGGCTTCAAAGAGGGCTTTATACCGAAGCCGGCGCGCGCCGAGCTCAATCGACACCTTATTTTTTTCGCAGTAGGATTTTACGTCCACGCTTTTTACCGTGAGCGGTATATTCAGCCTTTGGCAGAGATCCTCGCAAAAATGCTGATCTCTGAGGCTTTCCCCGCCGCGTAGATTGTGATTGACATGCAGGGCGTAAACGCCGTAGCCGAGCTCCCGCAAAGAAAGCAGCAGGGCGGTGCTGTCCGCCCCTCCCGAAAGGGCGACGAGCACCCTTTGGTTCGGCGTAAGCATTTTATGCCGGCTCACTGTTGCGGCAATTTTTTCCGTGATCACTGCTGATCCCGCCTCGTGTCGACGCTTCTGAAAAGCGTGTATTCGCCGAGATAGGCAAGGTTCACCGTTCCCGTCGAGCCGTGGCGGTTTTTGGCTATTATGCATTCCGCCGCCGACTGATTGGGATTTTGCTTGTCGTACATTGATTCGCGGTAGATAAACAGAATTATATCGGCGTCCTGCTCGATAGAGCCGGATTCTCGAAGATCGGAGGGCATCGGGCGGTGATCCTGTCTCGATTCCACCGAACGGTTGAGCTGGGAAAGAAGTATCACCGGCACGTTGAGCTCCTTGGCCATAAGCTTTATCTGCCTCGTGATCTCGGACACCTCGGTCACGCGGTTGTTATGAAAGCTCGGAGATTCCATAAGCTGTAAATAATCTATCACCACAAGGCCGAGATTTCTCAGCCTGCGCAGCTTTGCCTTTATCTGCGGGACGGTTATTCCGGCGGTGTCGTCTATATAAACCGGCATGCGCGAAAGCACGTCTGCTGCCTCGGCGAGCTTTATCCATTCGTCGGGGCTTATCATTCCGCCGGTGAGCGAGGAATTCGGCACCAGCGATTCCGCAGAAAGCATTCTTGCGGCTATCTGCTCCTTAGACATTTCAAGCGAGAATATCGCAATTTCGGAATCGGGCGATTTTTTCGCGACGTTTGCCGCAATATTCACGGCAAAGGTGCTCTTTCCCGAGCCGGGTCTTCCCGCGACGACTATAAGATCCGATTTGTTCAGGCCGGAGATATAGCTGTCCAAAAGCGAATATCCCGAGCGCAGGCCCTGATACTGCTCGCGCTCGTCGCCGGAAAGCTTCTGGATTCTGTCGTAGGCCGAGACGACTATTTCGCTTAGGCGGGTGAGGCCGTCTATCTCCCGCCCCTGGCGGATATCGTAAATCTTCTGCTCGGCGAGGTCTAAAATATTCTTTGCAGAATCGGCGCCCTCGGTCGCGGAATCTATGATCTCCTTGGCGGCGTCTATCAGCGAGCGAAGGAGATATTTATCCTCGACGATAACGCAGTAGCTTAAGATGTTCTTTGTCGAGGGGACGTTTTCGGTTATGCCCTTTAAATAGGTCTTCGCCATGGCGGCGGTCTCGAAAATCCCCTCTGACACCGCCTCGTTCACAACTGTTATGATATCGGCGGGCGCGCCGTTTGAAAACATTCTTAAAATAAGGGCGAAGAGGGCGCGGTGCTGTTCGCGGTAAAAGCTTTCGGGCTTAAGGTGGGCGATCACCGTTGGCAGGCAGTCGGGATCCAAAAGGACGGCGCCCAAAACGGTCTGCTCCGCCTCAACGCTGTAGGGAAGCTCTCTTGAAATAACGTCGGCGGCCGAAAATGCCGACGCGCTGTTAGCGGGCACAAAACCCACCTCCTTATAAAATCACTCCTCGGGGATAACCTTGACGGTCATCTTTGCCGAAACTCCCTGGGTCATTCTTATCTCGGCGGTATAGTCGCCGTAGGCCTTTATGTCAGAAGAAAGGCTGATTTTTTTCTTGTCGACGCTCTCGCCGAACTGCGCCTCGATAAGCTCGCTGACCGAAGCGGAGGTTATCGCGCCGAAAAGCTTACCGCTGCCGCCCGCCCTTGCCTTAACGGTGAGGGTTTTTCCGTTCAGCTTTTTGGCAAGCGCCAAAGCGTCGCTCTTCGCGACGTCGAGCCTGTGCTGTTCGGCGGCCTTCTTGCCGGCAAGATCGTTCACGTTTTTGGCGGTGGCCTCGATTGCGAAGCCCTTTGCGAGCAGATAGTTGCGGGCATAGCCGTCGGCCACGTTCAAGATGTCGCCGGCCTTACCCGAGCCCTTTACGTCTTTTATTAAAATAACCTTCATGGAAATTTACCTCCCTGAATTTTTATGATTTCAAAAGAAAGTCCTCTATAGCGTATTTTACCTTTTCGACCGCCTCGTCTACGGTGCAGTTAAGCTGTGCGCCGGCCATGGTCTGGTGTCCGCCGCCGCCGACGGCCTCCATTATAAGCTGAACGTTAAAGGAATCCATCGACCGGGCGGATATGCAGCACTGATTTGCCGATCTGTAGAACACGAACGACGCCTTTACCCCGACTATTCCCAAAAGCTCGTCTGCCGCCTGGGGCGCCGCAAGCCTCAGCTCAGGCGCGGAGGATTCGGTGGTAGCTATTGCGCAGCCGTGGAAAAGCTTCGCCGACTGGATTAAAACGCTCTTTTCGCGGTAGGTGTCCAAAGAATCGGAGAACAGCCGCCTTACGGTGACGGTGTCGGCGCCGAGCTTTTTAAGATATGCCGCGGCCTCAAAGGTGCGCGCGCCCGAGCGCATGACGAAATTCTTGGTGTCGAGCATTATTCCCGCCATAAGGGCTTCGGCCTCGGCGACTGATATGCGGCATTCGCTGCCGAAATACTGTATCAGCTCGGCCGCCATTTCGCAGGCCGACGACGCCACCGGCTCGTGGAAATTGACAACCGCGTTGTCTATATGCTTCACCATTTTGCGGTGGTGGTCTATAACAACCACCTGCTTCGCCGATTCGTAAAGCTCCTTTGAATCGAGCATATCGGGATTGTGGGTGTCGCAGATTATAAGAAGGTCGCCGTCGCCGAGCTCCATTCTGGCGTCGGCTATCGGCTTGAAGTAATCGAAGCCGCAGCGCTCGGATATGTGGGATATAAGCGGCTTTGAAAGATTGTTTTCAAGATCGAGGACGCAGTAGGCCTTTTTGCCCATGCTTCTGAAAGCCCCGCAAAGCCCCACCGACGCGCCCACGCTGTCAAAGTCGGCCATGCGGTGGCCGGTTATGTAAACGGTCTGGCTGTTCAAAACAAGCTCCTTGAGCGCGGTGGCGATTATCCTCGCCTTTATCTTTGTCGATTTTTCCACGCCCTTTGAAACGCCGCCGTAAAATTCAAAGCCGTTTTCCGTCTTTACGGCCGCCTGATCTCCTCCCCTGCCGAAGCACATGTCAAGCGCCTGGCGGGCAAATGTCTCGCTTTCGGCGAGTGTCTTTCCGCCCTTGCCGACGCCTATAGACAGGGTGACGTTCTGGCGCTCGCCAAGGCTTATGGCGCGCGCCTCCTCTAAGATATCGAATCGGCGCTCCATAAGCGGCGCAAGGTGGCGCTCCTCTATTATGCAGTAGAATCTGTCGCTTGAAAGCCTGTGCAGAATTCCGTTGGTGTTCTCGATAAAGTGCTCGAACATCTTTTCTATCTGAACCCTAAAGCCCGCCTTGTCGCTCTCCTTGGAATTCTGGAGGACTTCCTCGTAGTTGTCGACGGCTATGAGCATTACCGTTTTTGCGCTAAGGCGGGTCTCCTGCTCAAGGGCGACATGCTCCGAAACGTCGACAAAGCTGACGACCGTGAGGCCAGATTCCGCCCTTTTTGCGGTGACGCGGTAGTGGCGGTCGAGAATTTTTACCACCGCTCCGCTTTCCGAATAAAGCTTGCCGAGGTTGTTTCCGACAAGCTCGGAGAGATTGATGCCGTAAACCCTGTCCTCGCCGAAGATCTGATCCTCAAAGCTGCGGTTATACCAGATTATAGAATTGTCGTCGTCGGCAATCACTATCGGCTCGGGATAGTTGTAGAATTCCTCGCGGTTGGTCTTCATTATGTCGCGATCCATGTCGGTGGCATAGCGGGTGACGTTCCGGCCGACTATCGCCGTCATCACGCATAAGACGGCGTCGGCCAAAAAGACGGCGACGGTCAGCGCCGCGGCAAGGTGGCTTCCCTCGAAATAAAGAACGACGGAAGCGGCTGCCGAAACCAAAAGCAGCACCGCAAGCGGTATCCACAGAATGTGAAGTCGTTTTTTCATCTAACCTATCCCCCGTCCTTTCCCGGTAAATGCTTAAGGGTTTTTGCTTCAGATGTCCATGATATCCGGAATCACCATCGGCCTGCGCTTTGTCTTCTGGAAGAAGTAATCGCCCAGCTCGTCGCGCAGGCGGTTCTTGATGGCGGGATAATCGTGGCGGGTCTTAAGCTCGTCTATGCAGACGTTTCTTGCAAGCGTTCTCGCCTTTTCCATAAGCTCCTCGCTCTCCCGCTCGTAGACAAACCCGCGCGAGATTATATCCGGCCCCGAAAGAAGCCTGCGGTCTATTCTGTCTATCGTCACGGTGACGACTATTACGCCGTCCTGCGCAAGATGCTTTCTGTCCTTTAAAACCACCGCGCCGACGTCTCCGACGCCGTAGCCGTCCACCATCACCTTGCCTGACGGGACGTTTCCGCTTATCTTTATCGTCTCGCCGTCCGTCTCTATCACGTTGCCGATGTCGGCGATGACTATATTCTTTTCGGGAACGCCCATGTCGCGGGCGGTCTTCGCGTGGCGGTCAAGATGCTTGAATTCGCCATGAACCGGAATGAAGAATTTCGGCTTCGTAAGGGCGAGCATGAGCTTTTGCTCCTCCTGGCAGGCGTGGCCCGAAACGTGAACCTCGTACATCTCCTCGTATACCACCTCGGCGCCGAGCCTTAAAAGCTCGTTTACAACCCTGCCGACAAACTTTTCGTTGCCGGGGATCGGCCTTGCCGAAATGATGATATAGTCGTTTTCGGTGACGCTTACCTGGCGGTGATCGTTTAAAGCCATTCTTGTGAGCGCGCTCATCGGCTCGCCCTGGCTGCCCGTTGTTATGAGCACGATTTTTTCGTCGGGGTAGCCGCGCATCTTGTCGATGTCTATCAGAACGTCGTTCGGAAGCTTTAAATATCCGAGATCGACGCCGAGCTTAATTACGTTCACCATGCTTCTGCCGAACACGGCGACCTTTCTGCCGTGCTTTGCGGCGCAGTTGATGATCTGCTGAATGCGGTGGACGTTAGACGAGAAGGTGGCTATTATTATCCTCTTGTGCTCGGCCTTGTTGAATAGGTTGTCAAAGGTGTCGCCCACCTTTCTTTCGGAGGGGGTGAAGCTCCGGCGCTCTGAGTTCGTGGAATCGGACATGAGCGCGAGCACCCCGCGCGAGCCGAGCTCGGCAAAGCGGCCGAGATCGATTATTCCGCCCTCGATGGGGGTGTAGTCCACCTTGAAATCGCCGGTGTGAACGACCGTGCCGGTGGGGGTGTCCACGGCTATCGCGACGGAATCGGGGATTGAGTGATTTACCCTTATAAATTCGGCGGTCATTCCGCCGAGGCGCACCGTCATTCCCGGGGCGACGACGTTCATCTTCACCCCGCCGAGGTTGTGCTCTTTAAGTTTCGATTCCAAAAGGCCGAGGGTGAGCTTTGTGCCGTAGACGGGGATATTTATCTTTTTGAGAAGATAGGCTATTCCGCCTATGTGATCCTCGTGGCCGTGGGTGAGAAGCACGCCGCGAACCTTGTCGCGGTTTTTCTCGACATAGGTAAAATCGGGTATGACGATGTCGACGCCGGGCATTTCCGCGTCGGGGAAGGTCATTCCGCAGTCGATGATGACTATGTCGTTCGCGGTCTCTATGAGATACATGTTCTTGCCTATCTCGTTAAGGCCGCCGAGAGAAATTATTTTTAAAACCGGCTTCTTGCCGCCCGCAGCAGGCTTTACGGCCGCTATGGGCTGCTCCTTTACCTCCTCCGCCATGGGCGGGGGAACAATTTTTTGGCGCGCCGCCTGCTGATTCTGATTCTGCGTGCTCGGCTGCTTTGTCTGCTTTTGCTGTTTGAGTTTTGTCTGCTGTTTGGTTTTTCTTTGGGTCTCGGCCTTTTTGGGCTGCTCCGCGTTCTTCTTCGGCGCCCTCAACTTCTTTCCGTTCTGATACTGTGCGGCCTTCTTCGAAAGCGGCGGCGCCGAGATTGCTGCCGCTATGGCCTGGTCAAGCGCAGAGCCCTCCGCCTTGCGGGGTCTGCGTTTCTCTTCGTTTCTTTTTGTAGCCATAAAATCCTTTCATTTCATAAATTTTTAACAGGTAATGCATTTTTTCAAGAAAGATCTGAGAATATGTATTCAGGGCACACTTCCCTAAATTAGCGATGATGATATTATATTACAAATGCTCGCAGATGTCAAGACGCAGCAGCCTGA
>CANQPB010000035.1 GCA_947625615.1 uncultured Clostridia bacterium | reverse complement strand
GATTTTGCAGATTTCTTTCGCGTTGCGCTCAGCCCTTGCATTTTTCACGGGTCTGTGGTATACTGGCATCATGAAAGGAGAATTGCCATGGAAAACACAGAATACAGATATGACACCCAGCTTCTCATCGAGGGCGAAAACCTTGACGAGGACGAGATCTACGACTATTTCACCGAACATTTCAAGGGCGACTGCCTTTTGGCCGTCGGCGATGAGGATCTCATAAAAATCCACTTCCACACCAACGAGCCATGGAAAGTTCTGGAATACTGCCGCTCCCTCGGCGAGATCTTCGACATCGTCGTCGAGGATATGGATCGCCAGTCGAGGGGGCTTAAGGGTTGATTTATAACGTAGTTCCGCTCCCGCGGGAGAAGTGGCAGGATTTCCCGCTAATAATGGATTATACTACCTCGGAATATTACGACATGTCGGTTTTAAAGACCGACGGCGGCTTTTCGGTGACCCTTGAAAAGAAGCCTGCCGATCCGCCTATCTCTCATGCCGCCGAAGAGTACGATTTCCCCGATTCGCTTTACAAGGCCCACTGGAAAAACCCCGAGGCCTACGGCGTTTTCGACGGCGAGGAGATCATCGGCGCCATAGAGGTCTGCCCCGAGGGGTGGTCTAACCGCCTTATGGTGACCGAGCTGTGGGTAAAAGCGGGGCACCGCAAAATGGGCGTCGGAAAGGCGCTGATGAACAGGGCCAAGGAGATCTGCCTTGAAAGGGATCACCGCGCGGTTATCCTTGAAACGCAGTCCTGCAACGCAAACGCGATAGGCTTTTATCTCCACGAGGGCTTCGAACTTATAGGCTTCGATTCCTGCTGCTACACCAACGCCGACATCGGCCGCAGAGAAGTCCGCCTCGATCTCGGCTGGTTCCCGCCCAAGTGGCGCAACGTCCCGAGAAGAAGATAGACCGGCAAAGCGTCACACCCCCTTTAATATCATACCGCGCGAAAAAAGCAGACGTTATCCGTCTGCTTTTTAGGTTGTGAATTAAATCCCGCGGCCGTTATCCGCAAAAGAGCGGCATCAAAAATCGCGCCCTCTTAAGTAAAACCGATCACCCTTTTACTCTCATCTCAATGCTACCCGTATCCGTCTTGATTTCGCACCTGCCGCCGGTCATTGACTTCGGCACGCTTACATGCCCCGTATCCGATTCGGCAAAGAAGATCTTATCCGTCAGGAGCTCTCCTCTTACGGCGCCGGTGTCGGTTTCGATGTAAAGCTCGGCGGCGTCGCAGCCGTTCAGGTCGATGTACCCGGTGTCGCTCAGAATCTCGAATTTTCCACTGCCGACGACGTTTTCAAGCTTGATGTAGCCGGTGTCCGTCTCGGCGTAAAGGTCGCTGCAGGAGGTATTTTCAAGGCTCACGAACCCGGTGCCGGCTTCGGTGTGAATGCTGCCGCAGGAGATATTTTCGATGCTCACCAAACCGGTGCCTGTCTTAACTTCTATGCTTTCGGCAACAGTGCCGCCGTTCAGATTAATGCTTCCGGTGTCGGTCTGAAGCCTTATGTTCCCGGCGGAAACGTCGCACAAAAGTATAGGGCCGGTGTCAAGCTCGAAATCCATATCCTTCTTGGCGCTCGCATAACAGACCACCGAACCCGTGTTACCGTTGATATTTATGCTCTCAAATGTAAAGTTATTTGGGAGGTAGACCGCGCCGGTGTCGGTATCAATGTCCAAAAATTCGTACTCGTTTTTCGGCAGATATATCTCCATCGTCGGGCGCTTGAATGATAACGAGATAAAGCCTAACCATCTGCGCGAATCCTTTGTGTCGATAACAAGGGCGCCGTCTTTGACCTCAGCGGTGTGGCTGACCTTTTCGTCCTCATAGCAGACGATCCTGCATTTTCCGTCCTCAGAGGGCAAAAGCTTAAGGTCGGTTGTGAACACGTTTATCGAGATATTTTCAAAATCCCCGCTCGGCTCAAACGTCGTTTCTACATAATCTACCGTCCCAAGCTTTGTTATATCCCCGCCGCATAGCGCCAGAGCTATTGCGAATACCACCGTTCCCGCAAGTATAAGCGCCGCTGCGGCAATCAGCCAATTTTTAACGGTTTTACTCATCACACTGTCTCCTTCCCGATAAGCATATGCTTAATCCCGATAGCGAATTTTTTCGTCAGCCAGATCACGCCCCGGCTCGCGGCAAGGCATACAAAGAACATAAGTATTGCAAACCCCGCGCTTAAAAGCGTGATCGCGAGCATCGTCAAAGCGGAGAGCCCCTTGCCGCACATCGCAAAATACACCGCCGAAACAGCTCCGCCGAGCGCCCCGGCAATAAGCGAAACAAATGCTGCCCAAAGCGAAATTATCACCGACCATATGACTATATACGCCGACAAAATGATTGCGAAAACTGCAACCGTAATCGGGAACCAGAGCGGGAAGCCGAGTAGCAGCAGCACGACGACCCACGGCCTTATCGGGCTTTTCGGCTTGATTTTTTCTTTTACTATCTTTGTAAGCGGGGTTTCCGCCAGAATCTGCGAGACTATTTCCCCGACGCTTCCTATTTCGGCGACAGCCTCTGCCTCCGACAGACCCTCCTCAACGCGGTCGTCTATCATCTCGCTGTAAAAGCTCAGCCGTTCCTCTATGTCCTCCTGCGGCAGCCCGCGCAGGCCGCGCCGAAGCTGCTCCAAAAATTCCTGTTTATTCATTTTCTTCCTCCTTGACAACAAAACGGTATATTGAAAGAATTTCCTTCCAGTCTTCCTTGAATTCCTCAATTCGCGCGATCCCCGAGCCGGTGATATGGTAATATTTCCTGAGCCGCCCGTCGTGCTCAACGCTTCGGACTGTCAGCATTCCCGCCGTCTCAAGCCGCTTTAAAATGGTGTATAAAGTCGATTCGGACAGCTCGAGATAGGGCTTCATGTCCTTGATTATTTGGTAGCCGTAGGAGTCCTTGTCCTTGATCGCCGCCAGCACGCAGACGTCTAAAAGCCCGCGCTTCAACTGAATATCCATACAATGCCTCCTCTCATGCTATACATCATATCACGAAGTATATAATTTGTCAAGAGGGAAAATAAAAAATTTTGAACATAAATAGACCCCCGCCGCAAGGCGAGGGCCGCGTTTTTTGAGATAAACCGGGCTTCGGCTCAGAAAATGCCGCCGTTGAATTTTTTCTGCACGGCAATAAAGCAGCCGATCCCGACGGCGAGGCCGATGATCAGCACCGCGACCGCAGCTGCGGCCAAAGGCCGCGAACCTTCGGCGAACAGGGCGATGACCCCGCTTATAAGCTGCGCCGCCGCGATGACAAAAACTGCCTTGCCGAAAGCCTTCCCGTAGGCGGCTTTGTCGGAGACGTTCTTTTGATGGTAGTCGTGAATGAGATCGGTCTTGCCCCGGTAGATAGCGATCCCGAGCGCGAGGCAAAGCCCTCCCACCAAAAACAAGATGATCGAATATACTGACATTTCTGTCCACGTTTCGGTTAATCTGTGATGATCTTATCCGCCGCAGGCTCAAGAGCTCTCGTCTCGTAAAGCTCGATAAGGCCGGTGTCGCAGAGCTTTGAAAGCTCGCGGTCGAAGGGCAGCTTCGCCAAAACCTCGGTGCCGAAGGCCTTTGCGGCCTCTTCCGCCTTGCTCGAGCCGAAGATCTCGTGCTTTTCGTGGCAGTTCGGGCAGACAAAATAGCTCATGTTCTCGACGATCCCCAGAACGGGAATGTTCATCATCTTCGCCATGTTTACAGCCTTTGAAACTATCATTCCTACAAGCTCCTGCGGCGAAGTGACGACCACGATTCCGTCAAGGCGTATCGACTGATATACCGTCAGGGGAACGTCGCCGGTTCCGGGAGGCATATCGACGAACATATAGTCAACGTCGTCCCAGATGACCTCGTTCCAGAACTGCTTTACCACCCCGGCGATTATCGGCCCGCGCCAGACCACCGGCTGGGTCTCGTCCTCTAAAAGCAGGTTTACCGACATAACCTTTATGCCGGTCTTTGTGATCACCGGCAAAAGTGCGTCGCCCGTCGAGGAGGCCTTTTCCTTTATCCCGAACGCCTTCGGGATAGACGGCCCGGTGATGTCGGCGTCAAGGATAGCGGCGTTTTTGCCGCGGCGCTGCGCCTCAACGGCGAGCATTGCGGTGACGAGGGATTTTCCCACGCCGCCCTTGCCGCTAACAACGCCTATTACCTTTTTAATATGGCTCATTTCGTGGGGATCTACATGAAAATCCTCTGGTTCGGTTCTCTGCGAGCAGTTCTGGGAACAGCTCGAGCAGTCGTGTGTGCACTCAGACATATAACTTCTCCTTATAATATAATTATTCTTCGGAATTATTCGTATTATCCGCGCCGTCTTCAAGGGAGGCATCTTCGCCGTCGGGAACGGGCGCTTCGTCGCCGGTGAGCGGGAGCACCGTCGGGACGCTGTCGGGCGCCTTGAACTGGAAGGTGACTATCCAGCCGTCGACGTTGTTGCCGGATATCTCATAGGGGTAAAGCTCCTTGGTGTCCTTGTCCTTTACGGGAATGAACACCGAGGTGGTGTCGCTGTCGGCCGACATCGGAACGTAGTAGATCATATATATGGCGCCGTCGTCGGTGTCAACCTGCAGGAAGCCCTTTCTTATCGTGAAATTCTTTATGAAGTCTATATACTCCTCAAGGCAGTAGTCGTAATTTTTCATCACGGTGGCGTGGGCAACGCCGACATATCTGAAATGCCACGGCTCGTTGTCTATCATCGTAAGCTTTTCCTTGCCGAGGGGATAGCGGTTTATAAAGCCGTATTTATGGCAGTTTTCGTTGATCCATGCGTAGTCGCCGGTGCCTATTTTGGACTGATCGTACTTTCCGTCCTCGTAGACGGTGAAGTCTATGGCGAGGCCGGTGTGGTGCTCGCTGAAGCCCGGCTTCGCGACCAAAGACGAGGAATCCTGGCCGCTTTGGGCGAGATCCTCGTCGTAAAGCTCCTGCTGATATTCAAGGGTGCGGTAGCCCGCGTTTACCATTACTCCCTCCGAGCCGGTGGCATTGTAGAAGTCAAGGAGCATGGTGTTCAGGTGCTCCATAACCTCCGGCCGGACAAGCACAGTGTAATCCTTTACCGAATAGGCGTTGTTCTTTTTCTCGCGTACTACGTCGAGCTCGTCCTCGGTGACCTGCCCCTTGAAGGCTATGTTGTTGTTTACAAGCACAAGGTTGCCCGTGCCGAGATCGTCCGCCGTGAGGGTTACCGAGCTGAAGGTGTAATACCTCTGCGAGGTCGGATCGGCCATGTTCTGATCAATGGGCAGCTCGTCTTGGGCGAGATCCTGGGTGGTGAGGGGCTGGGCGGGCTCGTCTTCTTTCGGCTCGCGGTTGCCGAAAATGGCCGAACAGCCCTTTGCAATGATAAGAATAATCAAAAGCAGGATTGCAAGCAGAATAGCAAGGTTGTTGTATCTAATTTTTCGCCGCTTCTTTGGATAGTAGTTTGCCATAAGTGGTACCTCCGTTTCTTTGGACACCCAAAAGGTTGTATATACATATCATAGCACATATAAAGAAAAAAATAAAGGGGGTTTTGACGATTTTTGAAATTTTTTCTGCAAACACTTGACAAATACCACCGGGGGGGGGGTAAAATATCAGTAACACCATAAAGGAGGAATATGCATGAAAAAAATAATTACGCTTTTGGTTGCGGCAGCGCTGCTGTTTACCCTCTCGGCCGACATCTTTGCCGTCGCTCCCGAAATCCCCGCGCCTGCGGCAACAGCGCCCCTGACGGTTCTTGATTTTACCGGCAGCTTTTCCTGCTATAATTACGAACTGCCGGATCGCATTGCCCAGATGCTCACCAACGCGGGATACGACTATAAGCTTGAGGAACCCGAGGTAGACCCCAAGGACGATCTCCCCGTGCCCCTCGGCGGCGCCGACATCGCCTCTATAGCGGTGATAAAGGATAAAGTCCTCAGCGCGAGACTTTATTACTTGCAGTGGTCTATAAACTATCAGACCGGGGCGACCGAGTATGAATTTTACCAGGCGGCGGTCTATCATTCCGAGAATTTCGGCACCGGCTATAAGCTCGGCACCGGCATGACCGACGATGAGCTTGCCGCGGCCGCCCTTGACGACGGCTTCTCGGTAAACCCCGCGAACCCCAAGCTTTATTCAAACGGCAAGTATAACCTTGAATATAAGATTGCGGACAGCGGAAACGAATTTATCCTGATGACCGAGCACACCCACGACGAGGGCGCCACTTTATCCGATTACAGTTACGACGAAGCCCACCATTGGCGCACCGTAATAGGCTGCTGGTGCAATATGAAAGAATATGAACAGCATGTATTCTATAATTCCGGCTTTACGGGAGAGCGTGAGGAACAATGCCATGAATGCGGCCATGTTCCCGAATTCCAGCTTGCAAGCCTTGTCGGAATGGATAAAGACGAAGCTCTTGAGCTTATGAAGAAGAATTACGGCAGCCAGTTTATTGAAGATATGCCAAACAGCATGTCGACTACTTATGACGACGGCATGGGCTTAAAGTTTTTTGTTTACTATAACCCTGAATATGCTCCTCCGGACTATGAAAGTAAAGATGTTGTCAGAGAAATCTGGACTGGCTCCAACTTAACTGATCTTGTGATTGCCGGAAAGTTCCGCGGTGAAACCACTTACGGAGATATAAAGGAATATATTGCAGAATCCGGTTGCCTTTACAAGGAATATTCTATTACGGATAAGAATAATCCCTACGGAAATGTTCAGGAATATATTTGTTTAAAGCTGCCGAATACCTACGTCGTATATTATAAGCAGCTCAGAGGGATCTGCACCTTGACAGTTATTGGCAAAAATCTTCAAACTATGTTCCACGAAAATTTCTTTAACGCCCCGTTCTCCGATCTAATAGGCAAGACAAAGGCCGATCTTGACAAGAAAATGCAGGAGTATGAGTTCTTTATCGAGGACAGCTACACAAGCTATGATACGGAGTATACGACCGAATATGCCTATCAGTTCTGGTGCTGCCGCGTTTGCGTTCTTATAGATAAGCAGACCGGCGAAATTGAAGAAATCAGGGTGGACGGCATACCCGAGACTATCAATGACGACGGAACGTATACGCATGACGATTTTTCCGCCGAAATGGCGCCGGGCTTGGATATCTACAAAACCGTCGCCGAAATCAAAGAGATGGAGGCCTCCGGCAAATACACCGTTAAATATTCCGAGCGTGAAAGCTACTTGGATTTTGAGGGCGCAAAAATACTTTGCTATGACGTAATATCCGACGGCTTCAAGGTCAGATACGAGCTTGAAAACTGGGATTCAAAATTCGATATGGATCTCGGAAGCCCTGTTTACTGGCTTCTCACCGACGATGAGATTTTAGCGGCGGAGGCTCAGGCAGAGTATGTCACAAAGGCTCCGATCCCCGAATTCCAGCGCGGCGACCTTGACGGCTCGGGCAAAGAGCCGAACGTCACCGACGGAGTTATCATGCAGCGCATTCTTGCCGGCATCGAGGAAAAGATCTCCGCGGCCGACCTCAACAACGACGGCATAATAAACGTCGCGGACGGCGTGACGATGCAGCGCATTCTTGCGGGTCTCGAATAAAACCTAAAAATTAAGCGGGAGCTTCGGCTCCCGCTTATTTTATGCCTACTCTTTAATCAGCCTTATGTTGTCGATATAAAGCTTTGATGAAAGCGTGCTCCCCGACGAGAGCTCGATTTTGTTTTCGCCCTTTTTAAGGGAGACGGTAAGCTTGCCGTTTTTCCAGCCCGAGCCGCCGCTCAGGTTTATCGTCTTCTGTGAGCCGTTCACCTTAAGGGTGAGCCCGTTTGCGTTTGAAGATGTCATATAGCGGATATACATGGTGTAGTTTCCGTCCTCGAGCACCTTGAAGGTGTCCCGCAGGGCGGCGCCGCTTTTCGTCCCGAAGCTCATATATCCCTGTCCGGTGTAGCCGTCGATGCCGGTGCCGTAGCCGTTTGAGACTATTTTTTCGATGTTTTTGTAGTCGAAGCATTCGCCCTCGTGCTGCAGCTCGCCCTTATAAGCGGCGGGCGCCGCGGGTGGTGTAAGATTCGGCTCGGCGTAATCGGTGAGTTTCTTTTTTGAATCTCCCGAGCAGGATATTTTTATATCTATCGGGCCGTTGTGGGTCACCTTAAGGGTATACACCCCGTTAGACCAGCTCTGCGTGACGGTCGGTTTTTTCTGATTCTTTGTCCTTACGGTATAGGTGCATTTCGGCTTTTCGGCCGCGCCCTTTACGGTGATGACGTCGGTAGAGAGCTTCGAGGTGTGGTTGCTGTCGTAGTTGTTGAGGTAGATCTGCAGCCTGTCGGAATATTCGGTGATTATGCCGGAGGAATACATCGAATAGCTTAGGCCGATGGTGTCGCAGGTGTTGTATTTAAGATCGAGGGTGGCCTTGCCGGTCTCTCCCTTTACATAGTAGTTATAAGTCCACCAGGTATTTAAATATCTTCCGGCGTAAAGGTCGCCCGAATACTCCTTCGGGAAGAGCTTGTTGAATTCCTCTACCTTCTTTTCCTTCTTGCCCCAGCGCGAGGCGTAGTCCGAGACGTTCACCACCGTGGTGAAGCCCTCCTTATATTTATCCGACGCAAATTTATACATCAGCGGTATAGTGGGGTATCTTCCCGTCGATTTATAGTGGTAGTAGTTGTTTTCAAGCGCGCCGTCGCCCTCTATCCTGTAAAGGCCGGCGGTCAGCGACGAGGGGGTGCAGTATTTTGCGTTGTCGCTGCCGGAATTGACATTCTGGATAAGCGCGACCTTCGTCCTTGCGGCAACCTCCTCGCGGGTGGGTATTCTCACCGAGCCGTCCGTCACCTTTTTGAACATGTCGAGAGCCACGTTGTCATAGGTGGCAAAGGTGTCCCAGGTGCGGCTCGAATAGCCGTCGACGGTTTTGGTTCCTACCTCGTGTATGTCGTCCGCCCAGATAAGCTCGGGGCCGTCTATTACGGTGGCGCCGTTTAAAAGCATCGATTCAAGCATGATTGAAAGCCCGGTCGACTGCGTATAGTCGCCGTCGTGGTGGCCGGCGTTTTTTGCGCTGTCCCAGTGGGTGGAATCGTACCTGACGCCGTAGTTTCCGCAGTAGCCCGAAAGCCAGTAGCCCAGCACCTGGCTCTGCACGTCGTGAACATAACTTTCCTGCGTGTATTTGTCGCAGATTATGAGATTTTCCGAATATGTCCTTGCGGCCTTTTCATAGTCGGAATTCCGCTTAAGCATTGCAAGCGGGCTGATGTTCTGGCCCCAGCGGTTTCCGCACCAGCTGATGATAAGGTATCCGCCGTATTTGTTTGTGAGCTTTAAAAGCGCCGCGAAGTGATCGTATCTTTCAAGAGCCGAGGGCGCGCCGTTCTGGTCAAATCCCCAGAACTGCTCGCAGTAGTTGAAGCCCAAGAAATTGGGGTAGTCGCGGAAGAATTCCCCGTAAAGGGTGTCTTCGTAATCCGTCTTCGAGTTGTAGTCGGGCAGATTGCTCTTTCCGCCGCTCGCCGGCTGAACCATGCACCAGACGCCCCTTTCGGCGCAGGCGCGTATCCAGGACTTGGAGGTTTCGTAGCCGTCGCCCGAGCGGAGGAATTTTCCGGCGTCGTCGGTACCCACCGAGAGGGAGATGTTAAAGACGACGTAGGGCAGAAGCTCCTCGGGGATAAGATCGATTATCTTTTCGGGATCGGGAAAATTCCAGGTGTCGATGTGAACGATAAGCATCGGCGATTCGTTAGAAAGCGGCCGCCTCATCTTCGGGGTGCTTTTTGTCTGCGCCGAAACGTTCAGCGAAGAGCCGAGGACGCAGAGCGAAAGCGCCAGCGCCGCCGCAACGGCTAAAATGCGTTTAAAAAGTTTCATATAATGTTCCTCCGGGTGCAAAATAGGTATAATAATTATACAGCTTTACGGACGTAAAAATCTTTGCACGGCGATAGCTTAATATTGCGCCGGGACAGTATTTTTGAATTATTCTCATCTGAGCCGAAAAAAAGCTTAATTTCGGCTTGATACTTAAGCGCCGGTGTGATATAATGCAGACGTAAACCGGCATATGCCGCAGAACAAAACAAGGAGGATAAATATGAACACAAAGAATATCAACCGCGGCTGGACGTTCAGCCGAAACGGCGAGATCGCCGAGGTAACCCTGCCGCACGATTTCATGCTCGCAACGCCCCGCACCCCCGGTTCCCCGACATGGGCCGATTACGGATATTTTCAGCCCTGCAGGGGCAGCTACTCCGCCAAAATAGAAAACCCCGGCACGAAAACCGTGCTCGTCCGCTTCGACGGCGTTATGGGCCTCGCCGAAATATTCGTAAATAACGATCACGTCGGTTTTCACCCCTACGGCTACACCGCCTTTACCGTCGACATCGGAAAATATCTCAAAGAGGGGGAGAACACCCTCCGCGTCGAGGTTGACGCCACCTGCCAGCCGGCTTCAAGGTGGTATACCGGCGCGGGGATATATCGCGGCGTCGAGCTTTTGACCTCGGGCGAAGACCGCTTCGAGCCCTGGGGGCTCACCGTTCGCACGCTCGGGATTTTTGAGGGCGGCGCGCAGGTTGAATTTTCCGCAGAGATAATCTCCTCCGCCCACAAGACCGCGAAGGTTGCGTTCTGCGTGCCGGAGCTCGGTTTTTCTATGACCCGCTCTTTGCAGCTTGAGGCTGGAAAGAACCACTTTGCCGCAAAAGCCGTGCTTCACGGCGTCGCCCTCTGGTCGCCTGATACCCCCGCGGTATACACCTGCGAGGCGAAGCTTGTCACCGACGGCTGCGAGGACAGCGACAGCGTCAGCTTCGGTGTGAGAACCGTCGCCTGCGACGCCGAGAGGGGATTCCTTTTGAACGGCGAGCCGATAAAGCTTTACGGCGCCTGCAATCATCACGACAACGGCGTTGTCGGCGCGGCCTCCTTCAGGGGCGCCGAGGAGAGGCGTGTGCGTATTCTCAAGGAAAGCGGCTTCAACGCCATTCGCACGTCGCACAATCCGCCGTCGTCCGTCATGCTCGACGTCTGCGACAGAATGGGCATGCTCGTCATCAACGAGATCTTCGACTGCTGGACGAACGGAAAAAAGCCCTACGATTATCACCTCTGGTTTGACAGATACGCCAAGGAGGACACCGCCGCTATGGTTCTAAGAGACCGCAACCACCCCTCGGTGGTGATGTGGTCGACCGGCAACGAGATATACGACCGTGCGGGCAAGTGCGACGGCTACGCCACCGGCAAGATGATCGCCGACACAATAAAGCAAAACGACCCGACAAGGCCGCTCACCCACGCGTTCTGCCATTTCTGGGACAACTGGGAATATAACACCGAAATGGACAGGACATTCCCGCTTGCGCCCACCGAGCCGGACTTCTGGTGCGAAAAGATCGCCCCTCAGGCGGGCAACCTCGACGTTTTGGGCTACAACTACCTCAACCACAGAATACCCAAGGACACTCAGATATTCACCTCGCATCTGTTTGCGATAACCGAGAGCTACCCCATGGACGCCCTTTGGGTAAAGAGGACGATGGACGCCCAGCCGAAGCTTATAGGCGAATTTGTCTGGACGGGCTGGGACTACTTCGGCGAGACCGGCCTCGGCCGCGTAATCTATGACAGACCCGACGCCCCGCACTGGGGGCTCGATCCCTGGCCGAACCACATCTCAAACTGCGGCGACTACAGCATCTGCGGATTCAAAAAACCGCAGTCCTACTACCGCGACGTCGCCTGGGGGCGCGAGGCCGTGAAGATTCTGACCATCGACCCCGACAACACCGGCAGGGAAAAATCCTATTCGGCATGGGGCTTTTACGACGCCGACCGCACCTGGACATATCCCGGCAAGGAGGGCAGAACCTCGGAGGTATACGTCTTCACCCTTGCCGACGAATGCGAGCTTATACATAACGGCAGCTCGCTCGGCAAAAAGGCCCCCAACGAAAAGGGCTTTGCGCTGTTCGAGGTTCCCTATGCCGCCGGCAGCTTGGAGGCGACAGCTTACAAAAACGGCGTACCCTGCGGCAAAGACGTCCTTAAAACGGTTTCGGAGCCTGTCGGGCTGAGAATAATTCCCGACGCCGTCGGAAAGACGGGCAAAGCGGATCTTATATTTGCCGAGGTTGATTTTGTCGACGAAAACGGCAATGTTTCCTGGACTTCCGACGGCGAGGTAAAGGTAACGGCCTGCGGCGGCAGGGTGATCGGCACGGGATCCGGCAAGGTGGACGACGCTCACGACTACACCCAAAACGCGTGCAACGCCCTGCACGGGCGGCTTTTGGCGGCAATCCTTCCCGAGGCAGATGAGATCACGGTGTGCGCCGAAGCGGGAGATTTAAAGGCCGAGGCAAAGATATCCTTAAAATAAGATCACAAAAAAGTGCGGATAGCGGCTTTGGGGCCGTTATCCGCACGGTTATATCTCAGCAAAGGGGAGCAAAGATTCTCAGCACGCCGTCGACTATCCATTTGCCGAAGCCGGCGCCGATGTTTTCAAGAGTTCTCTGCGCGGATTTTTCCTGCGTGTCCAAAAAGTCGGTGCTCAAATCCTTAAGCAGAGTGGCCTCGTAGAATAGCGAGTTGTTCTCGAAATGCAAAAACAGGCTGCGGTAGTCGAGGTTTACCGTCCCCACGGTTCCGACCTTGCCGTCTATGACGCACGCCTTTGCGTGAACGAAGCCGGGGGTATATTCGTAGATCTTCACGCCCGCCTCAAGAAGCACGGGGTAAAAGCTCCGCGACATTCTGTAGACAAGCTTTTTGTCCGGCACGCCCGGCATGATTATTCTCACGTCCACGCCGCGGCGCGCCGCCCTTACAAAGGCGTCCAAAAGGGCGTTTCCCGGCATGAGGTAGGGGGTAAAGAACCACGCGGTCTCCTCGGCCTGGGAAAGAAGGTCAACATAAAGCTCGTTCGAAACGGCGTCGGGGCGAAGAGGGGAATCGTAATAGCTCAAAACAAGTCCGTCCGGCTCGCCGCCGTCAGGCAGGGCGTCCGCGTTTAAAACATATTCCTCCGGGATCTGCTCCTTTGTAAACGCGTTCCAGAACAGCGAGAACATTCTCACAAAGTTCGCGACGGCTTTTCCGGTCAGTCTGAAGCCGATGTCCTTCCAATGCCCATGCTTTTCATACTGATTGATATATTCGTCGGCAAGGTTCACGCCGCCGCTGTAGGCCACCTTTCCGTCGATTATCAGCATTTTTCTGTGATCGCGGCAGTTCAGGGTGCCCTTAATCGCCACAAGGGGATTGAAGGAAACGCAGCGTATGCCCTTCTGTCGCAGCTTTTCGGCGTCGGCCTTTGTATAGGTGGAAATGCTGCCCAGGTCGTCATACATCACTCTTACGTCTACGCCCTGCGCCGCCTTTTCGGCGAGGATATCCACCATGGAATCCCACATCAGGCCGTTTTCGATTATGAAATACTCGACGAATACATATTTTTCCGCCGCTCTGAGATCTTCAAGCATGTCGGGGAACATTTCGTCGCCGAGGGGATAATATTTCGCGGATACGTTTTTGTGCGGCGCAAAGCCGGTCTTGTTTTCCACCCATTTGAAAGTCTGCGCAAGGCGCTTGTTGTCGTTTTGGAGCGATTCGTATATCTTCGATGCGTCGCTTTTATCCTCCGGGAGCTTTACGGCGTGATCGAGCTTCTTTTTCAGGGGTTTTGTGGTGCGCTTGTTGCCGAAGATGAGGTATAAAAGCGCGCCGGCCAGCGGAAACGTCAGAATCACGAGCAGCCAGAGAATTTTATAGGTGCTCTCGTCCTGCTTGGTTATTATATAAAGCACGAAAATGAACGCAAGAATAGTCAGAACAAGGTTAATAAGCGCGGCCCAGGGCGCCAGCCACTCAAAGAGTACAAACAGCCAGAGCGCCTGCAAAAGCACCGCCGGCAGCACCGTAAAAACGCGTCTTAAAATTTTATTCATTCTCTTTTTCCTCCTTCGTCCCGCGCAAAAAAGCTTGCGCGAAAACGCCTTGATACTTAATATTATAGCATAAAAAAATATCAATGTCAATAACGTATTGAGCAAAGATGCGTCGGCCATGTTTAAGGGGGCGTCCTGAAAGAGGACGTCCCCTTGAAAAATTTTTTCAAAGTGTTATGATAACTTTATAGCCCGCACAGTCAGAATACTTTTATAACCTCTGCGCTGTCGCGAACAAACGCTATGAATTCGCCGATCTCCGCCCGGCAGGTTATCTTTTTCCCGCCGTCGGCAACAGATTTGTCAGAGGTTCTTATCCACTTTCCCTCGGGGAGGTAAACCTCACGCTCGGTGGCGCCCTGATCGAGGATAGGCGCAAAGAGGATATCCGGGCCGAACATATACTGGTCGCCGGTGGCGTAGCAGTTTTCGTCCTCGGGGAAGTCGAAGAACATCGGCCTCATGATTGGCTCGCCGGTCTTCGATGTGCGCTCGGCGCACCTTAAAATGTAGGGCTTCAAGCGGTATCTTAAATCTATGATGTCCTTGATGATCTCATAGTCGCGGTCGCCGAAATGCCAGATCTCGTTGTAGCCGCCGCCGTCGCAGATTATTCCGGGATAGCGGTCTTTATAGTAGGACTGCTTCAGGCGGGTGCCGTGGAGCCTCATGACCGGGCAGAAGAGCCCGAACTGGAACCAACGGACAATAAGCTCGCGGAAGTAGTCGGATTCGGTGTCGCCGTTGAAGAAGCCGCCGATGTCGCTGTTCCACCAGGGAATACCGCACATGGCCATCGAGAGCCCCGATACCACGCTGTTGCGAAGCTGAGTGAAGTCCGAGCCAATGTCGCCGTTCCAGACGAGCGCCCCGAATTTCTGGGAGCCGGGGTATGCCGCGCGGGTTAAAAGCACCACTTCCTCCTCGCCCTCGGATTTAAGGCCGTCGTGGAAGCATTTTGAATAGTAGTAGGGATATGTCAGCCCCGTTTCGGCCATATTGCCGATGTGGGTTTTCAGGTTCTCCCACTGCTGCGGGTGGACCTCCGGCTCGGCCTCGTCGAGCCAGAAGGTGCGTATTCCGCACTTTATGTAGGTCTTTTTAATCTGCTCCCAGACAAATTCCCTCGCCTCGGGGTTAGACATGTCGACATAGGTGTTCTGCCCCCAGAAGTCAAAGGTGGGGTGATGTCCGTACTCGGTGCGGATAAGAAGGTTCCGCTCGTTCATCTCGTTCCAGTTGCGGCTCCCGGGGTTTACCGTCGGCCAGTAGGAAACTACCGGGCGGATACCCATTTCCTTGAGCTCTTTTACAAGCCCCTCGGGATCGGGCCAATATTTCGGGTCGAAGTCGCAGTTTCCCTGCTCAGTCCAGTGGAAGAAGTCTATGACTATGGCGTCAAGGGGTATGCCGCGCTTCCGGTATTCGTGCGCGACCTCCAAAATCTCCTCTTGAGATTCATAGCGGCATCTCGACTGCCAGAATCCCGCTGCCCACTGCGGCAGCTTCGGGGCAAAGCCGGTAAGCCGGCAATACCTGTTCATCACCTCGGCGGGGGTGTCGCCGACAAATACAAGATAATCCGCCTGCTTGGCGCAGTCCGCCGTCCAGACCGTGTGGTTATAGCCGAATTCCACCCGCCCCGGCGAGGGATTGTTCCACAGAAAGCCGTAGCCCAGCGAGGAATATATCACCGGCAGCGTCGATTTTGTGTTCCAGTTGGCGATGTCGTAGGTGCAGCCCTTGCGGTCAAAGAATCCCTGCTGCTCCTGCCCGAGGCCGTAGATGTGCTCGTCGCGGGCGTCGAAATTAACCCTGATGCGGTAATTTTCCCCCGAGATGTGCTGATATCTCGTCACCATGTCGGCTTCCTCGTGGGTGGCGATCACCGTTTCGTCGGTTGCATGAACCGCCTTGCCTTTTTTCTGAAACTCAATGCGGCAGCCCGACCAGGATCTCACCACCCTTACCGTCAGCTTGCCGTTTTTGATGATACCGACGCTCCCGTCGACATAAACCTCGGCGTCCGAGGGCTCGGGGTCTAAAAGCGTCCATTTTTCGTCCAAAATGCGGGTATTGCGCGAGGCGCGCACCCTTGCGCAGCCGTCCCCGTAGGGCTCGACGAAGACGTTTTCATCGCGGGTGGTGAAAAATATTCCGCCGTTTTTTATCTCGAGTATGCTCATAAAATTACCTCCTCAAAAAATAATATCAAAAATATTTTAACATACGGGTTTCAATATTGCTTTCACTATATTGACATTAAATTTCAGTATATTGATTTTTTGCGGCAAATTTTTCGGGGAACAAAACCCCGGCGGCACGTTTTGCATCTTAATATACAGATCGATCTGATAGGCGGGTGAAAACCTTGGAAGAAAACGAACTGACAGAGCTTTATTTTTCTCGCGACGAGAGCGCTATAGCCTGCACCGAAAGCCGCTACGGCGGGCTTTTGAAAAGGCTTGTTATGGGAATACTTCGGTGCGAGCAGGACTGCGAGGAATGCCTTTCCGACGTATATTTCAGGCTGTGGAGCACTATACCTCCCGTGAGGCCGGATTCCTTTAAGGCGTACGCGCTGAAAATCGCGAGGACTGAGGCGCTGATGAAGCTGAGGCGCCAAAGAGCCAAAAAGAGAGACCGCGCGCTTGAATGCTCGCTAAACGAGCTCGAGGGGATACTTCCCGACAAAAGCGTTCCCGACGGCCCGCAGGGGGAGATAACCGAGCTCATAAATTCCTTTTTGGGCGGGCTCGGCCGCGACGCAAGGGTGATCTTCGTGAAAAAATACTGGTTCTTTGAAAGCGTCAGGGAGATTTCCCGAAGCTGCGGCTTCAGCGAAGCCAAGGTCAAATCGAGCCTTCATTCCACCCGGGAGAAGTTAAAAAAGTATCTTGAACAGGAAGGAGTGGTTTTATGAATATACCGAAGCTTGCCGAGCTTATGGGAGATATCGACAGCCGGTATATCCTTGAAGCCGCGGAAGGAGATTTTAAGATGACAAAAAGAATCAGCATTAAAAGGGCGGCGCAGATTGCGGCGGCATGCCTTTGCTTCGTCGGGCTTATGGCAGCCGGTTGGGCGCTGTTCGATTCAAAGGACTACCTTGAGGACTACGACGTAGACCCGAGCTATATGATCCAGGACAAGATGGTGACGAGCGACGGCGAGGGCCGCTATTTCGGAATTATCATGTGCCGAAACGGTTTCAGGCTCATGGGCTCCGACGGCTCGGCGGGCGAAAACGCCTATAACATCTGCGACCTGCCCGGGTGCGACCACACCGACAGCTCGATATGCCTCGCCCTCAACCGGCCGGAATTCACCGGGCTTTCGGTCTACGACGGCAGGCTTTACTGGACGGCGCGGCAAAAGGGCGCAGACGCCGCCGAGACCCTTGACACCGTAAATATCATGTCCTCGGCGCTCGACGGCAGCGATGTAGAGACCTTAAGAAGCGTTTCGGGGGACGTCTTCACCGATACGCAGTACAATAAATATATCCGCGCCCACCGGGGATATATGTACTTCATCGGCGTGCATGAGCCGGAGATGTCATTCGACCCCGAGACGATGAGCTCACACCAAAAAGACCCTGACGAGCCGTATGTTCTGAACGTGTGGGCCGAGGAGCTCAATGAGAACGGCGAGAGCAAAAAAATATTCTCGTTCAACTACGAAAACGGCAGGCAGTACAGCTACACCTCGCAGTTTTACGTGAACAACCTCTATATAATGCTCCGCAGCACCAAAAGCGACGGCACGTTCAGGCGCTTTGAGGTGTATAAAATCGACCTCAAAACAGACAGGGGAGAGCGGATATACATCACCGACGAATACGACGTAAATAACTGGTGGCTCGACGGCTCGGAAAATCTCTACTACACCGAGACGGATTCCGAGACCGGCAAGACCTCGCTTATGAGGCTCGACCTCAACAAAGGCAAGCCGAAGAAGATGTTCGGGCTCCCCGAAGCGACCGTCGTTAGGGTGATAAACGGCAAGGCGGTGGGAATTGCCGACAGACGGGTTTACGTCACCGACTTTGACGGGAAGACTGTCGAGCTCGACATAAACGCCCTGACCGAGCAGGTAAACGAGGCCTACGGCTACGTGGGGATATCCCTCTGCGGGGTTGACAACGAGAACGTGATCCTGCAAATGTGTGACGACGCATGCTTTGCGCTCGTCCCCTTGGACGGAAGCGAGCCTAAAATGATCATCGCCTCCTGCATAAGCGACCCCGGCTTTGTGAAGTGGTTTTAACCGCTGACGGAAAACAATAACTATCCCCCGGCTGCGCCGGGGGATAGTTATTTTATCACTGCTGCTTTGTCTTTACGAGGGCGCGCACCCTTTCGGTGCATTTTAGGTAACGCGGATCCTCCCTTATCGGGTCGAACCATTCCCAGCCCTGCCCGGCGGTGAGCATGTAAAGATATACCGACGGGTAAATGTCGAAGCAGTAGCCGCCCGAGCTGTTTATAAAGATGCTTCTCTCAAGCGGCCCCGGCTGGGCGTTCGGGTTATACCAGCCCTCCTCCGCGGTCCACTTCACGGTCGGCGTGAAGCGCGAGGTTTCAAGCTCAACTCTGCCGGTGATCTTCATTACCTCTTCGAGCAGCGATACCGAATCCTCCAAGACAGTGAAAGCCTCCACGGTTTTTCCCATCGATGCCAGATAGCAGGCGCGGCGGAAACCTATGTCAAGCCTTGACTGCGCCCAATAGTCAACCCCTTTTCCGCAGGTTATCGGGTGCTCGGGCGTAGGGGTCTCCTCGGCGAACGCGTGAAGGATTCCGAGGCGGGCGGTGTTCTCCGCAAAGCAGTGCTCAAGCGTTTTGTTATTGAGGTTCAGATACATCGGTCGGGAATTCACCGCGTCGTCGATAATCTTAAACAGCTTCTGATTCTGAAGCGGCGTCGCCTTGTCGGGCTCGTTTCTCTGCATATAACGCGTCATCAAAAGCGTGTCCTTGCCGATGTCATAGGGTGTTGCATAGCGCTTTATAAACGCGTCGATGTGGTCGTCGTCCTCGATTACCGCCATCTTTTCGATGACGTCGGTGCTGTAAGGACGCTTTTCCAGCCTCGCCTCGGCGAAAAGCCTCACCTCCGGCAAAAGGCGCTTGTCCTTGAGCATGCTGTCGTAGCTGCTCAGCCAGAATTTCCAGACCGCGTCGCAGCCGGCGTAGTCTACCCGCAGCTTTCTGATGATTTCGGCGAGCTTTTCATAGCGCTCGTTCTCCCTGTCCTCGGGAAATTCCGCGTTCTGAACCGCGCAGTATTCGTCGCAGAGTTTTTGGGCCTGCTTTTCCTTTTCGCCCTCGGGGATCCCCAAAAGCTCGTCTGCCGACACCCCGAAGATGTCGGAGAGCGCGGGCAGCAGCTCCATGTCGGGGTAGGCCGAGCCGTTTTCCCAGCGGCTCACCGACTGATAGGTAACGCCGAGGCGGTCGGCAAGCTGTTCCTGCGTAAGATCGCCCGCGCGGCGAAGCCTTCTTATGTTTTCACCGATTGATAATTTCATATCTTTCAATCCTTTCGTTAAGTTCATCTTTTTTGCCGCGATTCGCGTGTTTTCTGAGCTCAATATGAGGATACCACGCCCGCAAAAGAAAATCAATAACTCATAAAGAGAGAATTTCTCAACATATGAGTGAGTTGCAACCCGAAATATTCGCCGCAGAAAGCCTCTGCGGCGGAGATTGCGTAGAAGTGCGTCGTTTAGTTTCCAAAGGGGGTGCAACAAGCAGAAAATTGACTTATCAGAAAGAAAACGGTATTACAATGTCAAGCACAAAAGCCAGCGCAACGCCTATTGCTATCATAATCACGGTGTCTGCCACAGATTGACGTTTCATAACGGCGCACCCACATAAAAACGTCAACGCCTCCAAAAAGGAGAGGCTGTTAAAATATCCGATTCCGTACACAAATGACATATTAAAAAGAACGGCGATTATTCCTGCGGAAAGAATCAGTGATATTCTGCCCTGACCTTTCGCATACCAGCAGATAAAGGCAAGGAGCGGGGAAACAACGGTAAAGCCGATCCAAATCATCGCATAACTTTTCGGAAAAAAGCCTGCAATAAACGACGAATATAAGTAATAGCTGAGCACCATACCCGCAAAGAACAGGAACACATTGATTGCCGCTCTTACCGATGACGAACTGTAAATTGAAATACATACGGCGATGAACACCCATATGGCAAACCGCCCCAGAAAATTTGTCACATCTAAATATTGAAGCAAAGCAGGTAAGTTATTGACGGGGACAGTATCCAGAAACTTTGAAAGCGTTCCCAAAGCAATTCCCAAAAGCGCCGCGGCTGCCGTATTTATAGCTTGTCTTGTCAGGGGAATTTTCTTTTCCGCACGCCGTATGTTATTCAAAAAATCCAACATGAATATATTGCCTCCGTTGCCGGCTCAAACGCCGATTCTTAAAATAGCTGCCCGGGATATTTAACATTATACCACTAAAAGGTGAAGAAATCTACCTTCCGTTAAGACGCTTAATCGAATTTTTATAAGTCTCCGCGCAAATCAAACAGAAAACGCCCCGGCGATTCATTCCCCGCCAGGAGCGTTGCTGTTTGCTGTCCATGCCGATCTTAAAGAAAGGCGCAAACACGCCGCTTTATGAACCGCCCCCGCGAAAAGGCGAGGGCGGAATTTTATTTTATCCCCGAGAGCTCCTTGTATTTTTGCTTCGTTGCTTCGCCGCCGCGAATGTGGCGCTCCTGCTTATTTATGTCTAAGATCACCCGGACTTCCCTGTATAGCGCCGGCCGGACTTTTTTTAACCGCTCGCTGACGTCTTTATGCACCGTACTCTTAGAAATTCCGAACTCGTGAGCCGCCTGTCTTACGGTGGCCTTGTGCTCGATTATGTATTCCCCCAAAATTACCGGGCGTTCGCTGTCCTTCGGTATTGTCATACGCTCACTCCCAAAAACTTTTTGGTAAAGTATATGGTGGAGTAGCGCGTTTTATTCCGCCCGGCGGGCGGTGAACCACGCAATAAAAAATCGGCTCAGGAGCTATCTTGCCCCTGAGCCTTTGCTTTTGCCGGCTTCTCAGAAATGATATGACCGCCTCTTTATTTTGCCGAGCCGGATTGACGAGATTGTTCCGTCTTCCGAAAGCAGCCTATGAGAACCACCAACCGAAAAGCGGCGACAGCGGTATCATAAATACCGAGAAAATCATTGACGATACGGAAATGAGGGTTGCCCGCTGGGCGGAGGGAAATCGGTCGTTCAGCCGTTTGTCGCTGACGAGCTCTAAGCTGTCGTCCAAAAATCCCGCCAACAGGCCGGAGGCCATCAGCACCGGCAGAGATGTGCCTTTCGCCGCCAGCGTGCACAGCAAAACTCCCGCGCCCGTTATAGCCACGGCTTTCGGATAGGACAGGCGATCCAGCCTGACCGTCAGCAGCCCCGCCAGGCCTCCGCCCAGGCCAAGCGCGAACAGCGCCGGCCCCAACAGCGCCGGAAACGTCGCTGCCGCCTCCACATTTTCTTGCAGGTAAAATCCCGTAAGAGTTGCGCAGACTCCCACTAATGCGTTCGCTGTCATTATCCGAACCGCCACGCCGTCAGACCTGAGAAGCGCCCAAGCTTCTCGGACTGTTTTTATAAGAGCTGACGGCAGCGTTTGAAACGTCATTCCGGGAGTGTCCCTCTCGGGCTCGGTTACGGTCAATGCGGCGGCTAAACCGATGAGGGTGATCGCGGTATCCAGAAGATATGCCGCACGCCACCCTAAAAGAACAGTTGCTCCCGCCAAAAGCATCGCACCGCCGCTGCTGAAGCGGTAAATGCCGTGCTGAACGGAAGAAAATTTCAGATAGTTTTCCCCTTGCCCCGCCTGAAGCATTGATTCATAGGTGATTGCCTCGCGAGTGCCCGATTCAAGATTGTACCCAAGCGCGGAAATTGCCAGAGATAGGCATACCCCCGCCATTCCCCGGGAGACTACCATCATAAGGGTGGAGAGAACAAACATCACATGACTTGCCGTCAGCGTCCATTTTCGTCCCAAGACGTCCGCTAAAAGCCCGGAGGGCAATTCGCAGCAAAAGCTTACGACGTGAAACACCGCCTCGGCAAGGCCGATCTCAACCAAAGAGAACCCGCGCAGAGCCAGCAGCAGAACCCATACGCTTCCGGCCGGGCGGAAACCTACCGACCATTCCAAAATCAGCAGAGCTGTTTTTTGTCTTGTAATAGAAAATTGTTTTATATTTTTAGGCATAAAAATTGCGCCTTCCTTTCTTTTGATCAATAAGAAAAGGATCGGCGCGGCCGCTTACAGTGACATGGTGTCACCTAAAAAAGGGCGCACTGATCCCGTGGGCGGCATTATCATAGCCGTTAAAATGCAGTACTAAGCCGTTTTGTACCCACTGCATATTGCGCACTCCTTTTAATTAGATGATAGGATTATAACATGAATATGCGAAAATGTCAAGTTTTTTTGCGAAGATGAGAGTGAAACCTCACAGCGCTCCTAACCATTCGGTAATCAAATCGGAAGGAGAAAGCCAATGGAATATTCTGTAAAGCATGGACATATGATTGACCAAGAGCAAAGGAGGCGGCCGCTGTGAAGAAAAAATTGAATTTCAGGTTCCATGACCCGAACCCGCCGGGGGTCGCCGCGGAGTACATACTGAAAGAGCTGATCGAGGCGAACAAGCCCAAAGCCGAACGGGCGATACGCGAGGCGAGAGAGCGAAAGGCGAAGCGCTGCAGGACAGCCGCAGCAAGTGATTGAGATTATTATACCACCGAGCTGGCAGTGTGTCAACAAGGTAAAGCAACCGGGAGTGTCCATTCCGCACGCATTATCAGAAATATTTAGATGCATCGCCGCAGGCGACACCTTGAAATTCTGACT
>CANQPB010000034.1 GCA_947625615.1 uncultured Clostridia bacterium | reverse complement strand
CCGTCACCCGGCCGTTCACCTTGCGGCGAACGGCGCGACCCCTCCCCTCGAGGGGAGGGGTGTGTTCCCAAAGGCATACTGCTAAGTCGTCGTTGGGTTCGGCACTTTCAGTGCGGTGGTTCCCGCATACCGAGAATGGTATAAAAAAGGGACGCCCCAATCGGGGCGTCCCTAAAACCTGCCTGAGGGAGCAGTTTTTTCGGCAGTTATTTGTTTTCTTTTTTATCCGCCTTGATGCCGAGAATCTGGTTTACGATGATTCCGAGGATAAGAGCGGTGGCGACGTTGGTGATAGTCAGCGCGCCGAAGTTGAGTGAGAGCCCGCCGATTCCGCAGACGAGTATAGTCGAGGCGGTGAAGAGGTTTCTGTTGTCCTCAAGGTTTACCTTCTGCACCATCTTAAGGCCGGAGACCGCGATAAAGCCGTAGAGGGCTATGCAGACGCCGCCCATTACGCAGCTCGGAATCGAGTTTACAAAGGCGACAAAGGGCGCGATGAAGGATACGAGTATGGCGAGCACCGCGGTGGCGACTATCGTCGCGACGGAGGCGTTGCCGGTGATGGCCACGCAGGCGATGGATTCGCCGTAGGTGGTGTTGGGGCAGCCGCCGAAGAGGGCGCCGGCCATCGAGCCTACGCCGTCGCCCAGAAGGGTGCGGGAGAGGCCGGGATCTTCAAGAAGGTCTTTTTCGATAATGGAGGAGATGTTTTTGTGATCCGCCACGTGCTCGGCAAAGACAACGAACGCGACGGGGACGTATGCAAGGGCGATAGCGCCGATGTATGCGGCGTTAAGCTCGCCGAAGGCCCCGAAGGCCGTGAGGAATGTGAAGCGGGGGATATGAATGAGGGTGTGAAGCCCGAAGCCGCCGTCGACAAGGTCTGCAAAGGACTGGAAGCTTATGACCTTAAGGGCGTCGATTCCCGCGGCGTTGCCTATCACGGTGAAGATGACCGCAACGGCGTAGCCCCCCAGAATGCCTATGATGAACGGAATGAGCTTGACCATTTTTTTGCCGTAGGTCGAGGCGATGGTGGTGACGATAAGGGTGATAAGTCCGACAAGTACGCAAAGAAGCGTTGCCGCAACGGGGGTGCCGGCTTCGTCGGTCACGCCGCCCTTTTGAAGATCTCCTATGGCATTGCCGGCAAGGCCGAGTCCTATAATGGCGACGGTCGGGCCGATGACCACGGAGGGCATCAGCTTATTGAGCCAGTTTACTCCGGCAACTTTTACGAGCAGCGAGATGACGACGTAGACAAGTCCCGCGAAGATTGCGCCGATGATGAGACCCAAAAAGCCGAGCTGCATAGAAACGCCGCCGGCGAACGCGGCCGCCATCGAGCCCAAAAACGCAAAGGACGAGCCCAAAAATACCGGGCTTGAAGCCTTAGTGAACAGAACATAGACTAAAGTTCCTATGCCCGCGCCGAAAAGCGCCGCCGCGGGATCCATTGTCGGGTGGGAGCCGTCGGCGAGAGTTACGCCGTTTGTGATTACGGGAACGACCAGCGTCGCCGCCATGATAGCCAAAAGCTGCTGAATGGCGAAGACGATAAGCTGCCCGAACTTCGGTTTGTCCTTGATGCCGTAGACTAATTTCATTTTTGCATTCCTCCAATTTTGTTGCGTGAAAGCGGTTTTACCCGTTTTCCATCAGCTTAACCGCCGTTTCTGAATCGAACGGCGGAATATGCACGTTAATTACCTCGCTCCGAGAGGTGGGGATATTCTTCCCTACGTAGTCGGCGCGAATGGGCAGCTCGCGGTGCCCGCGGTCTATTAAAATCGCCAGCTGAATGGCCGCCGGCCTGCCGAGCGAGAAAACCGCCTCGATAGCGGCCCTTGCGGTGCGCCCGGTGTAAAGCACATCGTCTACAAGAATGATCTTTTTGCCGCTGACCGAAAAGGGCAGCTCCGCCTTTTTGAGAACCGGGATATCCGACCTCAGCAGGTCGTCGCGGTAGTGGGCGATGTCTATGTCCCCGCAGGGAACCTCCACCCCTTCGATCTCAAAAATATTGCCGGCAATAATTCTTGCCAAAGCGGCGCCCCGCCTTAAGATCCCTACGAGGCAGATATCCCCGGCGCCCTTGTTTTTTTCAAGTATCTCGTGGGACATCCTCGTCAGCGCGCGCTTTACCGCGCCGCCGTCCATAAGCTCGGCCTTTTCAATAAGCTGTTCCGTATTCGCCGCCTCCCGAAAAAAGCCCTACCGCCGACAAACTGCGATAAGGCCCAAAGCTGTTATCCAATCTTACCGGCATCACAGTACCGCATGTTAAAGACTGCTAAAAGTATACCACCCCCCGCCGCATTTGTCAAGAGATTTTGTCTGATTTTCTGCTAAAGGGGGGGAATTTGCAAAAACCTATTGACAAAACATGTCGGGGGGGGGTATAATGTACATATCTTTTTTAAGGAGGATAAAAATGAGAAAAATATTTACAAGTTTTGTGGCAGTGTTTTTTGCCGCTTTATTGGTTCTGCCTGTGTGCGCCTATAATATGTGGGAAGTTCCTACACGGGTTCAAATCTTGGCTGATGACGCTTCCACATCGGGCGAGCTTACCAAAACCATTACATGGAGAATTGACGGCGATACGCTTTATGTAGAGGGAACCGGCGATATGCCAAAAGCTGGAATATATGATTCGCCTTGGAATGATTATAAGACAGCGATAAAAAAAGTCATAGTGGGCGAAGGCATTACAACGGTGTGCCCATATTTTTGCTCGGACATGACCGAACTTCTTGAAGTACAGCTCCCGGAAGGAATAACTTTAATAGGCACCGATGCGTTTTATGGGTGCACAAATTTATCTGTAATAAACATTCCAAATACTGTAAAGACCATAAATGGGCAATGCTTTTACTTATGCTCGTCGTTAAAAAATGTGCTGTTGCCTGAGGGCTTAGAAACTATAGACGATGCGGCATTTGGCTATTGCGGCATTGAAAGTATTACACTTCCTGAATCGCTTTTAGAATTAGGGGGATATGCTTTCACAAACACCTTGTTAAAAGAAATATATATTCCCAGTAATGTAAAATTTGAAATAAATCCTTTCATAAAAAATGAAATAAATCCTTTCATAGGCTGCAAAGAATTATCTGCCATTACGGTATCGCCGGACAACAAAAGCTGCTTGTCTATTGACGGAGTATTATACAAGAACAATTCTGACGGCTTGATAGATTTAATGCACTACCCTCATAACAAACAGGATACAAGTTATACGATTCCAGGCAACGTCAACACAGTAATGGAATCAGCGTTTGATGAAAATCCTTTCATAAAAAATGTTACATTCCAAGCAGATATTTATATGATAGACAAAGCCGCGTTCAAGGAATGCAGTTCTCTTGAACAGGTCGAATTACATGGAGTTGAAAATTTGGAGCTCGACGCATTTTACAATTGTGCGGCGCTAAAAAATATTAACTTATCCAAAGTGAAGAGCATAGGACATTCTGCCTTCGAAAAATCCGGGTTGACAGGTGAAGTTAATCTTGAAAGCTGTGAATTTCTTGGTAGCGATGCATTTTCTCAATCTCAAAATATAACTTCAGTAAGAACATCTGTAAAATCAATAGGCCGCTCCGCATTTGAATTATGCCGTAGCTTAAAAACAATTATTTTGGACGAAGGCGTAGAAGAAATCGATGTGATGGCCTTTGATAAAATAAATAATGGTACTGTTTACCTACCAAGCACGCTTAAAAGCATAGGTTATTATTCGCTCAGAACTCATGGGGGCAACACATATTATAATGGCTGTCAGGGAATGTGGGATAAAATAGATATTCATTCAACATGTGATTTTGATAAAGTCATTACGATTCCGCATGAACCTGACGAAAACGGAATTTGCAGGCTTTGCGGTGAGGAGATTCCCCCCTTCCTCCCCGGCGACCTCAATTCCTCCGGCGGAGATCCCGACGTTTTGGACGGCGTAGTCATGCAGCGCATTCTCGCAAGCCTTGAGCCCGAGATAACCGCCGCCGATCTCAACCGCGACGGCATAGTAAACGTCGCCGACGGCGTAGTCATGCAGCGAATCCTCGCGGGTCTCGAATAAAAAAATACCGGCCGCTGTTGTTTTCAGCGGCCGGTTTTAAAAATCAGGCAATGTCTATGTTCTCGCCGACGAGGCCGACATGGGCGCCGGTTTTGGCCTCGGGGGCGTCGGCGTGGGCCAAAAGCCACTTGTTGCGGGCGGTCAGCCATTTATCCTCTTCGTTTTTGGGAGCAGCGCCGGGGGCCGCGGTATTGGTGCCTCTCGGCAGAACCACCGCCACGCGGAAGCCTTCTTCTGCGTTTACGTGGCAGGGGGCGTAATGCAGGGTAGTTGCGTATACCTCTACGGGCACGCCTGCCGGGGCCTTGAACGCCTTTACGACCGAGGTGTCAAGAACGCCGTCCTTAATTTCGTCCTGTTTTGCAAGCAGCAGGATAAATTCGGTGTCGCCCACGTTCACCTCGCTGTCGCGGTGATATTCAAGGCAGTTGAGCTTTGTGTTATGACCCCAGCACATACCCAGCTGAACGGGCATTCCGCCGTAAGCGTTGTTCTGGAAATCGCCGTAGGTGCAGGTAGCCTCAAGCACGGGAATGCTCGGCTCATAGGCGGTGCCCTCCGCCGGCAGATCTATGGTCTTCATGGCTTTAACGAGGCATGTGGTGTCGTAGCCGCTTAAAACCTTGCCGTAAGGGGCAAATTCTTTGTCGTAAACAGAATAAATTTTCATAAATCGTCTTCCTTTCTGAGATATTTCTCACAAATAATATACCATAAATTCCTTTTCACGTCAAGACGTGGCGCGCTATTTGTTGAGCCTATGCTCAAATGATGTTGAACTTACGTTCAAATGATGTTGCGTGCAGTAGCACGCAAATGATGTTGAGCTTGCGCTCAAATGATGTTGCGCCTTCGGTGCAAATGAAAAAGCCCCCTACAGGAGCAAAAGGGGCCCCCGCAAAATCCGTGGATTTTGTGGGGGAAAGCCGGAAAAAGAAGCGTTGCTTTCAGCCGCTCGACTTCCCTCGGCGGCAACGATTGCCTCGGTCGTCTTGCGGGAAAGCAATCGCATCTTTGCGCGGAATGAGTGAGCGGCGTCGCATAGGCGTCGCAAACAGAAGGTAATTACTTATGATAATGGCTTGCGACGCCGCGACGCCTATTGCAAAGCCGCTTAGGCTCACGCCTCAGGTCTGCTTCGCAGACTACCGGCTTTGCCGGACTTTTGGCATAAAAACGCCGCCGCGAACGATACGTAGTCCGCAAAATAATGGGGTCCCCGCAAAGCGGAGCTTTGTGGGGAAGAGGAGCGGCAGCCCGTCAAGCGAAGCCGCGATTTGCAAATACTTTTATAAGGCAAATCGCGGCGAGCCAAAAGGGCTTGCAAATATAGGGACCCCCAAAAATGCGTGCATTTTTGGGGGAAAAGCCGGAGCGACGGAGTGAATGAGCGATGGCATTGAATGCGCAGCATGAAAATGCCGTCGCGAACGATACGTAGTCCGCGACGGCGTGGTGCCGCTGACCGGACTCGAACCGGTACGCTTTAAGGGCGGGGGATTTTAAGTCCCATGTGTCTGCCAATTTCACCACAGCGGCATGTCATTTATATTATCACTTCCCGAGCAAAATGTCAACACCGCATAGAAAAAATTTTCCGTGGCATAATAATTCCAAAAGGAAAGGAAGCGTTATTATGTCCGAAGAAAAGCTGAGAATCTATAAGCCCCGCGGAAAGGTCATTCCCCAGTACGAGACCAACCCCATTGTCGACAACGTGACCAACCCCAAAAACGAGCGCGTTTACAACCGTTCAGAGGAAAACGTCATTTTGGCCAAGGAGGAGGTCGACGCGAACAAAAAATAATCCTCTTGACTATAAGAACAAATTCCGCCCGCACGGTGTTTTTTCCGCGCGGGCGCTGTTTTTATGTTTTTTTGGGATTCATTTGCTCATAGCAATATCCGCGGCGCGGCTCATCACTTCGCCGATCTTCTCGCGAAATACCATATCCGCGCGGCCGTCGTATGGCGTCTCGCCCCGGTTTATCAGGACGATATTCCTTCCCCCGAAATATCCCAAAAGCCCCGCCGCGGGATATACCGCCAAAGACGTTCCGCCGATGATCATAAGATCCGCCCTCGCAATTTCCCGCAGAGCTCGGTTCATCACCGCGCTGTCGAGCGGCTCCTCATACAAAACCACGTCCGGCTTGATTACCCCGCCGCATTCGGGGCATTTCGGCACCCCCTCGGTGCTCTTTACAAAGCCGATGTCATAGCGCCTGCGGCAGCGTGTGCAGTGATAGCTGTATACCGTCCCGTGAAGCTCCATGACGTTTTTGCTTCCCGCTTTCTGGTGCAGGCCGTCGATGTTCTGGGTGATCACCGCCGACATCATATTCCTTTGCTCAAGCCTTGCAATGGCGATATGCGCGGGATTCGGCATTACCTCCTCGGCAAGAAAATAGGTGCGGTAAAAGTCGTAGAAGACGTCGGTGTGGGCCTCAAAGAAGCTGCGGCTTAAAATCGTCTCGGGAGGAACCCCGTACTGCCTGACGGTGTTGTAAAGCCCGTCCTCGCTGCGATAGTCCTTTACCCCGCTCTCCGTAGATACCCCCGCGCCGCCGAAAAAGACGGTGCTCCGGCTTGTTTTTATAAGATCGGCAAAAGCTTCGATTTTTTCGTTTTCGTTCATTGGTAGATCATTATCCCTTCCGCGTCAAAGCCGAGCTCCTCGGCCTTGCCCATGGCCTTCTCCCCGGTGACGGCTATCTGAACGGTCTTTCCGTCGCCGAGTATCTCCCTGACGCTTCTGACTATCACCGTCATCTTGTCCGCCTCGCTCAGGCCCTCATACGAGGCGGCGGTGTCGTCCTGCTTTTCGATTCGAAGGCCAATTGCCGCGGAATCGTACCTCACATAAACCGTCTGGGCGTTAAGCGTTGAGAGCGCTTTTACAAGCTCGGCCCTGCCCGAAATTATGTCCTGCGCGTCGATTTCGACCGCGTAGCTTTTTGCCGAGCCGAGGGCGTCCTGAACGGCGTTTGAAAATTCGGCGAGCGCAAGATATCTGTCCGCGCTTTTAACCTTTTCGCCGATGTAGGTAAGGTCGGAATTTCTGAACGGCGGGAATTCAATTTCCCCGGCGATTATCCCCGCGAACCCCGCCTTTGAAATTTCGGTGACGAGGGAAGATATATACGCCCTCGCGTTTTCGGAAAACGCGGATATCCAGGGCTTGCCGCCGTTCGAGACGGAATCGTCGAGCCAGGTGCTCGTGGAATTTTCAAAGAGGTAGCAGACGCTCTTGTCGAACCAGCTTGCGATGTGATCGCTTAAAAGGGATATTCTCGCGTAGGGCAGCAGCCCCGCGTCGGATATCTTTTTCGCCGCCGCGGAAAGATCGGTAAGGGCGTTCGGCGATATCGCCCCGGCGCCGACGGCAAGAGTGTTTTCGGTGGGATAACCTATGCTTCCGCCGTCCGCTACAAGCTCAAGCGCCAGGCCGTAATAGTCCCCGCCGACCGCGTAATCTATCCATTCGTCAAGCCAGCCGTCGTAGGGCGTAGCCGCCGGCATCGACACGAACAGTATGCCTTTTTTCTCCGGCTGAGGCGGCTCCGGCTCGGGGGCTTCCGTCGCGGGGGCGGTCTCAGAGATCTTCGGGGTGCTCTCGGAAACTTTTTCGCCGTCGGTCACGTCATTGTCCGAGACGGGCGGCTTTGGCGAGCGCCCGCCGCGGTCTCCCAAAAATTCCACGATAGGCTTGCCGACGCTGTAGCCCAAAAAGGCGAGCGCCGCAAGCAGAAGAATTATCAGGACGGCGTTAAAAAAGGTGCGCGAAGCCGACCGGCGCTTTTTGAACATCGGTTTTTTCGAATTGATTTTTCTTTTACGCATGGTGCCACTTCCTTAAATGTTCGTATATGATAAATTTAATCACAGTCTTTTTTAAACGTCACCTCAGGTTGAGGCTGTAAATAAGCATCGAGATAATGCCTATATAGAGCACCGATGCGGGAAACCCGCGAAACGACGCCGGAACCTTATCGCTTGAAAGCTTGGGATAGTTTATCGCAAGAATATATGCCGCCAGAATAAAACCTATGCCGATCTCCGCGCCGTAAATCACCCGCTCGCCGAGGCTTCCCCCCGCGATGCCGTTGTTGAAAAGGCACCCCAAAACCGCGCAGTTGAACGCCGAAAGGTGGACGTATCTTCTGAGATAGCGGAAATATTTTCTGCCCAAAAACCACGTAACAAGCAGCGTGACGATATATACAAGCCCGAGGCAGAGAACATATACCCCCGCGAGAAAAAGCCTTGAGACCGGCGTTGTCAGCAGCTTCTCGGCATAGTAGGCGAGAGCGCTTGAAAGCACCGAAAATTCCGTGATGAAAAATCCGAAAGAGGCAAGCTGCTTCGGCGACTTTGCGCATTCTATAAGCGTAGACGTGCCTATCGCCGAGGTGAATATTACGTTTTCAAGCGTCACCGCCGCAAAGGCGGAGAGCAAAATCTCTAAGAACGCGGACATTTCACCGCTCCTTTCATTTGCCGGATTTTTCGTCGGAGGCCTTTTCAAGCCGCCTGCGGTTGTGCTCGGCGTTTATCTGCAGATACCACCGAAACGCCGCGCTCACCGTCGCCAAGAGTATGAATCCCCCGTAAAGGTTAGAAAACGCCGGTATTGCATACGGAAGCACCTTTACGCCGAGGACGGTTCCCGTAGTCAGAAAGCCCCTAAGCATTCCGAAGGTTATAAGCGAAAGATCGTAGCCCAAAATGTAAAATCCCGCAAGCCGTGTCATATAAGGCCGCGCAAGGCGGTAGAATTTCGATTCCGTTCTTAGCGTTATCATCGAGTTTGTCACCAAAAGCGGGGCGTATATCCCCACCGAGGCATACATCTGCGAGAGCGCGTCGCCGCTCGTGAAAAACAGATGAACGGGTACATACACCAGCGAGGCGACAAGGGTATATATTATAATACGCACGGTGTAAACTATCTTTCTTGAGACGAAGCTGCATATCAGCACCGTCAGAAAGGTGACGACCGAGAATACCGACGCCAAAATTACCGCGCTGAAAAAGTCCTTGCAGGCGGCCGCCGCCGGTGCGATGATAACGCCGCTTGCAAACAGCGGGTTCCTCGTCAGAATTCCCTCGCGCTCGGCGTCACGCGTAAAAAGCCTTTCGTTCATTCGTCAGCGCTCCCTTCGCCGTCGGCCTCGGCTTCGGCGGAATTTTCCGCTTCGTCCTCGCTCTTCTCTTCGGCCTTTTCGGAATCCGTATTATCCTCCGAATTTTCGGCCGGGTTTGCGCCCTCGCCGTTTTCCTTCGGCTCGGCTTCCTTTTCGGCCTGTCGGCGCTCGTCAATTTTCTTTTTGAGCCGGTTTGAGAACGCGCTTATTTCGCGGGCCGCGAATTTACAGAATTTCGCCGCGCCGATCTTAAGATATTTCCGAGCGAACGCCGCGCCTATCGCGAGCCGCTTGCCTATGAATTTCAGAAGCCTCTCCAAGGAATTCGTAAGCCTGTCGAATTCGTCCCGAAAGATGCAGAACATCGGCAGCGCAAATATCGCGCTGTTCTCGATAGACGTGTAAAGCCTTATCAGATATGAAGCCGCGGCAAAGCCGATTCCCCAGACAAGCTGGGAAAATTCCCGCTTCGGCAGATATCTCGGGTCGCAGGCCATAAAGACGTATACAAAGAAATAGGATCCCGCCACCAAAGAATTAAGAACCGCATACCAGCCGGTCTCGCCGACGGGGAAGATCACGTTTATAAGGATATTCGCGCCCATGCCGGCAAAAAGCGCCGTCGGGGGGATATATCTGAAAAAGTAGAGCGCCACCGCGGCTATGAGAATTATAAGAACCGCCGCAGTGCCCATCGGCCCCGCAAGCTTTCCCCAGACGATGTCCAAAAGGCTGAAGGTCGAGGCGGTCTTTGTGTCAAGCGCCCGCGTATAAGAATATGTCAGCCCGTCCGAGACGACGTTATTCAGCGGAACGCTTCCGAAGGGCTCGGGGGAGGGGTATCTGAGAAGATAGAGCGGAAAGCAGAGCGACGTGAAGATATACGCCGTGCAGACGGGGCAGAAGATGAGGTTTTCGTTTCCGCCGAAAGCGTGCTTGCAAATCGTCGCCATAAACGCCGCCGAAAGCGCCGCCACGGAATAGGGCACCGAGGCGGGCATCAAAAGCGCGAGCAGAAGCCCGTTCATAAGCGGCGAAACGTCAGACCAGTCGAACTTGCGCCGCATGGCGGTCATGCTTAAATACTCCGCAAGATAGCTCGACAGAACGGTTGTCAGCGCGACCAAAAACGCGCGCAGGCCGTAGAAATAATATGCCATGAAAACAACGGTGCACAAAAGCGAGGATATTGTCGCAAACCTTTGCTTTTCGGATTTTTCGGTTATAACCTTGTTAGCCGTAAAAATTACCGTCCTTAATAAATGTTGAATCGAAAGGGGAATACCGGTGAGAAAAAACCGCCGAATGATAAAGGCGCGGCCGTCCGAGCTGCCGGTGGTATGCATAGCCGAAAGCTGTCAGTCGCTTCTCAACCTTGTCAGGGGTCTTCGCAGATGCGGCGCAAAGCTTTCGGGCGGGCTGCTATACTGCAACGGGTTCTGTCTCAGCTTTAAGATATCTCCCGCCGAGGCCGAAAAGATCCTCCCCATAGTCTGCGAGCACAGCGACGCCGTCTGCGTCGGAAGATTTTATCCCGAGCTTTTGTCGGAGCACTCCCAAAGCCCCCGCGGCGGCCTGTCCGGCGGCTTATCTTAAAGCCTTTGCCGCGGCGGCCATGTCTTTGGCCTTAAACAGATACGACCCCGACACCAGCACGTTCGCCCCGGCGTTTTTTACAAGCACCGAGGTGGAGGCGTCAATGCCGCCGTCGACCTCTATGTCGGTCTTAAGCCCCCGCCGTTCGATCTCACGGCGAAGGGCGCTTATTTTGTCAAGGGTGTGTGAAATAAACCCCTGGCCGCCGAAGCCTGGCTCGACGGTCATCACAAGCACCATGTCCAAAAGGTCAATAAGCTCATAGACGCTTTCAACGGGGGTGTTCGGCTTTACGGAAATGCCCGCCGTTATCCCGCGGGAGCGGATTTTTTTTATGACCTCCCGAGGGTCTTCCGATATTTCCTCATGAAAGGTGATGTGATCGGCGCCGGCGTCCGCAAAGGCGTCTATATAGTCAAGGGGATCGGTTATCATAAGGTGGACGTCGAAGGGCAGCGAGCAGTATTTTCTTATAGATTTCAGCACCGGCACGCCGTAGCTGAGATTCGGCACAAAGTGCCCGTCCATCACGTCGAAATGTATCATATCGCACCCGGCGGCCTCGGCGCGCCTAAGCTCGTCCGCAAGCCGGCCGAAATCCGCGCTTAAAATCGACGCGGAAATTTTAATGTCCATATTTCACGCTCCTAAAAATAGTCGCAAACATACATATTAAGTATACATCATCTTTCCCGGCTTGTCAATCTATTTTTCACCGCTGATGTGGCCATCAGGCCACATCAAGAAGATAGAAGTTAGAAATTAGAAGATAGAGTTTCAAGGTGTCGCCTGCGGCGACATATCTAAATATTTCTAATAACGCGTGCGGAATGGACACTCTCTTCTCGGCGGGAGCGTCCGCCTAACATCTAATATCTAATATCTAACATCTAACTTCTATCTGCCGCCCCGCGGAAAAAATCTCCCCGGGGCGGCTATATAAAGCGGCGCAAAGCGCTTTATGCGCCGCTGTTTATAATATGCCGCGGCCGCCCCTTTCGCGACATATCCCCCAAAATGCCGGCGGATATTTTTCGGCGTTTTCCCTTGACAACCGCCCGCCGCTGAGATATATTTAAATCATCGGGGGTTCGGATTCCCCGAGCAGAGTTACGCCCGCCGAAAGGAGAGATTATATGACAGACCGTGAAAAGAAGCTGAGACTTGACGAAATCGAAAAAGTGATAGAAAACGGCCCCTACAAGGCCGAATGGGACAGCCTTTCAAGGCACGCCGTTCCGAAATGGTTTACCGACGGCAAATTCGGCATATTTATTCATTGGGGAGTTTACAGCGTCCCCGCGTTCGGCTCGGAATGGTATTCGAGGAACATGTACATTCGGGGCACGCCCGACTTTGAATACCATGTAAAGACCTTCGGCCCCCACAAGCAATTCGGCTATAAAGATTTTATCCCTATGCTCACCGGCGAAAAATTCTCCGCCGAGGAGTGGCTATCGCTCTTCGAGCAGGCGGGAGCAAAATACGTCGTCCCCGTCGCCGAGCACCACGACGGCTTTCAGATGTACCGCTCCGATCTCTCCCGCTGGAACGCCTATGAAATGGGCCCGAAGCGCGACATTTTGGGCGAGCTCACCGAGGCCGCCAAGGCCCACGGCATAGTAAACTGCGCCTCGACGCACAGAATAGAGCATTGGTTCTTTATGGGCCACGGCCGCGAGTTTGAAAGCGACGTCTCCTCCGGAGAATACGAGGATTTCTACGGCCCCGCCATGCCCGAGCAGGATCTTCAGGACATTCACAGCGAGCCTGCGCCCACTAAGGAATTTTTGGACGACTGGTTCCTGCGCGTCTGCGAGCTGATAGACAGATATCACATTCATCAGCTCTATTTCGACTGGTGGATAATCCACAGCGCCGCAAAGCCCTATCTCAAAAAGATCGCGGCGTATTACTATAACCGCGCCGAGGAGTGGGGCGAAGAGGTGATGATCGCCTACAAGCACGACGCCTTTGCCTTCGGCACCGCGGTCGTAGACATCGAGAGGGGCAAATTCGCCGAGATAAAGCCCTTTGCCTGGCAGACCGACACCGCCGTCGCAAAAAATTCCTGGGGCTACACCAAAAACAACGACTTCAAAAATCCCGTCGACATCGTCAGGGATCTTGTCGATATCGTCTCGAAAAACGGCTGCATGCTTTTGAACATCGGCCCGAAGTCGGACGGCAGCATTACCGACGAGGACAGAAGCATTCTTCTTGCCATAGGGGATTGGCTCAGGACGAACGGCGAGGCTATTTACGGCTCCCGCTGCTATAAGACCGCCGCCGAGGGCCCGACCGAAATGCGCGGCGGAATGTTCACCGACGGCGACGGCTACGACTATACCCCCGAGGATATCCGCTTTACCCAAAAGGGCGGGAACATCTACGCCATAGTCATGAAATATCCCGAGGACGGAAACGTAAGCGTAAAATCCCTCGGCACCGGCGCCTTAAACTCAGATATCGAGAGCGTGGACATTCTCGGCTTTGACGAAACGCCGCAGTGGAGCCGCGATTGGGGAGCGCTTCACATAAAAACCGAAAACGTCTCGTCCGATTACCCCGTCGCGTTCAGAATCCGTTTAAAATAAGCTTAAATAAATATCGTGCCGTAAGCCTATTGCGCCCGGCAAAACAAAAGGAGGAAAACAACATGAGAAAAAATTTCGGATCAAAGCCATGGGTCTATCCGCAGCCCGTTCTGATGATAGGCACCTATGACGAAAACGGCACCCCCAACGTGATGAATGCCGCGTGGGGCGGCCAGTACGACACCAATCTTGTCATGCTCTGCTTAAGCGAGCACAAGACCACCGCCAACATAAGGCTGAAAAAGGCGTTCACCGTAAGCTTCGCCACCGCTTCCACCGTCGTCCCCTGCGACTACCTCGGCATAGTCTCCGCAAACAAGGTGCCCGACAAGGTTGCAAGGGCGGGCTTCACCACCTGCAAGAGCGAGACCGTCGACGCGCCGATAATCAACGAGCTCCCGCTTGCGCTTGAGTGCAAGCTTGTCAAGTTCAACGAGGACGGCATCGTCGTAGGCGAGATAGTCAACGTCTGCGCCGACGAGAGCATTCTTACCGACGGAAACGTCGATTATAAAAAGCTCGACGCCATCATCTTCGACCCGACCTCGGCTTCATATATCCGCCTCGGCGAAAAGGTGGGCAGCGCTTTTAAGGACGGCTCAAAGCTGAAATAACTTTTTTGCCCGCAGCCATAGCGGGCAAAAATTTTACGGGAGGTGTTACCGTGACGCTGACGGTCGGCAAAAACGGAGAATTCAAAAGCGTCGCCGACGCGCTTACGGCCGCGGAGAGGCTTGACGGCGAAGTGAAGCTGCATGTTTTCCCGGGGGAATACTGCGAGAAGCTTGAGGTCAGAAGGCCGGGGATCATAATAGAGGGCGAGGGTCCCGAAAACACGGTGATAACCTACGGCGACTTTGCAAACGGCATAATGCCGGACGGCAGCCGCCGCGGGACTTTTCGCAGCTACACCATGCTCCTTGACGCCCCGGGGATAAGGCTTGAAAACCTGACGGTAAAAAACAGCGCCGGCTTTAACGAGGGCGCAGGCCAGGCTATTGCCCTTTACGCCGAGGGGGAGGGGATAACCGTGATAAACTGCCGCATCACAAGCAAGCAGGATACCCTTTTCACGGGGCCTCTTCCCGAAAAGGAGCGCATAAGCGGCGGCTTTACCGGCCCCAAGGAGCATTCGCCCCGGCTAAACGGCAGGCTGTATTATAAGGGCTGCCGCATTTCGGGCGGCGTGGATTTCATATTCGGCAGCGCCACCGCCTGCTTTGAGGACTGCGTTATAGAATCCCTCGCCCCGGGATACGTCACCGCGGGCTCGTCGCCGAAAGGGCAGAAATACGGCTATCTTTTCACAAACTGCGACTTTGTCGGAAACTGCCCCGAAAAAAGCGTATATCTCGGCCGCCCCTGGAGGGACTACGCAAAGGTGGTTATCCGCGATTGCCGCCTCGGAGGGCATATCCGCCCAGAGGGCTGGAACGACTGGCAGCGCGAGATCACCCACGAAACCGCGTTCTTTGCCGAATATAACAACACCGGCCCCGGCGCGGACAGATCCCGCCGCGTGAGCTGGGCGCACGTTTTAAGCGACGAAGAGGCCGAGGAATATACCGTTGAAAAAATAATCGGAGAGGTGTAAATTTATGGGAAACTGCAAAAAGCTGCATGTCGAGGGGAGATATTTAAAAGCGGGGGAGGAGCCCTTTTTCTGGCTCGGCGACACCGCGTGGCTGATGCTTCAAAAGCTTGACGAGGAGGAGATAAAGCTCTATCTTAAAAACCGCGCCGGGCTCGGCTACAACGTGATTCAGGCGGTGCTCGTCCACTATGTCAAAGACCTCGACGGCCTACGGGATCCCACAGCCTCGGAATACTTTGACTTTTGCCGCAAAATCGCCGAATATGCCGACAGCCTCGGGATCTACCTGGCGCTTCTGCCCTCCTGGGGAGCGATAGTCGGGCAGGGGATAATAAACGCCGAAAACGCGGAGCGCTACTGCGACTACATCGCTGAGCGTTTCGGCGGCCTCGACAACATTATTTGGGTGCTCGGCGGCGATATCAGGGGGGACGCCGTTTTCGACGTCGTGAAGATCGAGGGCGAGACCCTCAAGAGGCATGACCCCGACAGGCTGATCACCTACCACCCGTTCGGAAGGACATCTTCGGCCATGTGGTTCAACGGCGAGGACTGGCTCGACCTAAACATGTTCCAGTCGGGCCATCGCCGCTACGACCAGGAGATCCTCGGCGAGTGGGACGACAAAAAGGTGAGCACCGAGGAATATTTCGGCGAGGACAACTGGCGCTATGTCCTAAGAGACCTTGCGCTGCGGCCGCAAAAGCCTATCCTTGACGCCGAGCCCTCTTACGAGAGGATCCTCCAGGGGCTACACAACAAAAAGGAGCCCTACTGGAAGGACGGCGACGTCCGCCGCTACGCCTATTGGAGCGTCCTCTCGGGCGCCTGCGGCCACACCTACGGCAACAACGCGATAATACAGTCCTACTGCGAGGGCGAGCTTAACGGCGGCTTCGGCGTCCGCGAGGGCTGGCAGGAATCGATGCACGCGCCGGGCGCCTCGCAGATGAGATTTTTAAAGGATCTCATGCTTGAGATCAATTGGCAGACCGGCCGCCCCGCCGACGAACTGCTCACCTACGGCCAGAAGGAGCGCTACCACCGAATCTGCGTATTCAGTGGCGAGGGCTTTATAGTCTGCTACGATTTTTGCGGCGACGAATTCGGGCTCGATCTCTCGGAATTCGGGGGCAGACCGCTTGAGGTTTACTGGATAGACCCGCAGAGCGGCTCCAGGAGCCTTGCCCACACGGGGCCTCTGCCCAAAAAGGCGGTATTTCGTCCCTACCGCAAGGACGGCGAATTCAACGACTGGGTGCTGCTTATAAAAGGGTAAAAAAATCCCCCCGCCATGAAGCCTCGTGACGGGGGTTTTAATATGCGGTTTACTTTCCCACGGGAGTGTCCATTCCGCACGCATTATTAGAAATATTTAGATATGTCGCCGCAGGCGACACCTTGAAACTCTAACTTCTGATTTCTAACTTCTATCTTCTTGATGTGGCCTTTGGGCCACATCACTTTCCCACAAAGCCCTTAACGGCCGATATCCACTTTTCGATGTCCTCGTCGGGCGTCGCGTGGGATTCAGCGCCGTAGGCGTCGAGCCTGAACTTATGCCCCGAAAGCACCTTTGCGCCGGGGGCGTTTTTTCTGATGTCGTCAACTGTGTTGCCGGTCTGTCCGCCGTGGGTGGTATAGGGCAGAACGGTCTTCCCCGAAAAGTCGGTCGAGCGCATGAATGTGAGCACGGCCGGCGCCATCGAGCACCACCATGTCGGAGTGCCGATTGCTATGAGATCGTACTCTTTGGGATCATGTTTAAGGGGCTTTATAGCGGGCGTCGCGCCCGATTCGACCTCCTGCTTGCTCATTTCAAGAACCTTGTCGTAGTCGTCGGGGTAGGGGGCGGCAAGCTCGAGGCGTTCGGTGTCGGCGCCTATGGCTTCGGCGAGCCTTTTTGAGATCACCGCGGTGTCTCCGTTTTCCGAATAGGAATAAAATACTACAAGTGCTTTCATTTCATATCCTCCTTGATGGCGATTTTGCACCGGCCTCCCGGCGCATCATGATAGATATATTTTAGTGCTTTTTGCATAGGTTGTCAAGAGCAAAACAGCAGGGAACTGTGTTACGGCATATAAAATATAAAAGTTTTCGCCGGCCTTTTCAAACCTTCGCAGGAAAGTTTGGCAAAGCCGGTGTTTGCGTCAGCAAACCCGAGGCGCCGAACAGAGCGCCCCCAAAACCCCCTCTGCGAATAAATCAATCTTAATTCTCATCGGGAGTGTCCATTCCGCACGCATTATTAGAAATATTTAATATGTCGCCGCAGGCGACACCTTAAACTCTATCTTCTAATTTCTAACTTCTATTTTCTTGATGTGGCCGTCAGGCCACATCTATTCTCATCTTTGTGGTTGACATTCCGGCGTTTCCATAGTATAATATGCACGCAAATAAACACCGGCATTTTTATATTTGATTTTCGGTCAAAAAATGAAAGGATCTGATTCTGATGACGGAACAGGCGGCGAAGCCCGAGCGCGCCATAATGACGGTTATCAACGAAAACGACGAGATAATGGACGTCGACGTGCTTTTCACCTTCAAGAACACCGCGACGGGGGTATGCTATATAGTCTACACCGAGAACACCTTTGACGAAAACGGGGACACCGAGGTCTTCGCCTCGATTTTCGACCCCGACGACAAAACCCTCAGCCTCAGCCCCATTGAAACCGAGGCGGAATGGGCGCTTTTGGAATCCAAGCTCCGCGAATACGAGCGCGCGCACGGCGAGAAAGGTCTTACCTCATGAAATACAGAAATCTCTTTGCAGAGCTCGGCATTCCGCAGGCCGAGATAGACAAAAAAATTGCGGACACCTTTAACACCATGTTTTACGGCAGCGTTGAGGAGAGGATCTATCACCCCGTCGGCAGCGACATGGGCTATATCGAGGACACCGGCAACATCGACGCCCGCACCGAGGGCATGTCCTACGGCATGATGATCTGCGTGCAGCTCGACAAAAAAGAGGAATTCGACCGCATCTGGAAGTGGTCGATGACGAACATGTATATGACCGACGGCAGACACCCCGGCTATTTCGCGTGGTCGTGCAAGCCTGACGGCACTAAAAACTCCCACGGCCCCGCCCCCGACGGCGAGGAATACTTTGCCGCCGCGCTATTCATGGCCTCCTCCCGCTGGGGAGACGGCGAGGGGATATACAACTACTCCTCCTGGGCAAAAACTATCCTCCGCGACTGCATTCACCGAAACGGCGAGGGCGAAAAGCCGGGCATGACTATGTGGGACGAAAACAACCATCTTATAAAATTCGTCCCCGAGGCGCCCTTCACCGACGCCTCCTACCACCTGCCTCATTTTTATGAGATCTTTGCCGAGCGTGCGAATCCCGAGGACAGGCAATTCTGGGCGGAGGCCGCCAAGGCGAGCCGCGAATACCTCCACCGCGCATGCCACCCCGTTACCGGCCTATGCACCGATTACGCCAATTACGACGGCACCGTTCTGGAGCGCAGCTTCAACCGCCACGCTTCGCTTCACTATTCCGACAGCTACCGAACTATCTACAACATGGCGCTCGACTGGTCGTGGAACCGCGCCGACCCCTGGCAGCCCGAAAACTGCCGCAGGCTTCAGAAATTCTTTGAGGAAGCCGGCGAAAAATGGCATCTTGTGCCCCACCCCGACGGCGCCTTCACCGACGAGGAGGCCATGCACCCCGTCGCGATAAAGGCCACAAAGGCGGCGGCCTCGCTTGCCTCGCTTGACGGCGCAAACCCCGAGGAAAAGGCCCTTGCCGAGAGCCTTGTAAGGGAATTTTTCGAGATGCCCCTGCGCACCGGCAACCGCCGCTATTATGACAACTGCCTTTACATGTTCTCCCTGCTCATGCTCGCGGGGGAGTATAGGATATACTGAAAGGGCGCCGCTATGACCGAAAAAGATACGCTGAAATATCACAGCGAATTATTTTAAATCAAGGAGGACACTATGAAAGAACGCTTAAAATCCGCAAACCCCTATATGCCACTCTGGGAGCATGTTCCCGACGGCGAACCGCGCGTTTTTGAGTATAACGGCGAAAAGCGCGTCTACGTCTACGGCTCGCACGACACCTTAAAAACCGCCTACTGCGGCCCCGATCAGGTGGTCTGGAGCGCGCCGGTAAACGATCTCACCGATTGGACTTGCCACGGCGTATGCTACACCGCCACCGACGGCTCCGTGCTCTACGCCCCCGACGTAGTGCAAAAGGGCGACACCTTCTACCTTTACGCCGCCGAGCGCTGCGGCGGGCAGATAATGGTGGCCTCGTCGAAAAATCCCGCCGGGCCCTTTGAAAACCCCGTGAGAACCCGGCTCGGCTTCGACCCCGGCATTTTAGTCGACGACGACGGCAGGGTTTACGCCTATTGGGGATTCTGCCGCTCATACTGCGCCGAGCTTAACGACGACATGGCGACTATCAAGGAGGGCACCTTCCGCGCCGACCCTATGGGCCACGTCCCCGACGGCTGGAACCCCAACGCCGACAAAGAGCATATCGACCTCCGCGACGCCTTCTTCGAGGCCTCAAGCCCCCGCAAGGTCGCCGGAAAATACGTCTACATCTATTCAAAGAGATATATGACCCCCGTCCCCGAGCTGGGGGTATACGGCCCCTGCAACGGCTTCTTGTCCTATAAGTGGTCGGACAGCCCCCTTGACGGCTACCGCGAGGGCGGCGACATAAGCTTCAACGGCGGCGAGATCTTAAGGCTCCCCGACGGCACCGGGCAGCAGACCTACCGCTGGGGCAACAACCACGGCTCGATAATCGAGATAGAGGGCAAGTGGTATGTCTTCTATCACCGCCACACCGGCACCGACGAATATTCCCGCCAGGGAATGCTCGAGCCCATTGACGTCGCCATAGGCCGCGACGGCAAGCCCTACATCGGCGACATCACCTATGTCGGCGGCGAGCCCGTTTCCTCAAAGCCCGTCGAGATGACCTCGCAGGGCGGAAACATCAACGGCATCGACGCCTATAAGATCATCTCCGCCGGCTACGCCTGCCACATCAGCCCGCTCCATCAGGCCTACATAAAGCCCGTTTACGAGCAGGTCGAGGGCGTCTCCGCGCCTGTCGTAAACATCAAAGACGGCACTGTCGTCGGCTTCAGATATCTTCAGTTCGGTTCGTCCGCCCCGAAGAGCGTGACCGTCAGCGCGGCCGTCACAAAGCCCATGACCGTTAAAGTCCGCCTCGACGGCTTCGGCGGCAGGGTTATCGCCGAGCTTGATCTTGATGAGGGAAGCAGCACTTTAAGCGCTCAGCTCACCGCGGGGATCGTGGGCAAACACGCCGTTTACTTCGAGTTTTCCGGTGACGGCGAGGCCGAGTTCGATTGCTTCACCTTCGACCGATAAAAGCCGTATTGCCGCAATTTCTCGGCGTTTCGGGCGCGTCAAAAAAACTGAAATGAAACTTAAGAATTAAAGAAAAATCAAGAGAAATCGCGCGAAATCAAGAGAAATTGAGATATATTTTAAAAAAGTTCCGAAAAACCCTTGACAAACGCAGATCAAAGGCATATAATACCGATTGTTGTCCGACAAAGCTCGGCTAAGGCGGCGTTCCGTCCCGTTGAGAACCTCCCGCCCGTAACAAATTTTCAGGAGGAAAAAGACTATGTCAACTTTCATGGCAAATCCGCAGAATGTTGAGCGCAAGTGGTATCTTATCGACGCCGCCGGCAAGCCGCTCGGCAGAGTTGCGGCCGCGGCTGCTTCTATCCTCAACGGAAAGAACAAGCCCACATATACCCCTCACGTCGATTGCGGCGATCATGTCATCATTGTCAACTGCGACAAGGCGGTTCTCACCGGCTCCAAGCTTCAGAAGAAGGTTCGCCGCTGGCACACCGGCTGGATAGGCCACCTCAAGGAATACAAATATTCCGACATGATGGCCAAGGAGCCCGAAAAGGCTATGTATTACGCCGTACAGGGAATGCTTCCCAAGAACACCATCGGCGCCAATTCGCTCACACGTCTGCGTGCCTATAAGGGCAGCGAGCACCCCCATGCCGCTCAGAAGCCCGAGGCAATCGAGATTGAGCTTTGATCAGAGGGAGGTTTAGAACATGTACGAATCCAAGAATCCTTATTTCTACGGCACCGGCCGCAAAAAGCATTCCGTAGCCCGCGTCAGGGTTTACCAGGGCACCGGGAAGATCACCATTAACGGCCGCGATATAGACGACTATTTCGGACTTGACACCTTAAAGCTCATCGTCCGCCAGCCTCTCAATCTTCTCGGCCTCTCCGAGCAGTTCGACATCGTCTGCACTGTTGCGGGCGGCGGCGTCACCGGCCAGGCCGGCGCAATCCGCCACGGCCTTTCAAGGGCGCTTTTGCAGTACAACGCCGACGTGAGACCCCAGCTCAAGGCAGCCGGCTTCCTCACCCGCGACCCGAGAATGAAGGAAAGAAAGAAATACGGCCTCAAGGCAGCCCGCCGCGCTCCGCAGTTCTCGAAGAGATAATATCGACGCCCGTAAAACGCCCTATTTACGCGGCTTTATCGATAGTCAAACCTGCGCTTGGTGTTTATTTGGTGTTTGTTGCTCAAAAAATACGCTTTTCAGCGGTTGGTTTTTAAGACTGACCGCTGAATTTTTATAAGAAAAACCGCCGACTATATGCCGACGGTCTTTCCTGTTTTTAGGAGATTTGAGTATGTCTATACTACTCCGATTCTGTAGAAGATTTCATATTTTTGATATAGTCGAGTTTTCTTTCAGCTAACATCTTTCGCCTTAGCTCTCGCAGCTCTTGACAGTTACCGCTTATGCAGTCTTTTCTTTGGCAGTTTAAGCAGACGTTTACAAGCTCACGGTCTACCGATTCACCTATAGCCTTAAATGCCTTGTCTTTCTGTAGCCAATGTTCCCTCATCTTTTGGTTATAGGCGATATTTGCGTTTCTGAGCTCTTGCCTTTTGAGAGCGCGGTATTCGCGTTGATATTTGCGCTGGTATGCCCTGTAGCGTTCAAGGGATTCGCCTGTACGTCTTTTATACATAGGTTAAAACTCCTCAAACCCTGCCGCCGTCAGCTTATCCCAATAGCTGAACATGGCGGGATTATTCGCTGTGCGTTCGTAGATTTCGCATAAGCTATCGAAAGTGTTAAGTAGATGTTCATCGTCCATCTGTCTTGCCTGATATGCAAGCGCTCTATAGGCTCTTGCGTTATCGGGATTCCCTGCGCTCTGCTCTGTATCGGCTTGTTTTTCAATTGCCTGTCTTAGCAGTCGTGCCATCGTGGTATTGCCCTCTTTGATGTATCCATTAAGAAGATGAGCATATTCGTCATACTTAAGAATACCGGATTGCAAGAGCGTAATTGCCCTTTCGTCAACCTGTTCGGGCGTGGCAAGGTTGTTATCGGCGATTTCCTTTGCAAGCCTATTTCGGAGCGCCATTATCTCCGAGGTTTTCCCCTCGCGGAGTTTCCTCCTTGCATTGTTAAATTCGGCTTGCTTTTCAAGATAGTCAGCTTTTGCCCTTGCCGCCTTTGCCTGTGATATAGGGTCGTTATCGTATCTCTCACCGTTCTTCTTTTCGGCTTGCTTATACGCCCTCTCTGCTTTGGTGTATTCCTCAAATGAGCTTTGGCAAATGTTGTTAAATTCTTCTGCGATTTGTCTGTAGTTTCCCATAAAAATTATTCCTCATTTCTTAAAAATTTAATATTCCGCACCCATAACTATAAAGTGCGCAGTCTGTGCGGCAGGGCTTGCCGTAACGGTCAAACGGGCAAAATCTGCCTGCTGTATCTGTTGGTGCTTTGCCTTTTGCAAGGGCGCAGCTCTCGCCTGTAAATAAGGCGCACGCCTCGCGGGTGCAGTCGGTAGAAACGCCGTTGCTGTCCTTAAGAGGACAATTACGCCGGGTTGCCGCTCGTTCTTCTTTCTCGCGCCGTTCTCTTTCTCGTTCTTCTTCCCGTTGTTTTTTCTGCACCTCTTTACTGGCAAAAAATATGTGTTCGGGTAGCC
>CANQPB010000033.1 GCA_947625615.1 uncultured Clostridia bacterium | reverse complement strand
CGTTCTCAACGAGCGCCTTCATAATGTCGGGGCGGAGTATCTTTGCGGTCGAGCGGTTTATAAGGATATAATTCCCGCCGTCGTCCCAATAGAAGCAGCGAATGCCCTGCGCCGTCGCCGATTTTACGAAGTATGCGGCGTGTTTTGCGCGCTCGGCGTCGTTGTTTTTATCCTCCGAGCCGAACTCGCCTACAATTGCGGGCACCCCGAGCGCCTTCGCCTTTTTTGCAAGAACCGACATGAAATTGTCGATGTCCTTTTTGTCCTGATCGGTGCCCCAGGTGGTGCGCGGCGTCGTCCAGGAGGCGTTTTTCCAGGTGAATCCCTGCGGGTCGTAATTATGAACCTCAAGGATAAGGTGATCCTCGGCGGAATCGTCGGGCAGGGTGAACGCGTTGATTATCGCCGGGTTGCTCGAGGCCGCATAAGTTGAAACAACAAGGTTTCGCTCGGCGTTGTTGCCGCCGCTCTTGCGGACAGCGTCTATAAACACCTGCTGATATTTCTTGATATACTCGCGCGATGCGGCGTCGGTGGCGTTCCAGTCGTTGGCGTCGTTTAAGGTCTCGTTCATGCACTCGAAGACGAGCTTTTCGCCGTAGTCCTTGAATCTCACGGCAACCTGCTTCCAGATGTTTTCAAAGCGCTTTTTGTTTTTGTCGAAGTTCGATTTCGAGGCGTGGATCCAGCCGTCGGCGCCGGTATCGTGGTGTACGTTTATAATGCAGTACATGCCGCTGTCGAGGATCCACCCGACAACCTCTTCAACGCGGTCGAGCCATTCCTTGCGGATATTGCCGTTTTCATCGGAATTGAAATTCCAGGTGACGGGCAGGCGGATAGCGCCGAAGCCCTGGTCGGCAAGGGTAGTTATAAGCTTTTCGGTGATCTGCGGGTTGCCCCAGGCGGTCTCGTGCGACTTCACCGAGGCGTTTTTAGGCAGCCATGTGCCCATGGAATCGAAGGTATTGCCGATATTGTAGCCCGCGCCCATGTTCTTGACGGCGTCAGCGGCGGTTTCAAATCCGGAGGTGCTTTCGTAGACCGCGGAAACGGTCTTCGAGCCGGTGGCCGAGGGGGTGATTTTAATCACCGGGGAAAGCCCCGACGACGAGCGCAGACAAAAGGCGTATTCCACGCCGTTTCTGAGCCCCTTAACGGTGACGGCCGTCTTTTTCGTCGTGATGGCGGTCTTCCATTCGTCGGAAGAGGCGCGCCGCCAGAGAACGTCATATTCCCCCGAGCCGTCCGATTCCCAGGTGAGCTTTACCCTGCCGTCCCCCGAAACGGCCTTGAAGCCCGAGGCCCCGGCCGCCGACAGAACGGGCGTCATCACGGAAAAAACAAGCGCGAACGCAATAATGAGAGTGATCAGTTTTTTCAAGATATCATCTCGCTTTCAAAGTAAGTAAAATTATTATACATCATATTCCGGGGTTTGTCAAACAGGCCGCAGCAAAAGAGGCCGCCCTTTCGGGCAGTCTCTTTAAAATATGCATATATCAGACGGTAACTCTCCAGCCGTAGGGGTCGGGCTTTCTGCCCCACTGAATGCCGGTCAGTTCGTCGTAGAGCTTCTGGGTGAGCTCGCCTATCTTGCCGCCGCCGATCTCGATGACGTCGTCTTTATATCTCAGCTTGCCGACGGGCGAAACGACCGCGGCGGTGCCGGTGCCGAAAACCTCTTCAAGGGCGCCGGAATGCGCGGCCTCGATGAGCTCGTCGACCGATATCCTGCGCTCCTCAACCTCATAGCCCCAGTCGCGGCAGACGTGAAGGATAGAGTTGCGGGTGATTCCGGGGAGGATCGAGCCGTTGAGCATAGGCGTGACGACCTTGCCGTTTATCTTGAACATGATGTTCATCGAGCCGACTTCCTCGATATACTTTCTCTCGACGCCGTCGAGCCAGAGCGCCTGCGAATAGCCGCTGTCGTGAGCCTTCACCTGCGCCGCCAGCGAGGCCGCGTAGTTGCCGCCAGTCTTGGCAAATCCCATGCCGCCGCGGACTGCGCGTACATATTCGTCCTCGATCCAGATTCCGACAGGCTCAAGGCCGCTCTCGTAATAGGCTCCCGAGGGGGAGAGAATTATTATGAACAGATAGGTCTTCGAGGGGGCCACGCCGAGGTGGGGATCGGTGGAGATGACGAACGGGCGGATATAGAGCGAGGTGCCCTCTTCATAGGGAACCCAGTCGCGGTCTACGTCGACGACGGCCTTTATGGCCTGAACGAAATCCTCCTCCGGGATTTCGGGAATGCAGAGGCGCTCGTTCGATTTATTGGCGCGCTTGGCGTTCATGTCGGGGCGGAAGAGATAGACTTCTCCGCTGTCGCCGCGGTAGGCCTTAAGGCCCTCAAACATCTCCTGGCCGTAGTGCAGAACCATAGCCGCCGGGCTTATGGAAATGTCCCCGAAGGGAACTATCCTCGGGTCGTGCCAGCCCTTGCCCTCGGTGTAGTTCATAATGAACATGTGGTCGGTGAAAATGTGCCCGAAGCCTAAGGGCTCGCCCTTTTGGGGGATCCTCTTCGGGTTTTCCGTTCTTTGGATCTTGATGTCAAGCATAATATAATCCTCCTTATTAAAGGTTAATTTTATCCGATAGTAAAGCCTCGCCGGCTCTTTTATCCCTTATAGTTATATCCCGCGTCTATGGCCCGAAGGTTTGCCTCCAAAAGATCCTGGTGCTTTGCCGAGACGGTCTTTGCAAGGGCGTCGCGCAGGCCCTCCATTTTTATTACGCCCGTCTCGCGGATAACCTTGCCGGTCATTATCATGTTGGCAAGGGTGGGAACTTCAAGGTCGCGCGCCATCTTCGTCGCGGGGATATAGTGCACCGAAATGTCGGTTCTTACCGCCTTTCTCTCTATGAGCGTGGAATCCACAAAGGCATATCCTCCCGCCTTTACGGCGTTCTCATATTTGTCGAACGACGGCAGATTCATAGCTATCAGAATGTCAGGCTCCGAAACTATCGGCGAGCCGACCGGCGTGTCGCTGATTATAACCGAGCAGTTTGCGGTGCCGCCGCGCATCTCGGGGCCGTATGAGGGAAGCCAGCTTATCTGCTTTAGCTCCTCAAGGCCTTTATATGCCATAACCTTTCCGGCAAACAGCACTCCCTGTCCGCCGAAGCCGGCTATAAGAATCTGTGTGTAAGCCATCTTTACGCCTCCTTGGATTTATCCCTGTAAACGCCGAGCGGATAATAGGGGATCATGTCGCTTTCAACCCAGTCGAGCGCCTTCTGCGGGGTCATGCCCCAGTTGGTCGGGCAGCTTGAAACAACCTCTATAAGCGAGAAGCCCCTGCCCTCTATCTGGTTTTCAAACGCGCGCCTTATCGCCTTTTTGGCCTCGGCGACGTGCTTTACGCTGTTCACCGCCACCCTTTGGATATAGTAGGGCGCGTCGAGCGCCGAGAGCAGCTCGCAGACCTTAATGGGGTAGCCGACGGTCTTTACGTCGCGGCCGTAGGGAGAGGTCTGGGTAACCTGCCCGGGGAGCGATGTGGGCGCCATCTGTCCGCCCGTCATGCCGTAGATAGCGTTGTTCACGAAGATAACGGTGATGTTTTCGTTTCTCGTGGCGGCGTGAACGGTCTCCGCCATGCCTATCGAGGCAAGGTCGCCGTCCCCCTGATATGTGAATATAATCCTGTCCGGCATGGCTCTTTTAAGGCCTGTCGCGACCGCGGGCGCCCTGCCGTGGGCGGCCTCCACCATGTCGCAGGAGAAGTAGTCGTATGCCATAACCGCGCAGCCGACAGGCGCCACGCCTACGGTTCTGCCCAAAATGCCGAGATCGTCTATGGCTTCGGCGACAAGGCGGTGGATTATTCCGTGGGTGCAGCCGGGGCAATAGTGAAGCGGCGCGTCGGTGAGCGCCTTAGGCTTTGAAAATACTACCGCCATTAAAATTCACCCCTTTCGGCTTTTTCGATCGCCGCAAGCACCTGTTCCGGCGAGGGAATCATTCCGCCCACCCTTGAGCAAAGCGCGACCGGCTTTTTGCAGCCCTCCGCAAGCTTAATGTCGTCTATCATCTGGCCCATGGAAAGCTCTACGGATATAAAGCCCTTTACCTTTTCGGCGGCCTTGGCAATAGCCTCGGTCGGGAAGGGCCAAAGGGTTATCGGCCTTATAAGCCCCGCCTTGATTCCCTTTTCGCGGGCGGCGGTTATCGCGTTTTTCGAGACGCGCGCCGCAATTCCGAACGCCACCACGCAGATGTCCGCGTCCTCGGTCATGTATTCCTCGTACATTACCTCGTTTTGCTCGACGATTTTATAGCGCTCGTATCTTTCGAGATTTTTCACCTCAAGCTGCTCGGGCACAAGGTAGAGGGAATTTATTATATTGTGCTCCCGCTTGTTTTCGGTGCCGGTTACCGCCCAGGGCTTTTCGACGCCGCTGCCGTCCGTCTCCTCGGGAAGCTCTACCGGCTCCATCATCTGGCCGATGGTGCCGTCCGCCAAAAGCATCGACGGCATTCTGTATTTATCCGCAAGGTCAAAAGCTTTTACGGTAAGATCCGCCATCTCCTGAACCGAAGCCGGCGCCAGGACTATAAGGTGATAGTCGCCGTGGCCGCCGCCCTTCGTCGCCTGGAAATAGTCCGACTGCGAGGGCTGGATTCCACCGAGACCGGGGCCGCCGCGCTGGACGTTCACGATGAGCGCCGGAAGGTCTGAGCCGGCAAGATAGGATATGCCCTCCTGCTTCAAAGAAACTCCCGGGCTTGAAGACGATGTCATGGCCCTGCGCCCCGCCGAGGCGACGCCGTAAACCATGTTTATCGCCGATATCTCGCTCTCGGCCTGCAAAAACGTCCCGCCGATCTTGGGCATTCTCTTGGCCATATAGGCCGCGATCTCGGTCTGCGGGGTTATCGGGTAGCCGAAGTAATGGCGGCAGCCCGCGCGTATGGCAGCTTCGGCTATAGCCTCGTTGCCCTTCATAAGTACCTTAGCCATTTTTTACCTCCTATTTCTCAACCGTTATCACGCAGTCGGGGCACATCATCGCGCAGCAGGCGCAGCCGATGCACTTTGATTCGTCGGTGATCTCGGCGGGCGAATGACCCTTTTTGTTGATTTTGTCCTTCGCAATGACGATAAGCCCGCGCGGACAGGCGTTCACGCAGAGCCCGCAGCCCTTGCAGACGTCGGTTGCAAAAGTAAGCTTTGCCATAATTATCCTTTTCCTCCCAGTCAAATGATATCGTAATATTTTTTCTGAAGCTCTATATAAAACACGTTTTTAACGCCGTACAACCCGCCGAGGCCTTTTTCGGCCGATGTGAATATCACCGGAAGCCCGCACAGTTGCGAGAGGCGCTCCGCCTTTTCGGCGCCCTCCTTGACGACATTTATATCCGTCAGCCTGCCGAGATTTGTGTTGTTTGCGATAGCCGTAAAGGGAATTCCCCCCGCGGTCTCTATCTCGCGCATCACTTCAAGCGCGTCCTCGGGGGTTTGGGTGAGCGGGCGCATGAAATTCGCGACGAAGATCATCTCGAAGTCGTTTTCCTCCAAGATGTAAGGAGCATACCGCCCGAGGGCGACGGCTCCCCTGTCGTCTCCGCCGATGTCCATGACGGCATAGCGGCCACGCTGCTGCACAACGCCGTAAAGCTCGGCGGGAAGCGCCGGCAGATCGACGTTTGAATTGGCAAATTCGGGCGAAACCACCTCTATCCCGGCGGCCTGCAAAAGCGCGGCGGAATCCTTGGTGCGAAAATAGGGGTTTACAATGTCGAGATCGGCGATAACAACTCGCTCATGTGTCTTTTTAAGCATAAGCGCCCAGTTCACCGCCAAATTTGTCTTGCCGCTTCCGTAATGTCCCGCAAATAAAGTTACCCTGTGCATATTCACCTCTTGATATCGGCGACGTATCTTATCTCATTGAAGGGCTGCGTCTTCTCGGCGCCGTCTGGCAAAAAGCCCTCGGCCCTGTAAAAGGCCTCCGCCTTTTCGTTGCCCTTTAGCACCCAAAGGCACACTTTATTGTATCCCCTCGAGGCTATCCTGTCAAGTGCAAGTTCAATAAGCCTGCGGCCTATACCGCGGCGCTGGAATTTTTTCAGGACGTATATCCCCTGGATTTCGCCGCAGTTTTCAAGATCACCGTCCCGCGAAGCGCCGAAGCCGCATTCGCCGATTATCTCTCCGCCGCATATCGCGACTATCAGGTCTCGGCAGCCCGTTGAGCGAAAGATTTTTTCGCTCTTTTCGGGACTCATTTTATCAAGATAGCCGTCGGGCAGAAGACCCCGATAGGTCTCCTGCCAGCAGGTGTAATGCAGCCTCCCGAGGGCTTCGGCGTCCTCGGGACAGGCGTATCTCAGTATAGCGTTCATTAAAGCTTGTTTCTCTGGATCTTTCCGCTTATCGTTTTGGGGAGCTCGTCGCGGAAGGCTATAACGCGGGGATATTTATAGGGCGCGGTGTGGCTCTTGACGTAGTTCTGGATCTCCTTTTTAAGCTCGTCGGTGCCGACGGTGCCCTTTGTCAGGACTATGCTCGCCTTGACTATCTGGCCTCTTACCTCGTCGGGCACGGCGGAGACGCCGCATTCCAAAACATAGGGCAGCTCCATGATTACGCTCTCGATCTCGAACGGGCCGATGCGATATCCCGACGACTTGATAACGTCGTCCACGCGGGAGACATACCAGAAGTAGCCGTCCTCGTCGCGCCAGGCGGTGTCGCCGGTGTGATAATAGCCGTCGTGCCATGCCTCGCGGGTGAGGTCTTCGTTCAGGTAATATTCCTTATAAAGCCCTATCGGAACCTCCTCCGAGGTGCGTATGACTATCTCGCCGACTTCGCCGTTTGCAACGGGGTTGCCGTCGGGGTCTAAAATGTCGATGTCGTACTGGGGCGACGCCTTGCCCATCGAGCCGTATTTCGGGGTGTCGCCGTAAAGGTTGCCTATAACGAGGGTGGTCTCGGTCTGGCCGAAGCCCTCCATTATCTCAAGGCCGGTGGCCTGCTTGAACTGCTTCGCCACCTCGGGATTCAAAGCCTCGCCGGCGGTGGTCATGTGGTGGATTGAGGAAAGGTCGTAGACCGAGAGGTCTTCCTTTATCATCATTCTCAGCATGGTGGGCGGCGCGCAGAAAGTGGTGATGTTGTATTTTGCAAAGAGGGGCAGAATATCGGCGGCGTCGAACTTGTCGAAGTCGTAGACGAAGACGGCTCCCTCGCAGAGCCACTGGCCGTAGAGCTTGCCCCAGAGCGACTTGCCCCAGCCGGTGTCGGAAATAGTCAGGTGAAGCCCGTCGCGCTCGCAGCAGTGCCAGTATTTCGCGGTGACGAAGTGGCCAAGGGCATAGGTGTGGGCGTGGGCGGCCATCTTCGGGTTGCCGGTGGTGCCGGAGGTGAAGAACATCAGCGCCATGTCGCTGCCCGAGGAGCAGTCCTCGGGGCGCTCGAATTTACCGGTAAAGAGCGGATATTCGTTGTCGAAGTCGTGCCAGCCTTCTCTCGCCCCGCCTACGAGTATCTTAGTCTTAACGCTCGGGCATTTTGCGGCGGCGCGCTCGGCTATCTCGGCTACGTCGCCGTCGGCGGTGCAAAGAATAGCGGAAACGCTCGCGCTGTTGAAGCGGTATTCAAAGTCGTGCTCCTTAAGCTGATTAGTCGCGGGAATGGCCACCGCGCCGAGCTTATGCAGGGCGGTCATCGCGAACCAGAACTGGTAGTGTCTCTTTAGAACGAGCATCACCCTGTCGCCCCGCTTTACGCCGAGCGAGCGAAGATAATTCGCAGTCTGATTCGATGCGCGCTTGATATCTTTAAAGGTGAATCTGCGCTCGACCTTGTGCTTGTCAAGGTGAAGCATCGCGAGCTTGTCGGGATATTTGTCGGCTATGGCGTCTACGCAGTCGAAGCCGAAGTTGAAGCTCTCGGTGTTCTTGAACTTTATGCTCTTAAGCTTGCCGTTCTCGTCCTCTACGGTGTCTACGAAGCGCTCGCACAAAAGGGTGTTCTGCTGCGGGCGGTTCGCCTGAATGACGGAGGTGCGGAGCGTCTCCTCCTCCTCGTTTTCGCCGGGCAGAACAACTGCCACGAAGACGCAGTCGCAGCCGTCGACGGCTATCATGCCGTGAGGGGTGGAGGAATTGTAATAGATGCTGTCCCCCTCGTGGAGGATCTCGGTGTGGCTGCCCACCTGAACCTTAAGGCTGCCCGAGATTATAAGGTCGAATTCCTGGCCGGAATGCTTTGTAAGGTGGATCGGGACATTCTGCTGGGCCTCGCTGTATTCGTACTTCACCCAATAGGGCTCGGCAATCTTGTCGCGGAATTTCGGGGCAAGGTTTGCAATATCTATTCCTTTTTCTCTTGCGGTGACCTGTCCCATGCCCTTTCGGGTGAGGGTATAGCTTGAAAGCCTTGCGGCGGTGCGGCCCTCCAAAAGATCGGTAAGGTCGATTTCAAAGGCAAGCGCGCATTTGTGAATGAAGGTAAAGGGAAGATCGGCTCTTGCGTTTTCGTAGTCGAGGTATTCCTCCTCGGTGACCTCCGTCTTTTCGGCCATCTCGGCGGTAGTCCAGCCCATTATTTCGCGCATCTCGCGGATTCGCTCGGCCATCTCCACAAGCTGAGTTGTCGCCGTGTTCGTGCTCATAATCAGTCTCTCCTTTTAAGTTAAAAATAGTGAAAAAAATAACCCGTCTCAAATTTCTTTGAGACGAGCAATGAATCATCGTTCATGTACCCGCGGTACCACTCAAATTGCGCTTTCGCGCCTCTTAAACGGCTCATACAAGCCCTCCGCTGTAACGCGCGGCCGCGGAAAACGCCTAACGCGCCCAAAGCGCGCTCGGATCTTCAGCTCGGGAGTGATATGTCGGCACAGGCGCCTGCCGGGCTTCCACCCTCCCCGGCTCTCTTTAAAGCGTTTATCAGGCCTTCCGTCTCCGTCTCAGCTTTTGTTGAGTGCTATTATATCACCGGCGGAATTGGCTGTCAATCGGCGTTTTTAATAAACTTTTTTGTCCCGAAGCAAAATTATCCGGCGCATTTTATCATAGAATTTCCTTAATTTTCTTTCCGGCGGCTTTTTGTAAACTCATCTTTGAGATAAAGTAACCGCGGGGGCGTTTAAAATGCAATTAGAAAAAGTTAAAAAGTCAAACATGAAATAGTGCAAAAAAATAACAAGAAAACGATTGACATGCAGGGCCAAAACGTGTATATTATAGGTAAGATTTCAACAGGAGGATAATTTTATGACAACCTTGAAAATGACGATCGACCAGACCAACAGAATATCAAAAATCAATAAGGAAATCTACGGCCACTTTGCCGAGCATCTCGGCAGGTGCATCTACGGCGGAATTTATGTCGGCGAGGATTCCCCCATTCCCAACACCCGCGGCATTCGCAACGACGTCGTCGAGGCTCTTAAGGCCATCAAGCTGCCTGTTTTAAGGTGGCCGGGCGGCTGCTTTGCCGATACATACCATTGGCAGGACGGCATCGGCCCGAAGGAAAACCGCAAGAAAATTGTCAACATTCACTGGGGCGGAGTCACCGAGGACAACTCCTTCGGCACCCACGAGTTTCTCGATTTCTGCGAGCAGGTCGGCTGCGAGGCTTATGTCGCCGTGAACGTCGGCTCCGGCTCGGTAAAAGAGGCCGCCGAGTGGCTGGAATATATGACCTCGGCAAACGAAAGCCCGATGACCGAGCTCAGAAAGAAAAACGGCCGCGAAAAGCCCTGGAAAGTTAAATACGTCGGCATAGGCAACGAAAACTGGGGCTGCGGCGGCGAGATGAACGCCGATTACTATTCAAACGTCTACAAGCAGTTCCATTGTTTCGTGCGCGGCGCCGAGCAGCAGATAGCCTGCGGCCCGAACTCGAACGACGCCAACTGGACTGACACACTGATGAAAAACGTCGGCCCGTGGCAGATGCAGGGTCTGTCGCTCCACCACTACACCGTGCCGACAAATCAGTGGCACCACAAGGGCGATTCCGTCAATTTCGACGAGAAGGAATACTACAACACCCTTTCGCACACCTGGTTCATGGAGAGGATCCTCAAGGATCAGGAAGGCGTAATGCAGCGCTACGACAACGATCACAGGATCGGCCTTGTCGTCGACGAGTGGGGAATCTGGACTGACGTAATCGAGGGCACCAACCCCGGCTTCCTCTATCAGCAGAACACCATGCGCGACGCTATTCTGGCCTCGATAAACCTCAACCTGTTCAATCAGCATTCCGCCCGCGTGAAGATGGCGAACATCGCCCAGATGGTGAACGTATTGCAGGCGGTCATTCTCACCGAGGGCGAAAAGATGATAAAGACCCCGACCTATCACGTCTTCGACATGTATAAGGATCACATGGAGGCAGAACTCGTCTACTCTCACTGCGAGAACAAAGAGCTCATGCCTCAGCCCGAGCACCGTCACCCCGGCCAGCAGGTAGATCACCTTCCCGCAATCTCCCAGTCGGTTTCCGTCGACGGCGAGGGCAAAATGCATATCACGATATCCAACGCCTCCCTTGACGAGGACTTCGAGATCGACTGCCTCATTCCGAGAGCCGAATACAAGACCGTCTCGGCGAAGATACTCACCGGCAAATACAACGCCCTCAACACCTTTGACGATCCCGACGCGGTAGCTCCCAAGGCCTACGACGGCGTAACCCTTGACTGCGACAGCCTTAAGATGAAGCTCCCCGCCTGCTCGGTTCTGGCGGTTGAGCTGTGCTGACAGACGGCCGACCCGTCTGCAAGCGGTGTCTTCTCATTGAGACCGATCCCGAGGGGCTGTATAAAAAGGTCTCCGATCTGATATCGGTCATGCCGGAGGACGTCAAGGCCTCGGCGAAAGAATATGACCGCCGGCTGAAAATCTGCCGAAGCTGCAGCTGCCTTGAAAACGGCATCTGCCGGGAATGCGGCTGCTTTGTCGAGCTTCGGGCCGCGGCGAAAAAGAATTACTGCCCCAGCGCTTATCACTATTGGTCGCAGGAAGAGTGAGAGTGAAAGCAACAGAAAAAGCAGGTGGAAAAACACCTGCTTTTTTTGGTTGACCCGAAATTTCAGCTCGGCATTATGATCGCGCAGACGATATAGGCAAGGATACCCGCGCCGAACAAAAGAACCGCCGCCGCCCAGATTATCCTGACAACGGTCGCGCTGACGCCGAGATATTCGGCGATCCCCCCGCAGACGCCCAACAGTCTGCGGTCTTCGAAGGATTTTCTCAGCCGCTTGACGGTATGCTCGGTCTCGATATAAGACGTTCCGTCCGGCATTTCGGACATGATAAGCCCCATGACGATATACGCGAGGAGCCCGGTGCCCGCGCAGCATATAAGGACTGCCCAGAGCAGCCTGACGACCGTCGGGTCGACCCCTAAGTATTCGCCTATTCCGCCGCAGACACCCATAAATATTCGGTTTGACCGGGACTTATAAAGCTTTTTTGAATTTGCACTCATCTAAACCTCTCCTTTCTGGCGATCGATGGCAACCCCATCGGTAAATATATAATACACCATTTCGGGGAAAAATGCAAGTTTTTTTACCTGTCTCACCCCCTGCCCCCTCTCCCTCGCGAAGGGAGAGGGGGTTCCACCCCGTCACCCGGCCGTTCACCTTGCGGCGAACGGCGCGACCCCTCCCCTCGAGGGGAGGGGTGTGTTTCCAAAGGCTTACAGCTAAATCGAAATTATCTGCGGCACTTTTGGTGCGGTGCTTAACCGATGCGCCGCTTTTAGGCTTGCGAGCAGTCGGAAAACCGCCAAGCCCCTTACTCCCCCGTCTTTTTCCCGGCGCAGAGCCTTAAAAGCCACGCTATCGCTATCGCACCGACCGAGTTGCCCGCTATCACCGAGGCGATAAACCCGAAATACGCAAGGTCTATCCTCCTCGCAAGAGCAAAGTAGAACATGTCGGCTATCGAGTGCTCGAACCCGCAGAGAATGAACACGGGTATGCAGAATATTATCCCCAGCGCCGAGCCGTTTTTATAGATTTTCACCGCGACATACATTAAAACGCCGCATAAGCAGCCCAAAACAAACGCGCAGAGTATCCCGTTGTCCAGCCTCGTCTCGCAGCTTGCCTGCGCCCTTGCGACTATGCCCGGGCGGGCAAATCCCACGATAAGCCCCGTAAGCGTCGCACCGATAAAGTTTCCCAAAAGACCCACCGCAAGCTCGGCGGCGGTTCTAAGGTTCGCGCCCTCAGCGACAAAGCCTATCTTCCCGGTGAACAGGTAAAACCCGAGAAAGCATATTGAGAGCAGCGCCACCGTGAACATCACCGCGCCGACGACGGCGCTTTCACAGCTTAAAAGAACCGTTCCCCCTATGCCCACCATCAGGCCGGCGGCTATCCCCCCGGCAAACTGCGGCAAAAATCCGTAAAGTGTTTTCATGTTTGTCCCTCCTTTTAAATTTTAAAGCGGCGCAGTCCGAAAGCGCTCGGATCGCGCCGCCAAAAGGCTTATTTTTCAAGGCCGTTTATAAACTTAACGATTCTCTCGGCGGCCTCCGCGGTTTTTTCGTGGGTTGAAAACGACGTGAGCCTGAAGTAGCCGCTGCCGTTTTCGCCGAAGCCCTCGCCGGGGGTGCCGACGACGTTGGCCTCTTTAAGAAGCCTGTCGAAGAATTCCCACGAGCCCATGCCGCCGGGGCATTTCAGCCAGACGTAGGGCGAATTCTTTCCGCCGAAATATTTTACCCCGCAGCGGTCGAGCCCCGCCGTAAGAATCCTCGCGTTTTCCTGGTAGTAGGCTATGTTTTCGCGGATCTCGCGCTGTCCCTCGGGGGAGAACACCGCCTCGGCCGCGCGCTGAATCACATAGGCGACGCCGTTGAACTTGGTGGTCTGCCGCCTCAGCCACATGGCGTTAAGGTCGCCGTCGGCCTTAAGCGTCTTGGGGACTACGGTATATCCGCACCTTGTGCCGGTGAAGCCGGCGGTCTTTGAAAGCGAGCAGAATTCAATTACGCATTCCCGCGCGCCCTCTATCTCGTAGGCCGAATGCGGAACGTCGGGGTCTGTGACAAAGGCTTCATAGGCGGAATCGAAGAGAATGACCGCGCCGTTGGCTTTGGCGTAGTCCACCCATTTTTTAAGCTGGGCGCGGGTATACGCGGCGCCGGTGGGATTGTTCGGGCTGCAAAGATAGATGATATCCGCCTTTACGTTCGGGTCGGGCATCGGCAAAAAGCCGTTTTCCTCCTTGGCGTCGGCATAAATTATCCTCCTGCCGTCCATGACGTTTGTGTCGACGTAAACGGGGTAGACAGGATCGGTGACGAGGACAGTGTTGTCCTTGCTGAACAGGTCGAGGATATTGCCGAGGTCGCTCTTCGCGCCGTCCGAGACAAATATTTCCCAGTAGTCAAGGTCTACATTCAGCCTTGCGTAGTAGCCCTTTATCGCCTCGATCAGAAAGCCGTAGCCGTTGTCGTCGACATAGCCGCGGAAGGTTTCCTTTTTTCCCATTTCGTCGACGGCGCAGTGCATGGCCTCGATAACCACCGGAACAAGCGGCAGGGTGACGTCGCCAATGCCCATTTTGATGATGTCGGCTCCGGGATTTTCGGCCATATAGTCGCGCAGGCGGTGGGCTATCTCAATAAACAGGTAGCTTTTTTTCACGTTGGCGTAATTTTCATTGATCTTCATATGCGTTTCCTTTCAAAAATAATTTCAGACCTTTACTTCTCCCTCAAAGGCGGTCTCGGCGGGGCCGGTCATGGTAACGCGGCCGTCTTCAAAAACGGTTATCTCAAGGTTTCCTCCCCGCAGCATGACGGTTATCTTCTCGCCCGCTGGGGATATCCCCGTTTTCACCGCCGCCGAAGCCACCGCGCAGGCGCCGGTGCCGCAGGCCATGGTCTCGCCGCTGCCACGCTCCCATACCCGCATTTTAAGCGTGCGGGCGTCGATGACGTTGACAAATTCGGTGTTTACGCCCTCGGGGAAGATGGGGTTGTGCTCGAACGAGGGGCCGATCTTTTCAAGCTCCATACCGTCGATGTCCTCGTCGGTGAATATCACGCAGTGGGGATTTCCCACCGACACCGCCGTGGCGTAAACATCTTTTTGCGCGACGGAAATATGCTCCTTAACCATTTCGTCTTTAGGAAACACGGCGGGGACGTCTTTTGTCTTAAAGCTCACCCTGCCCATGTCCACCGTGACGCTGTCTACCTCGCCGTCAGAGACGTGAAGATGAAGCGTTTTTATTCCCGAGAGGGTTTCAAGCGTGACCTCCGTCTTTTTGGTGAGCCCCTTGTCGTAGACGTATTTTCCGACGCACCTTGCGCCGTTTCCGCACATCTTTCCTTCGCTGCCGTCGGCGTTGAAGATCCGCATTTTAAAGTCTGCGATCTCGGACGGGCAGATGAGGATTATCCCGTCGCCGCCCACCGATCTTCTGCGATCGGAGAGCTTTACGGAAAGCGCCGCGGGGTCGCCTACGCACTCCTCAAAGCAGTTTATGTAGATATAGTCGTTGGCTATGCCGTGCATCTTTGTAAATTTCATGGTGACGCTCCTTTTATAATTTGGGAGGATTTACCGGCCTTGGGGCGAAGCCCAAGCCGCGCGCTTCGCGCGCGGCTTGCCGAGGGGCGGGCGGCTGCCCGCCCCTCGGCCGCAGGCGAAGCCTGCGCGGCTTCGCCTCGGAGGCGGAAGGCTCAGAATATATCGCAGCCCGTAAGATCGTCAAGGGTCTCTCGCCTGACGGCCAGGCTGTCTCTGCCGGCGGATACCGTTACCACCGGCGGGCGGGGAATGCGGTTGTAGTTCGAGGCCATCGAGTAGTTGTAGGCGCCGGTAGTCAGCACCGCAACAAGGTCTCCCCTCTTTATGTCGGTGGGAAAACGAACGCCGGGCTGAATGATGTCCCCCGATTCGCAGCAGCGGCCGACAAGATCCGCCTCAATCGTTTCGGCGGGCTCCGGCTTGTTCGCGGTCAGAACGGTGTAGCGTGAGCCGTAGAGCGCATAGCGCGGGTTATCGGTCATGCCGCCGTCTACCGAGACATAGTTTTTATAGCCGGTTATCTTTTTAACGGAGCCCACGGTGTAAAGCGTGATTCCGGCGTCGGCGACTATGCTTCTTCCGGGCTCGAGCCGCAGAGCGGGCACCGCTATCCCGAGAGAGGAGCACCTTTCGGCGACATACTTCGCGACAAGCCTTATGTTTGCCGGAATGTCTATCTCGCCCTGGCCCTCGTAATATTTTACCCCATATCCCCCGCCGAGGTCAAGTATTTTCGTGTCCGCGCCGAGAATTTTTTTGATGTCCGACATGAACCCGGTCATTACCGCGGCGGATCTTATGAACACGTCGGAATCAAACACCATCGAGCCGACATGGCAATGAATCCCCCGAAAATCGAGATTTTTCTTTGAGAGGGCGGCTTTTACGGCCTCAAGCGCCTGCCCCGTCTCGATGGCGACGCCGAATTTCGAATCCACCTTGCCGGTTGCCACCTCGTCGTAAGTGTGGGGGTCTATCCCCGGGGTGACCCTGAGGAGTATCTTCTGTTTTATGCCGCGCTGCCCGGCGATTGCGTCGACGGCGTCGAGCTCCTCAAAATTGTCGCAGACAAAATATCCCACGCCGCAGTCCATGGCGAAGGAAATATCCGCGTCGGTCTTGTTGTTGCCCTGAAAATAGGCCTCTTCCATCGGGAAGCCGGCTTTTTTCGCGGTGTATATCTCCCCTGCAGAGACTACGTCCGCACCGAGACCCTCCTCGGCGATTATCTTATAAATTTTGCCGAAGCAGCACGCCTTTGAGGCGTATATCGCCTTTGAACCCGGGCAGAGGCAGCCGCCGAGGGCCTCGCTATAGGCGCGGCAGCTTTGGCGGATTCTCTCCTCGTCCATCAGATAAAGCGGGGTGCCGTATTTTTCGGCAAGCTTTGCGGCGTCCGCGCCGGCAAAAATCAGCCTGCCGTCCTTTATTTCAATGTTGTCGTAAAGCATATGAATCTGCTCCTTGCCTGTAATCTTAATGTGCCGGGCGCTGCAAAATCTCCTCCCCCAGGCGAAGCCCGGGCCGCCCCTGCAGGGGCGGCCCCACGGAGCGCGCACGCGCTCCGCGCAAACCCGCCGCAGGCGGGTTTGCGGGCTTCGCCCGAAAGGCGGTATGCCCCGCGGGCTTATTATCTCAGATGAGCCCCTCGCTCCTCATAAGCTCGAAGAGCTTCGCCTCGTTGTGAACCTCCATCTTAGTCAGCGGGAGCCTGAGCTCGTTGGCGCCGTAGCCCATCTCGGCCATGGCCGCCTTTACGGGTATGGGATTCACCTCGCTGAACAAAGCGTTTATAAGGTCTAAAAGCCTGAGCTGCTCACGGCGCGACGATTCAACGTCGCCCTCTAAGTAATCCCGGCAGATCTTTTCGGTCGCCGCGGGCATTAGGTTTGCAAGCACCGAGATGACGCCTTTACCTCCCAAGGAGAGCACCGGCACTATCTGGTTGTCGTTGCCGCTGTAGATGTCAAGGTCGTCTCCGCAGAGGGCGGCCATCTCCGCCACCTGCGAAATGTCCCCGCTCGCCTCTTTTATGCCCACGATGTTCGGGTGCTTCGAAAGCTCCTTCGCGGTGGCGGGCAGAATGTTGCAGCCCGTTCTTGACGGCACATTATAAAGTATGACCGGCTTATCCGAAACGTCTGCAACCGCGGTGAAACTTTCTATAAGGCCCTTCTGCGTGGCCTTGTTGTAGTAGGGCGTCACCAAAAGCATGGCGTCCGCGCCCACTTCGCAGGCATACTTTGTAAGGTCAACGGCATAGGCCGTGTCGTTCGAGCCCGTACCGGCTATCACCGGCATCCTGCCGCCCACGCGCTCGACGCAGAATCTTATCACCTCGCGGTGCTCGGCGTCGGTAAGGGTAGAGCCCTCGCCGGTGGTTCCTGCGGCGACGATGGCGCTTATGCCCTCAGATATCTGCCAGTCGATAAGCCGCCCGAAGGATTCGTAATCGACCTGACCGTTCCGAAATGGGGTGATGATGGCCGTAGCCGCGCCCTTAAAGACTGTTTTTTTCATCTGTATCTCTCCTTAACAAAAAATTTGCGGGTCTTTCGAGCACCGCAACATTACTTAGGCAATATTACCGCGATAGCTCTCCGCACACCGTGCGACAGCGAAGCGGCTGTTAATCCGCTGCGCCGGATCGCCCCTTATGCCGTTCGGGAACGTCCTCGGCGGCATTCCCTTTCGGCGGAACCCGCACCGGCATGCGTCCGGCTCCGCTTACTGATGACTTACCGCGCCTCTATCAGTATTCAGTAAGGTTATATCACAAAACCTCCCGGTTGTCAATATGTTAAATGCCACAAATCTTGACCCCCGACAGCCCCCTAATCAGTACGCAAAATATAAAATCCGGGAATCTCTTCCCGGATTTTACTCTGCAAAATTTTATTTGCCGTGCGCAAGCGCGGTTCTCGCGATGCTCCAGAAGCAGGGCTTCAGCGTGAGGTCGCGGTCGACGAGCATGGCGGCGTTTCTGCGAAGCTTCGGCGTGGTGTTCAGCCAGGAATTCTCGTCGTCGGTGCCCCAGAAGACTATCGCGTCTATCTTGCCCTCGTCCACAAGGTCGAGGAACATGTCGGTGAGCTCGGCATATTTGTCGGCCTGCCTTGCGAAGTCCTCGTCAGACCATGTATAGTATCCCTCGTCGGCAATCGCCCCTACGAACATGTTCATGTCGAGCTCGGTTATCTGGATCCTGAAATTGCCCTTGTGCTCGGGGAAGCATTCGTCGTATACCTCGGAGAGGCTCGCTATCTTTTCAAGGCAGCTGCGGTATTTCTCCACGTTGCAGTCGACCGAGATGTGGGACTGGAATCCTACGCCGTCGATCCTGACGCCCTTGCGGAGCATTCTCTCGACCATGTCGTACATCGCGTTCACCTTGGAATCCTGCCACTCAAGGTTGAAGTCGTTTATCATGAGAACAAGATCCTCGCCGCCCACTTCGCGCGCCTTGTTGAAGGCGATCTCAACGTAGTCGTCGGCATAGCCGTTGCCGTCAACGTCGCCGATTATCTCGGCCCAGTATGAATCGTCGGCCACCTGGCGGATACCGCTTCCGTTGAGCACTTCGTTGCAGACGTCCCAGATCTTTATGTCGTCCTTGAAGTGGGTCATCAGCTCGGTTATGTAGGTCTCAAGCCTTTCGGTGAGCTGCTCGCGGGTGGCAAGCTTGCCGTTCTGGTAGCATTCCTGGAGCGAGGCCTGATCGTTCGGGTCGGCCTTGAACCACCACTGCGGAACCTGCGAATGCCAGACTATCGTGTGGCCTCTCAGCTTTGCTCCGGCGGCCTTGCCGAATTCGACGAGCTTGTCGCCGTCGTCGAAATTATAGGTGTCGGGCGCGGGGTTGCAGTGATCTGATTTAAGCTCGTTGCCCAAAACGTACATGTTGTAGTGCTTGGCTATTCCCTGCGCTATCTGGACGTTCGGATCTGTCGATTCCGCGGTGAAATCCACGTTTTCGTCGAAGAAGGGATAGATCTGGTTCGCGCCGAAGGCGACGCCTATGTCGCACTTGCCCTCAAAATATTTATAAAGGGCGGGCAGGTCGTTCGCCGAGACCAAAACATTGTCCATCGCGGCGTAGTCTTCAAGCTCGTCGGCCGAATAGGTGAAGCCCTCCTTTGTGAGAACCGCTTTATAGTCGATGTCCTCCTTGGCGGGCGCGCCGCAGGCGCAAAGTCCCAAAAGCATTGCAAAAACAATAAGTGCCGAAATAAATCTTTTCATTATAAAGCCTCCATAGGTCAATAATTATTCTAATAATACCACAGTTTCACGAATTTTTGAAGTGGCATTTCAAACGATATAATTTTAACCGCTTTGTGCAGTTTGACGGTTTTATCGGATAAAAAATTACTCACATACTCCTGTTTTTTTGGTGATTCAGACAAAACATCGGCTTTGTCTATTTACAAGCGTGAATTATTATTATATAATAGTCCCAGTACGATTCCGGGGAGGTATGCCCGATGGCCGAAAACGACGAAAGCAAAAAAGCCGTCACCGAATTCATGAGATGCATTCTTTTGGGCTTTGCCGCATATATCCCCGCGATATGCCTTATATTTGCGGCGCTGGGCCGCTTTAAGCTTTCGGTGCTTTTCGCGGCGCTCTACGGCTCTGCGGTGATGACAGTATACTACCTCCTTTTCGCCTCGGCCACCGCAAAGGCCGCCGCGGATTCAGACCCCGAGGCCGCCAAAAAGCGCATACAGGCGTCGTACAGTTTAAGAATGTTTTTGTTAGTCATACTTATAGGGGCGGGCGTGTTCTTTTCGACCGACTACGCCCCCGCCGTCATATTCAGCTGGCCGCCGATAGTCGCCGCGATGATAGTCCCGAGGATATCCATAGCGGTGTGGCAGATTATAAGCAAGGCAAAGGAAGGCAGGGAAAACAAGCCCGATGGAAATTGAAGTAACCGGCGCGAAGATACTCTTTGAGCTGCCCTTCGGCATAACTATAACCGAAACGCAGGTAAACATGTGGATAGTCATGGCGGCTATCACCGCTTTATGCATCTGGCTGACGCACGACTTAAAGGTGCGCCCCACCTCAAAGCGCCAGATAATCGCGGAATACATCGTAAAGACCGCCGAGAATTTCGTCACCTCAAACATGGGCGCAAAATGGAAGTGGTTCGTCCCCTATATTGCGGCGCTGTTTTCGCTGGCGATGTTCTGCTCGCTGTCATCGCTTCTCGGAATGTATCCCCCCACCTCGGATTTAAACACCACCGCGGGCTGGGCAATAATGACGTTTGTGATGATAACCTTCTACAAGATAAAAACAAACGGGCCTTTGGGCTACGCAAAAAGCCTCACCGAGCCGATATTCATAATGACCCCGATGAACATTTTAGGCGAAATCGCAACGCCTTTGTCGATGGCTTTTCGTATGTTCGGAAACGTGGCCTCAGGCACGGTGGTCTCGGCGCTCGTGTACGCGGCTCTTGCGGTGGCTAACAACGCGTTATTCGGCTGGCTGCCGGGAATACTCGGCGAAATGGGAGAAAAGCTGCCTATTTTGCAGCTCGGTCTTCCCGCAATACTCTCGCTTTATTTTGACGTTTTCAGCGGCGTTTTGCAGGCGTTCATATTCTGCATGCTCACAATGCTCTATATAGCCTCGGCGGCTGAAACGGAATAAATAATAAAGACAGCATAATATGCTCCTCAGCAAATTGAAAGGATTGTGATTTTATGGAGAATCTGGCAATCATACTTGCCGCGGCTGTTCAGAACAGCGACGTTATAGCAAGGGCGCTCGTTTTAATGGGCTGCGCAATAGGCGCTGGTCTCGCGCTTATCGCCGGTATCGGCCCGGGCATAGGCGAAGGCTTCGCCGTCGGCAAGGCCTGCGAGGCGATAGCCCGTCAACCCGAACAGAAGGGCAGCGTAACCACCACCATGCTCATGGGCTGCGCGGTCGCCGAAACTACCGGTCTTTACGGCTTCATCATCGGCCTGCTTCTTATCTTCCTCGCCCCCGGCCTCTTCCTCAGAAGACTTCAGGGATAATTCGGAGCAGCACTCAGCGATCCTGAAGATTGGAGATTAGATTACTATGATTATTATGGCGGGAACGCTTGATTTTCTCTCCGTAAACGTCTGGCATATCCTGATGGCCATAGGAAACCTTCTGATACTTGTTCTGATACTCAAGAAGTTTCTTTTCAAGCCGGTTCAGAATATCATAAAGCAGCGCGAAGAGGAGATCGGCAAGACATATTCCGACGCCGACAAGGCCCTTAACGAGGCCAAAGCCGAAAAAGAGCTTTATCTCAAAAAGCTTGACGACGCCAAGCAGGAGGCGGACGATTTGATAAAAACCGCGAGCGACCGTGCAAAGGCGGAATCGGCGGAGATCATCTCGGACGCCAGGCAGGAGGCCGAGCGCCGCCGCCGCAGCGCCGACGAGGACATTGAGCTTGCCCGCAAAAAGGCCGCGGCCGAAATGCGCGATTCCATCTCGGATATGGTCATCACCCTTGCCGAGCAGGTCGTCGAAAAGGAGATAGACCCCAAGGCCCACGCCTCGCTGATCGACGACGCCATAGAAAGCATCGGTGAATAGCCATGGCAAAGGATTTTTCACGCGAGTACGGCACCGCGCTCTACGCCCTTGCCGTCGAGGAAAAATGCGCGGATAAGGTCTTCGAGGATTTTGCCGGCGTAAACAGGATTATGGAGAGCAGCCCGGAATTTCTGCGGCTTCTTTCAAATCCAAGGCTCGGCGAAAGCGAGCGCGCCGGCGTGATCGAAAACGTATTCGGCGGCAAAACCGAAAAAATTCTTCTCAACGCCCTAAAGCTCCTCGCCGAAAAGCGCCGCTGCGGCTGCGTGCCGAAATGCTTCGAGGTCTATAAGCGGCTTTACTGCGAGGACAACGGTATACTCCCCGTTAAGGCCTACGCCGCGGTGGAGCTGAGCGACGCCCAGAAAAGCCGCCTTGTCGAAAAGCTTGAGAAAAAAACCGGCAAGAGGATCCTTCTTGACACGAAGACCGATCCCGGGTATATCGGCGGGATAATGCTTGAATACGGCGGAAAGAGATATGACGCGAGCGTCAAAGGCCGGCTTGAAAATCTTTCAAGGGCAATAAGAAGTTCGGAATAAGTTTTACGGAGAGCAAACTATGAATATTGACGATATCAGCAGCCTGATAAAGGCTCAGATAAAAAACTACGACAAAAAAGCGGAGCTTTCCGAAACAGGCTCCGTTATAACCGTCGGCGACGGCATAGCCTCGGTCTACGGGCTTGACAACTGCCTTTCCAACGAGCTTGTCGAGTTTTCCAACGGCACCTACGGCATGGCCCTCAACCTTGAGGAGGATTCCGTGGCTGTCGTCATGCTCGGCTCCGACGTCGGTATCCGCGAGGGAGACACCGTCAAAAGAACGGGCTCCGTCGTTTCGGTGCCGGTCGGCAAGGGGCTTATAGGCAGGGTCGTGAACGCCCTCGGCCAGCCTATCGACGGCAAGGGCCCCATAGAGAGCGAAGCTGTCATGCCTATCGAGCAGAAGGCCATGGGCATAATCGAGAGAAAATCCGTCAGCGTGCCTTTGCAGACAGGCATCAAGGCGATAGATTCGATGATACCGATAGGCCGCGGCCAGCGCGAGCTCATCATCGGCGACCGCCAGACCGGCAAAACCGTCATCGCGGCCGACACCATAATCAACCAAAAGGGCAAAAACTGCATCTGCATCTACGTCGCCATAGGGCAGAAAAATTCCACCGTCGCCCAGCTTGTAGAGACCCTCACCCGCGCCGGCGCTATGGATTACACCATAGTCGTCAGCTCGACGGCCTCCGAGCTCGCCACGCTGCAATATATAGCCCCCTACGCGGGCTGCACCATGGGCGAATACTTCATGAAGCAGGGGCTCGACGCGCTGGTCATCTATGACGACCTATCAAAGCACGCCGTCGCCTACAGAACGATGTCGCTTCTTATCCGGCGCCCGCCGGGACGCGAGGCCTACCCCGGCGACGTTTTCTATCTGCATTCAAGGCTTTTGGAGCGCGCCGCGCGCCTTTCGCCAGAAGCGGGAGGCGGCTCGCTTACCGCGCTTCCGATAATCGAGACCCAGGCCGGCGATGTCTCGGCATATATCCCGACAAACGTAATTTCCATAACCGACGGACAGATCTTTTTGGAGACCGAAATGTTCAACTCGGGCATCATGCCCGCCGTCAATCCCGGCATATCCGTTTCGCGCGTAGGCGGCGCAGCGCAGCTTAAGGCGATGAAGCAGGTTTCCGGCACGTTGAAGCTTCTTTACTCGCAGTACCGCGAGCTGCAAAGCTTTGCGCAGTTCGGCTCAGACCTCGACAAAGACACCAAGGAGCGCCTCGCGCAGGGCGAGCGCATCGTCGAAGTCTTAAAGCAGGATCGCAGCTCGCCGGTGGACGTTGAGCTGCAGGTATGCATAATATTCGCGGTCGTAAACAACTACCTCAAGGATATAAAGGTATCGCAGGTAAAGGAATACGAAAAGGGCCTTTACTTCGAGATGAATTCCTATCACCGCGACCTGCTCGACTACATCGCCGCGGGCGGCAGCCTTGACGACGAGCACAAAAAGCAGCTTGCCGACGCCGTTGAGGAATTTACAAAAAAATTCACCGCAAAATGATTTTTCACAATAACTTGTCAGTAAGGGGACGGTAAAATGGCCTCGATGAAGGAAATCAACCTGAGAATAAAATCCATTTCGGGCACCAGGCAGATAACCAAGGCCATGGAGCTTGTGGCCATCTCGAAGCTTTCAAAGGCGAGAGAGCGGATCGACCGCACCAGGCCCTTTTATACCGAGCTCTACTCGGCGCTTTCCGACGTTTCGGCGGCGGTCTCCCCTCTCGACACCGGCTTTTGCCGCAGGGGCGAGGTCAAAAACAAATGCATCGTCGCAATTGCCGGCGACCGCGGCCTTGCCGGAGGATATAACTCGAATCTGTTCAAATTCTTCGAGGAAAAGGCCGGCGAAAACGAGCACATCGCCGTTCTGCCGATAGGCAAGCGCTCGCTCGAGCATTTTTCGCGCCGCGGCTATGAGATAATCTCGGAAGACTACGCGAGCGTTGAGGACATCGACGTGGGCGACTGCTTTGAAATTTCAAGGCTTCTTTGCAAGATGTTCTTGGACGGCGAGATAGACGAGCTGAGCTGCGTTTACACAAACTTCGTCTCGATGCTCGGGCAGGAGCCCGCCGAGCTTAAGCTTCTGCCGCTCGATAAAGATCTTCTGTCAGACGGCGGATCAAAGGGCTTCACGCTTGTGGAGCCGGGCGCGGGCGCGGTCTTCAATTCTATAATCCCCGACACCGTCGCGGGACTTATCTGGGGAGCCGTCTGCGAAAGCTTTGCAAGCGAGCTCGCCTCCCGCAGAACCGCCATGGAGAGCGCCACCTCGAATGCCGACGACATCATCGCCGATCTGCGGCTTAAGTACAACAAGGCGAGAAAAAGCTCTATCACCCAGCAGATCACCGAGATCGTCTCGGGCGCGCAGGCGGAATAAAAGTTTTGAAAGGATTGGTCAAAACTATGGCAAATAAATCAAACAGGGGCGTCGTCACGCAGATAATCGGCCCGGTTCTCGATATCAGATTTGAGGAGGGCGGACTTCCCGATCTGAACAACGCCGTCGTCATAGACTATAACGGCAGAAAGATCACCCTCGAGGTCGCCCAGCACATAGGCGACAGCGTGGCAAGGTGCATCGCCATGACCGGCACCGAGGGACTTCCCCGCGGGATTGAGGCAGTCGACACCGGCGCTCCGATAACGGTTCCCGTAGGCCGCGAGACCCTCGGCAGAATATTCAATCTTTTGGGCGAATGCGTCGACAACATGCCCACCCCCGAGACAAAGGAGCGCTGGCCTATCCACCGCCCCGCGCCCGCCTTTGACGAGCAGCAGTCCACCACCGAAATTCTTGAGACCGGCATAAAGGTCGTAGACCTCATCTGCCCCTATGCAAAGGGCGGTAAAATAGGCCTGTTCGGCGGCGCCGGCGTCGGAAAGACGGTTCTCATTCAGGAGCTTATAAACAACGTCGCCAAAGAGCACGGCGGACTTTCCGTCTTCTCGGGAGTCGGCGAGCGCACCCGCGAGGGAAACGACCTTTACAACGAAATGAAGGAATCGGGCGTTCTCTCTAAGACCGCTCTCGTCTACGGCCAGATGAACGAGCCGCCGGGAGCAAGAATGCGCGTCGCGCTGACCGGCCTCACCATGGCCGAATACTTCCGCGACCGCGAAAACCAGGACGTCCTTCTGTTCATAGACAACATATTCAGATTCACCCAGGCGGGCTCCGAGGTTTCGGCGCTTTTGGGCAGAATGCCCTCGGAAGTCGGATATCAGCCCACTCTCGCAACGGAAATGGGCGCCTTGCAGGAGCGCATCACCTCGACAAGAAACGGCTCGATAACCTCGGTTCAGGCGGTTTATGTTCCCGCCGACGACCTTACCGACCCCGCCCCGGCCACCACCTTCGCCCACCTCGACGCCACCACCGTTCTCTCCCGCTCAATAGCCTCCCTCGGAATATATCCCGCCGTCGATCCTCTGGATTCCACGTCCCGCATACTCTCCCCCGACATCGTCGGCGAGGAGCACTACCGCGTGGCTCGCGACGTACAGAAGATCCTCCAGAGATATAAGGAGCTGCAGGACATCATCGCGATCATGGGCATGGACGAACTTTCGGACGACGACAAGCTAACCGTCGCGAGGGCGAGAAAGGTTCAGCGCTTCCTCTCGCAGCCCTTCACCGTCGCCGAGCAGTTTACCGGCTACACCGGAAAATACGTCCCCGTCGCCGAGACGATCCGCGGCTTCAAGGAGATCATCGAGGGCAAGCACGACGATCTTCCCGAATCGGCATTTCTGTTCGTAGGCAGCATCGACGAGGCCGTCGAGAGGGCCAAGGAGCACAGATAACCCCGCAAGACTGAAAGGAGATTTTTGCCGTGGCAGATTTCAGGCTAAAAATCATATCGCCGGACGGCGTCTTCTTCGACGGCGAGGCGCATGAGCTTTCGCTCCGCTCGATAGACGGCGACGTCGCCATAATGGCGGGGCATATCCCCTATCTCACCGCCGTCGGCATCGGCGAATGCAGGGTCTACACCGGCGAGGGCGGAGGAACCGTCAGGCGCGCGGCCTGCTGCGGAGGGCTTTTAAACGTCACCAAGGAGGGCGTGTTTTTGGCTCCCACCACGTTCGAGTGGGCTGAGGACATAGACCGCGAGCGCGCCGAAGCCGCAAAGCAAAAGGCCCTCGCGAGGATAGAATCCCCGAAGAGCAGCGCAGAAAAAAAGCTCGCCCAGATAAAACTGCAGCGCGCCGAACTGCGAATAAAAATTTCACAGCAATAAAATTTACCCGCCGAAGCTTCTGCCCCGGCGGGTTTGATTTTTTAGCGGACGTTGCCCGACTTGTAAGCGTCGATCATTTTCTTGACCATCTGGCCGCCGACAGAGCCTGCCTGACGGGAGGTAAGGTCGCCGTTATAGCCGTTCTTGAGGTTTACGCCGACTTCCGACGCGGCCTCCATCTTGAACTGCTCAAGGGTCTGTCTGCCCTGATCGCTGGTAATGCCTTTCATCTGTAACACTCCTTTATAAAAATGCGTTGCATTCAAAATTATGCATTTGACGGGCGAGCTTCTCGCCTGCAAAAATTATTATTACCGCGCAGTCCCCCATTATTTGAGGTAAATTTTTGATGAAAATTAGATAGGAATTTAGATTATCTCTTTAGAAGTTCTTAAATGTCGGTATAGCCCGTGTTTTCGGGCTTTC
>CANQPB010000032.1 GCA_947625615.1 uncultured Clostridia bacterium | reverse complement strand
CAGCCTGACGATGTGGCCGAAACGGCCACATCAGAAAACAGAAATTAGATGTCAGAGGTCAGAATTTCGAAGTATCGCCTTTCGGCGACGTTTTTAGCATAGGATAATGCGTGCGGAAAGTACACTCCCCCAGCAGTCGAGCGGCAAAGCCGAAGCCGCCGTAAATCCGGGTGCGGCGGCGCTTAAAAAGTTTCTGCGCGGCTAAGGCTTGGGGCGAAGCCCCGCTGCCGTCCGCCGATGGCGGACGGCAGCCCCCGCCCCCCTGCGGGGGGCGGGTCGCCGGCCCTGCGGGCCGGCGGGGCTTCGCCCGCGCCCTTTGCCCGCAGGCGGCTTCAGCTTTTAGCTCTCAGCCTTGATATGATATCCTCCGCAAGCTCCCCGGCTGCCTCCTGCGAGACGGATTCTATATACATTCTCACCGCCCTGCCGTCCTTCAGCGGCCTCACGAACGCCCTTGCGCCGCCGCTTTCAAGCATCAAGTCCTCGCCGGCGCGCAGGCCCTCAAAGCCCTCTCGCATAAGCTTCGGCAGCCCCTTAGGCGTATCGATCACCCTCTTGGTGTACACCACCTTCGGAAGCGCCTCGGCCGCCGCGCTCAGGGAAATCCCCTCTCGGGTGAGATACCCCGTCACCTCGCAGATAAGCTCGAGCGGGTCGTAGGAAAATGGCGTAAGCCCCCGGCCGCCGGTCGCTCCGCGTATCACCGAGCTTTTAAGCTCCCGCGCCGCCTCGTCGCACATAAGCGGCGCATGCTTCGGCAGGATAACGCTCTTTCTCGCCTTAAAATAAGACATGCAGGCGAGCACCGTAAGCACCTCGCAGGGTATCACCCCGCTGTCGCATACCGCCGAAACCGTTGTTCTGTCCGCGGCTATGCAAAACGTCACCTTTTCGCCGTCGCTGCCCGGCATCACTTCGGCGAAGATCTCCGCCTCCCGTCCGCTGTCAGTCTTTATGGCGGCGTTTATCTTCGGCTCGCGGGGGCAGATTTTTTTAAGGCGCTCAATATACATTCTTGATTCCGAGGCTCCGTCCGTCAGCGGCGCGGCCTTTGAACCCACCTCCGCCGCGCGGCTGTAGGCCTGCACGGTTTTTCTCTCCTCCTCCCGCGAAAGCTCCGCCCTCAAGGAGGATATAAGCCTTAACCCGCCGCCGTCGGCAAATACGCAGTGGCTGCATTTAAGCCGCCGCGCGCAAAAAACCGTCTCTCCGAGCGAGGCGTTCTCGATCCGAAACACCGCCGTTCCGGCCGCCCTAAGCCCGAGCGCGACGGCCTCCAAAGCGTCCGAGCTTCCGCCGACCGCCGCGGCCTTAAGCCCGAGCGCCGAGCCCGCGGCCATGCCGAACCTAAGATACCCCGCCGCGCCGAAAACACCTTTAACCTCGCCGCCCTCGCCGAATGAGAGCGTCTCAAAGCTGCCGCTCAAAATGTCGGTGCGGATTATCGCGCCGTCGGGAATCTTCGTCCTCGGCGCAACCCGCGCGCCCTCGCAGACGGTCACCCCCGAGCCGACGACGCAACCCTCGCCGAGCGCAGAATACCTCTGCATGATAAGCCCGGGGCCGGCGGTCACGTTTTTGCAGATCACCGCCTCGCAGATGTCGGCGTTTCGGCCTATGCACACGTTTTCGCCGATAAGCGAGCCTATTATCCTCGAGCCGGGGCCTACCGCCGCCCCCTCCTCGATAAACGAGCCGCCCGAGACAACGCTTCCCGAAGCGTCGGCGCCGCAAAGGCCGCAGTCCTTGCCCTCAAGCTCCAAAAGCTCGCGCTGACACCTTAAAAGCGACGGTATATCGCCGATGTCGTGCCATACCCCGCCGTCCTCAAACGCGCACATGCGCTTGCCCTCTTTTAAAAGCTCGGGGAAGACGTCGCGGGCAAAGTCGACGTTCTCCCCGTCGGGGATCCTCTCTATGATCTCCTTTGAGATAACATATACGCCGGTGTTCGCAAGGTCGGTTAAGCATTCGTCGTAGCCCGGCTTCTCCAAAAAACCGGTTATAACGCCGCTCTCATCGGCCGTCACAAGGCCGTATTCCCGCGGATCCCCGACCGCCCTGACGACTATGCTGACGTCGGCGCCGGTTTTTTTGTGATTTGCCAAAAGCCCGCCGAGATCGAACCCTATTACCCCGTCGCCGCTGAGCACCAAGACGTCGTCGCCGTTCCAGGCGTGCCTGACGCACCCCGCGGTGCCGAGGGGCACCTGCTCGCAGGAATATTTCAGCCTGACGCCGCATTTTTCCTGCCCGAGTGCATTTTTGATCTTATCCGCGCCGAATCTTACGCAGAGCGTCGCCGAGCGTATGCCGTGGCGCTTAAGATGCCTTAAAAGCCGTTCTATCGCCGTTTCGCCCGCCGCCTTGATAAGCGGCTTCGGCGTGTCGGCGGTAAGCGGGCGAAGACGCGTTCCCTCGCCGCCTGCTAAAATTACCGTTTGCATATTTCCTCCGTTCCGTTTCCCCGTGGGGTCGCCGGTTTTTGATTATCTTTCCCTAAATAACCGGCGATAAACAGAATATACCGAAAAATATGCAAAATCAGGCGAAAATAATCACCTGCGTTTTTGCTGCGAACCCTCCCGGCCGTCGGAAGCCTCCTCGCGGTTTCTTATAGACACCGCGGGCTTCAGCGCGTGATATATCTCGGTGGCAAGCGCCGGAGTGCTCAGCCGCTTTTGCAGAAGATTGTGCAGCTCGCTCGAGCTTGAGGCCTCGGCCACGCATTCCGCGACCGCCGTTTCGTCTCTTTCGCTCAGGCCGAAATCGGACAGCAGCGCGGCAAGCTCGCCGCCCCGCTTGGGATTCAGCGCGGAATCTATGCTTCTGACGAGCTCAACCTCGGCGCCGAATTTTTCCCAGAAGCTGCACAGGCAGGAAAATCCGTTGTCCCCCGAGACGATGTAATATTTAACGCCTTTCGAGTTCGCGACGAGATTCTGATTGATGATATATCCGAGCTGCGAGGAAAGCTGGAAGTCGAGCGCGTTCTTCACGCCGGTGCACACCTTCTGAAAATCCGTCCTCGCCCGACAGGCGTTAAGCTCCATATGCAGCTCGAAAGACATGGTGTCGGCGTTCTTGCTGAAATAGACGGTCACCGCGTCGGTGCTCTTAAGCTGCGAAAGCCCGGCGAGCCCGTGCGCCTGCACGTTTTCGTAATCCACCAAAAAATATCTCTTGATAAGCTTCTTTCCGTTTTTAATTCCCGCGAGGGGGGATTTGGTATCCATAAAATTTCTCCCGTATATTTATTTTTTTGCAAAATGCTTTCAGGATATTATAACACGCCGCACGCCGAATTTCAATACAAAAAAACGCGCGGGAATGTCCGTTCCGCACGCATTATCAGAAACATTCGGATTTGCCGCCGCAGGCGACGTCTTGAAATTCCGATATCTGACTTCTGATATCTGTTTTCTTGATGTGTCCTTCGGACACATCTAAAACGGGCCTGCCGGTTTGTTACGACAGGCCCGGGTAAAATATTGAAAATCACTCGTAAAACGTGATCGCGGCAACCCTGCCGTCCTTTATCATCAGCGCAAGGTATTCCGCCGGAAGACCTTCGGGCAGCTCCACCCGCGCTATCATCGCGGTGTCGAAGCCGTCCACCCACATGTCGCGGTCGTAATCCTTCACGGGATAGGCGTAGGCGTTAAAGCCCGGAAAATCGACAAAGCTTCCGTTTGTTACTTCGAAGGTTTTAAGGTCTAAGATAACCATATCGGGGTGGCTCTCGGCGATTTCCTCCGCCGACATATCCACCTTAAAGCCGTTTTTCAGCTCGTGTTCGGCGCCGGTTATCGCCCAGCTGTAAAGGGTGACGGTCGCCTCCCCGTTTTTCTTTCCGTAGAAGTAGGTCACCCCGTCGGCCTCGACGGTATACCAGGTTCCCTCGTATGCGCCGGGATATAAAAGCCCCTCCGTCTCGGTCGCGCTTGCGGCCTCGGTTGCCTCGCCGTAGCCGTAAAGCGGCACCCCGGGATTTACCGCGGCGTCCTCCTCGGATATCAGCTCCATCTGTCTCGGCGGATTCACCTCGACCGAGCGCAGAACGTCAAGGCACTGTTCTTCGAATTCATCGCCGGCGCTTTCGGGTTTTATAAACCGCAGCCGCACGCAGTATCCGTGCGATTCGGCGATATATTCGCTGTACTCGCGATCCCCGTCAGACGAATGCGATATCCAGCGGCGGCACATAAGATAGGGCGCTTTCTCGCTCCGTTCGTTTGTGCGCTCCTCCAAGACCGTCAGCGTGTCGCTCTCCCCCTCGTTTGCGTTAAAGTCCGCGGGGTAGTCCGTCCCCTCGGGGAATATCCTGAAAAGATCGGGGTCGAAATCCTCTTTTTTGAATACCGGCATGTCGTAATCAAACCCGCCGGATCGCTCCGACTGATACTGATGCCAGCCGTCCGGCACGGTGAAGGATAATATCACAAGCTCGTCGGTTTCGCTGAAATCGAGCCCGCCGTTGTTCAAAACCGCCATGACGGGCGTGTTCGTCCCGAAGGTGGACGTGGGGTAGTATTCGCTTTCGGAAGACGACTGCGGCACCGCAGAGGGATCCGAAGCGCTCGTCAAAGAAACGGTTTCCCCTACCCCGTCGAGGATCTCCCAGCTGTCGCTGTCCTCGTGATACATCAGCCCGAAATACCGCTTTAAATGCCCGTCGTCGAGCGCGGTTTTCGTTTGATCGTATATGGCGTTATATTCCGCCGCGACGACGTAAAATTTATCCTCAATATCCTGATCGCTCCAGCCGCGTCTTTCGGCGAGCTCGCTGCCCTTATACATGTCCGCAAGGCGATAGGTTTCGCTCCAATCCAAAGAAACGTCTATAAGCTCGAGGTTCATCACATAGTCCTTTTTAGCCTCGTCCTCAAACCACGCGTGAACGGCCCTTTCCGCGCCTGCGGTATCGGCGTAATAGTAGCTTTGGGTGTATTCGTAATACACGCTTTGGTCGTTGTGATCAACCACCTCTATCGAGGCGATCTTCCAGCTGCCGTCCTCTTTTTCAAGGCGGAAGATGTAATCGTCGGCGTTTTCAAGGCCGCCGTCGTACCAGATGTCGGTGTAAACGCTCATTTTATTTTCGCCGTCATAAACCGCGCCGTCTATGGGGAAATTGCAGAGAAAGACCCCCGAAAAATCGCCGCTTATTGCATACATCTTCCCGTCGTGCTCGACAAAAAGGCGGTGCCTGCCGAATTCGTTCCGCAAAATCTGCTCGCAGAAGCTGCGGGCGAATACCTTATGCAAAAACGTCTCGCACTTTTCCATGGTGTCGTATTGCTCGGCGAGGGGGATATAGACGTCGCCGTCAAATTCGGCCTCGCCGTCAGTCCTGCGGTGAAGATGCAAAAGCTGCGCGGCCTCCTCGTAATCCTCCCAGAGGGTGAGCGAAAGCGCCTCCTCGGTGGCCTCGGGGTCGAAGCTCGCGGGTACTGCCGGCGCGGCCGGTGCAACGCTCTCGATAAGCCAGTCGCCGCCCGCCCTGCGAACGAGCACATAATCCTTTACGTCCGCCGGCTCATCGTCATCGAACGCGGGGTTTTTCACCCTGACCGTCACATATTCGGCGACGGTCTCGTTTGTGTCGGCGTCAAGCTGCCCCTCTGAGGAAATTACGCTGCAGCTGTATTCGTCGGTATATTCATATCCCCTGCTGCCGCCGTCGCAATAGGTCTTCCCGCCGATTCTCACAAGTGAGTCGACATTAAGCATTTCCTCGGCGAGCTCGGGCGCGTATACGCCCCTCAAAAGCTCCTCCCATTCGCTCCATTCGTCGATCTCGGGGTCGGTGACGCCGTAATATATCTTACCGTTGCTTTCTTTGGCGTCGTTGAAGTCGCACGCCGGGCTTTCGGCGTAAAGAAGCCTGTTTATCCTTAAGTCCTCCGAGACAAGCCTTTCGATCGTCCCCTCGTCGATGATATCCGGCGAGGCGGTAAGTTTCTCGGAGGGATCGAATTTATCGGGATATACCGCGATCTCCGGCATCATAGCAGTCTGCATTACGCCGTCGCTGAATTCGGACCCGAGAAGTATCGCGTCCATGCCGTCCACCCGAACGGTGAGATAGGTGTTATGCGTCCAGCCGTCCTCGGGGTCGCGGGTCTGGCAGTTGATATTTATTATCTCCGCCCCGCCTCGGTAAATTATGTTCCGTATTCCCGCCGTTGTGGCGTCTATGGAATCGAGGATATCCTTCGCGCCGTTAAGACGCATAAATTCGCTCGGCATGATCTCAATGCCGCCGTACTCTTTAAATTCTCCGTCCCTGTAAAAGAAGTAGTAGGTCTTGTAGGTGTGCCCGCCGGCATCGTCGCCGTTTTCGTCGTAAAACGCGTCGTAGCCGCTCTCGTCGACGCCTTCAAGAAGGTTCTCACCCCTCATCTGCCTGAGATCGGAAACCTTTCCGGAAAATTCGTGCTCGTACCATTTGCCGTCCTTAACGCCGTAAATTTTCGTCCAGGAAACGGTGCCGAAGGAGAGCTCGATTGTGTAGAATTTATCCGCGCCGAAGCTTATTAAATGCTGGCCGCCGTCGTAGATGACATATTCGTCGCTGTCAACCTGCTCGGCGCCGTCTGCGGTCACGAACCATAGCGTTACGTCGAAGTCCTCGCCGGTCGCTCCAAAAGCCTCGGCGGTGCCGTCGCCGTCGAAGTCGTTAGTCTCAAATGCGCGGATCTCAACGTCGCCGACCGTCTCGCGAAGCTTTTGCGTAAGCGCTTCGGCCTCGGCGCTGTAATCTTCCTCGGGCAGACTGGCTTCCTCGCGGGTAATCGGCCAGGCGCAGGCGCATTCGGGATCGTCCCTCGCGGCCTCGGGGTCTGAAATGCTGTCTATCTTCCAGCCGCCGCCCTCTTTTTTAAGGGTGATCACGCAGTCGGAAATGGAGTTATCCTGCCAGACAAATTTTGTCTTTGCGACTATCTCCTTTGAAGATACTTTCTCCGCGCTCTCGAATGGGAACAGGTACAGATAGCGAATCGGCTCGCTCGGCTCGTAATAGATCACGCCGTCTATCACGCGGAGGTAGTCGCTCTCCTCAAAATATTCCTCCCTCTTCTGGCAGGCGCTTTTGGTGAACACCTTGCCGAGCGCTTCCATGCAGCTCGATTTTGTGTCGTAGGGGCTTTTCATCGGCAAAAATTCCGATTCATAGCTTTGGCCGTCCCGGGTGACCTCGAGCGTTACCGCTTCGTGCTCCTGCACCTCGTCGGCATAATCGCTCCCGACCTCATAGACGAGTATTTCGTTTGCAAGCTCAAGATCGCCGCTGCTTTTAAGGGTTTCGATCGCCTCGTTAGCCTTCTCAAGCGGATCGAAGTCGTCGTTTCCCGCCGAGCAGCCTATGAACGCCCCCGCCGCAACGGCAAGAACCATCACGGCAGCCAAAAGCAGCGCCCCGTTTTTGCGGTTGAATTTTGTAAGTATATTATAAAACCTCTTCTTCATAACCTTTTTGCCTCCCGAAAAATGCGTCGTTAGCGCGTTCGGAACGCCTGTTGACTTCCCAATTGTAGAAATAAGAACCTCTGTATAGGCCTTGCGCACCTCAAGGCCCGACTGTCCTACCACTCCTTCGTCCACCGAAAGCTCCATGTCTACGTCCGCGCGGCGGCGCATGAGCCATATCACCGGGTTGAACCAGTGAACCGACGCCGCAGCCGTGAACAGAAGCTTTAACCACACGTCATGCCTCTTGAAATGCGTGAGCTCGTGCCTGACGATAAATTCAAGCTGCTCGGGATCATACTCCGAATTGTTGAGGACGAGCACGGGGTTCACGCAGCCCATGACCATCGGGCTGGGCACATTCTTGCAGACGTAAAGCTTCGGCCCCCGGCGGATATTCATTTCGCCGAGGATTTTTTTATAGATCTCGGCCGCCTCGCCGTCGGTCACCCTTTGGCCGTTTTTAAGCGTGCTCCGCTTATAGAGGCAAAACGCCCCTAACTGCACCAAAAGCGCCAAAGCGGCTCCTATAACCCATATGACCGAGGCGACGTCCAAAAGGGTGACGTTGCTCAGGGGGCTGTCCGTTTTTTGCGGCGCGGGCGCGGGTATCGGCTCGCTAAATCTTTCCGGCAGGGTGAATTCTATCACCGGCGCCGGCGCGGGATCCACCCTGAAGCGCGGCTCCTCCTGCACGGCGCTGTAATCGGCCTGCGGCTCGTAAGCCTGAGGGGCAGGCTCGGGAGTTTCGGCGTTTCTCCACAGCCCGCTCACCGGAATAAGCAGCCTAAGTGCTATCACCGCCCAGATCCACACCCGCCACTTTGAGGCGTACCTGCGGTTCACAAGCGGAGATAAAGCCAAAAGCAGCGCGGCAAGAATGCCGGTCGACAGTGAAACGCTGAGAACCGTAACAAATAAATCAGTCACGGCGATCACCCTCCAGTCTGTTCACATAATCGCGCAGCTCCTTGATGTCGTCCTCGCTGAGCATGTTGTTGTTGTAAAGCGTTGCGACAAGGCTCCGCGCCGAGTTGTTATAAAGCTTTTTGAGAAAGCTCCTGCTCTCGCCGGCCTTATAGTCGTTTTCCGAGACCGCCGGGGAATAAAGATTCATTCCGGCGGGGCGCTCGCAGATTACGTACCCCTTCTCCTGAAGCCGTGAAAGCGAGGTCATCAGCGTGGAAAGCGGCCAGTCGCGCAGCTCGCGGGTCTTCTCGTGGATCTCGACCGAGGTCATCGGCGGCGAGCCCGACCAAAGCACCTGCATTATCTCCAGCTCGGCGTCGCCCAGCTTTTTCAGATTGTTTTTCAATGTTATCGCCTCTTGTTATACTACTGTATAACAGATTATACCACGGTATAACCGGCTTGTCAATACCTTTATGAAAAATTTTTTTGGAAAATTTTTCGAGCCTTTTATTTGCCTCGCGCTGCTCGGCAAAGCGAGGCAAACCCCTGCGGGGTTTTCCCCGCACCCCTTTCCGTGTGCGAGGCGCCAATGGCGCCTCGCCGGGGAGACCCCCGGCGAGGGTCTCCCCGCGAAAAAACTGTCCACCGGACAGTTTTTTCTCCCCGTCCTGCGCTTTGCTTCGCATTATCCCGAAGCGTGCCTGCTCGGCCCGCTCCGGGGAGATTCCGCGACTGCGGTCGCGGCCAGAGGCTGCTCGCCTCTGGACTCTCGCGGCCTTTTGAAAAAGGCCGGCGAAAACTTTTTTCACGATCTCCCCAACTATTGACAGCCGTGTTATAATAGAATTATCGGAGGTGTTAAAATGAAAATACAGTTTATCGGCGCAACCCACGAGGTGACCGGGAGCTGCACGCTCCTTGAGGTCTGCGGAAAATATTACCTCGTCGACTGCGGAATGGAACAGGGCCGCGACGTCTTTCAGAACATCGCCCTGCCGGTGCCGCCGAGCCGGATTGAGGCGGTCTTTCTGACGCACGCACACATCGACCACTCGGGAATGCTCCCGAAGCTCTATAAGGACGGCTTTGAGGGAAAGATCTACGCCACCGACGTAACCTGCGATCTCTGCGAAATAATGCTCCGCGATTCCGCGAACATTCAGGAGTCGGAGGCGAAGTGGCGCTCGCGAAAGGCGGAAAGAGCGGGTCTCGGGCCGGTCGAGCCGGTTTACGTCATAAACGACGCCCTCAGGGCGCTCTCGCTGTTTCACAGGTGCAGCTACGGCGACATAATCTGCCCGGCGGAGGGGATCGAGCTTCGCTTTACCGACATCGGCCATCTTCTCGGCTCGGCGTGCATCGAACTCTGGCTGACCGAAAAAGGCGTCGCCAAAAAAATCGTCTTCAGCGGAGACGTCGGCAACACCGGCCAGCGGATAATCCGCGACCCAAAGCGCGTCGCCGAGACGGATTACCTTGTTATAGAATCCACCTACGGAAACAGGCTCCATTCAAAGGCAAAGATCGACGTGGTTCGGGAGCTCGCCGAGGTTATTCAGCGCGCTTTTGACCGCGGCGGCAACGTGGTGATACCCTCCTTTGCGGTGGGGCGCACTCAGGAGATGCTCTACGCGATACGCGAGATAAAGCAGAACGGCCTTGTAAAGGGCCACGACGGCTTCCCGGTATATGTCGACAGCCCCCTTGCCGCCGAGGCGACCTCGATATTCATGCAGTGCAATCCCGTCTGCTTCGACGACGAGACCCTTGCGCTCATAAAAAGGGGTATAAACCCCATCTGGTTCGACGGCATACGAATCACCCAGACCTCGGAGGAATCGAAGCAGATAAACTTTGACCCCGAGCCGAAGGTGATAATCTCGGCGAGCGGAATGTGCGAGGCCGGGCGGATCCGCCACCACCTAAAGCACAATCTCTGGCGGGAAAACAGCATAATCCTCTTTGTGGGGTATCAGGCGGAGGGATCTTTGGGCAGCCGGCTTTTGAACGGCGAAAAGTGCGTCACCCTTTTCGGCGAGGAGATTTCGGTGAACGCCGAGATATGCTCGCTTCACGGCACAAGCGGCCACGCCGACCAGGTCGGGCTGATTTCCTGGCTCGAGGGATTTGAGAAAAAGCCGGAGCTTATATTTGTCAACCACGGCGACGACGATTCCTGCGAGGATTTCAAAAAGCTGCTCGAACGCCGGGGCTACAGCGCCATTGCCCCCTACAGCGGCACGGAATTCGACCTCGCCGCCGGCCGCATGACCGCCTATGCCGAGGGCAGGCCGCTCGACCGCGGAAAGGCGCTTAAAAAGGGCTCCCGCGCGGAGATGATCTACCGCGAGCTCGTCGACGAGGCGCTAAAGCTTTACGAGCTTGCAAAATCCCGCCGCGGCAGGGCGAACAAGGACAACTCGAGGCTCACCTCGCAGATAAGGGAGCTTTACAATAAGTGGAAGGATTGAGCCCACGCAACGCGAAAGAATTCTGCAGAATCGCACTTTAGTTTTGCGTTGCTATGCAAAGCCGCCTCGGCACCGCCTCGGGTTTGCTAACGCAAACACCGGCTTTGCCGGACTTTCCTGCGTGCTGTCAAACGCGAAAGAATTCTGCAAAATCGCACTTTTGTTTTGCGTTGCGGACTTTCCCTATAGGCCTTATTTAAGCGCAGGCTGTCAGAAAACGGCAAGCACCGCACCGAAAGTGCCGAACCCTATTACGATTTTTGCAGTAAGCCTTTGGGAACACACCCCTCCCCTCGAGGGGAGGGGTCGCGCCGTTCGCCGCAAGGTGAACGGCCGGGTGACGGGGTGGAACCCCCTCTCCCTTCGCGAGGGAGAGGGGGCAGGGGGTGAGACAGATAAAAAGACCGGGTTCAAACCCGGTCTATTGTATGCGTAAATTATTTGTCGCCGAAGAGCTTGCCGAGAACCTGCATCATCTTGTCGAGGTCTATGGGCTTCGCAAGGTGGCCGTTCATTCCCGAGCGCAGGGCGCGCTCGCGGTCTTCTTCAAAGGCGTTCGCGGTCATCGCGATTATCGGTATGCCGGCGAGCTCGCGGTTTTCAAGCGTGCGTATCTTATGCGTGGCGGCATAGCCGTCCATAATCGGCATCTGAATGTCCATGAGAACGAGGTTGTAATACCCCGGCTCGGAGTTTTCCACCATTTCGCAGGCCTGCTTGCCGTTCTCGGCGCATTCCACCTCAAATCCCGCCTCGCTGAGGATCTCGGCGGCTATCTCGCGGTTCAGTTCGTTGTCCTCAGCCAAGAGGATCCTCTTGCCGGTAAAGTCGCTTACCGGCGCCGGCTCGGCCGGCTTTTTCTCCGGCTCCTTCGGCTGCGCGCCGAGGCTTCGCTCAAGCGTTTCGTGAAGATCTGAGGCGAACAGCGGCTTGCTGATGAACCCGGTAACGCCGGCTCCCCTCGCCTCCTGCTCGATATCCGTCCAGTCGTAGGCCGACATCAGAATTATCGGGGAATCGTCGCCGACTATCCGGCGTATCTGGCGGACGGTCTCTATGCCGCTGAGCTCCGGCATCGACCAGTCGACTATGTACACCTCGAACGGATCCGCCATTTCGACGGCTTCGGAGGTTCGCGCAACGGCCTCTCTGCCGGAAAGCGCCCATTCGGCCCTCATGCCTATCTGCCGCAGCATCTTCGAAACGCTCTGGCAGCATATCATGTCGTCGTCAACGACAAGCCCGCGGAAGCCCTTAAGCTCGGCGATGGGCGACATCTCGTGATGATCGCTTGCGAACCTCAGTTCAAGGTTGACGGTAAACGTGGTGCCCTTGCCCTGCTCGCTCTCTACGCTTATCGTTCCGCCCATCATGTCGACGATGTTTTTGGTGATCGCCATGCCGAGGCCGGTGCCCTGAATTCCGCTGACGGTGGAGGTCTGCTCGCGGGTAAAGGGATCGAAGACGGTTTTGGCGAATTCGGGGCTCATGCCTATGCCGGTGTCGCTCACGCGGAATTCAAACATTCCGCGCTTCGGCGAGGGCGACGGCTTCTGCGTCACCCTTATGGCGACGGTGCCGCCCGACGGGGTGAATTTTATCGCGTTCGACGTGAGATTCAAAAGTATCTGATTAAGCCTCAGCTTGTCGCAGTAGATATCCTCGTCGGCGACGTCTACGGTGTCAATATAAAGCTCCAGCTTTTTCGCGTGAACGTCGGACTGAATGATATTTCTCAGGCTCTGCAAAATGTCCGCAAGGTTTTCGGGCCGCTCGTTTATAGTCACCTTGCCCGATTCTATGCGGCTCATGTCTAAAACGTCGTTGATCAAAGAGAGCAGGTGGTTCGAAGCCTGGGCTATCTTAGAAAGATAGTCCTGCGCGCGCTCCTTGTTGTCAATGTGCGTGGTGGTGAGCGCAGTGTAGCCTATTATAGCGTTCATCGGCGTTCTTATGTCGTGCGACATGTTGTTGAGGAAGGTGGTCTTCGCGCGGTTGGCGGCGTCGGCGGCCGAAAGGGCGTTTGAAAGCTCATCGGTCTTTCTCTCAAGCTCGCTCGTCGCCTGAGATATCTTTTCCTGCAGGATCCTCTGGTTGCGGGTGCGCACCGCGAGCATCGCGAGGGCAAACAAAAGAAGCATCACTACCGTCACCCAAAGGACGCTTATCCCGGGGTACTTGTACAAAAATGCGATAAGGCTGACGCCGCCGTCGACGCCCGCTTCTATCTCGCGGGACATTATGGCGTCAAGTTCGGCGTCGGTAAAGCTGTCGGCGCCCTTATCAAGAAGTGAAAGAAGATATCTTCCGCCGTGAACCGCGGTGCCGACGGCGTAAGAAAGCGAGCTCTCGCCGAACACCACCGTGGAAAGCCTGTTGCGGGCGTCCTCGCGGGCGTAGGCCGAGGCGGTATAGGAATAAAGTATAGCCGCGTCGACGGTTCCGTCTATAACGGCGTTCACGCAGTCCTCAACGGTGGGCAGCCTTATTATCATATCCTCGGAATATCTGCCTAAGGCGACCCGCTCAATGGCGTAGTCTTGATCGGGAATGGCGACGGTTTTTGCGCCCCCCGAGAAGCCCTCGAGCGTGAGGCGGGCGAAATTGATGTTGAAATAGGGCACCGTTATCTTATAGCCGTCTTCCTCGGCGAGGTAATAGTCGCCGGCGAAATCAAGGACAATGTCGACGTTCCCCTTGGATCTTATGTCGTAATATTCCTCTCTGCTGCCCACCCGAACATATTCGTATTTCAGGCCGAGGCGTTCGGCAAGCTCTCCGAATATCTCGGGCAGGATTCCCTCGGCCTCGCCGTCCTTAAAGTAGCAGTAGGGCTTTCTGTCGGGATTTATAAGCACCCTGAGCGATTTTCCCGAGCTTTGCAGCTCGTCCAAAAACGTCCTCTCTCCGGCGTTCATTATCACCGAGCCGGAAAGATCGGTGGCGTAGTATGTCTCGTGGAGGACCTCCCGCCAGTTGGGATCGTGAAGATCCATTTCGTTTATCGCGGCGTTTATCCGGCTCATCAGCTCTTGGCGATCCTTGCGAACGCATATGTAAAAGGGGCTCGAATCGAAGGATTCTATAAGCCATTCGTTTTCTAAAAGCCTCAGGCTCCCGGTGACGGCGGCGTCTACCTCGCCCGATTGCAGCGCCGAGGTGAGCTGATCCTGATCGGCAAAATACACCGGCTCATAGCTGAAATTTCGCTCGGCGGCAAAGCGCTCGAAATTGGCGTTCTTGGAATTACCCTCGAGCATGCCGACGCTCATTCCGTCGTAGGTCGAGTAGTCCCCCTCGATGATCTTCGTATTGCCCGATTTAACGGTAAGAACGGTTGAGTTAAAGCCTATCGACTGCTCGGAGAATAAAAACTCCTCCTCCCGCTCGGGGGTCTTTGAAACGGACGTGACGATATCCACTTCGCCGCTGCGAAGCATATCCAAAGCTTCGGCGTAGGAGCCGTCGTAGCCGACATATTCATAAGACCACCCGCCGTGAATGGCGAGCCGCTGTAAAAATTCATATCCGTAACCGCTGCGGCGGCCGTCCTCCTCGACAATGTGATATCCCGAGAAGGCAAAAAAGCCTACCTTTAAAATCTCGCTGCGGTCGCTTTCGGAATCGGCGGCGTAGGCGTTAAGGCATAGGGTCGCGCTTAAAATCAATGCAAGCAGTAGGCAGAGTAAGCGCATTCTTTTCATAGAATTCCACTCCTGTCAAAACCGTTTTACCCATTATAACGCAAACTGAGGACAATTGCAAGGGAATTTTCCGATATAATCGGCCTTAAGACATATTTGGCGAAAACTCCCCATTAAAGTCCGAAAGGGGGCAGTACCTTTGGGCACTGTCCCCTGTGTTTTCGGCTTTTAAAGGAAAAATTTCCCCTTTCGGCCTATATATAATCACTCCTCAAGCCGCATTTTTACCTCCGCCGCGGCCTCGCGGGCAATCTGCTTTAAGGTGCCGCTTTTGCCGTCGCTTCTAAGGGCGGCGGCGTATGCGCCGGTTATCGGCTCGGTGTAGTCGGCGGCAAAATATCTCCAGTAAACATACCAGCCGTCTGTGGTTTCAAGATTCATATACTGCCGATCTTTCGGCACAACGCCTTCGACGCCGCCGCTGAGGACGTCAAACATATACTCCAAGAACCTGACGGCGTTTTCCTTGTTTGTGCCGCTCGGGTTCATAAGGATAAACCCGTTGCTGAGCACGTTAATCTTATCGCCGAACGGCATTTTCGATTCGTTCCCCTCCGGGTTGTCGTATATGAACCGAAGAAGCTTATAAAGCTCCGAGCCGTCGGGGTCTCTGTAAATTCCCTCGGCGATATCAAGATTTCGGGCAAGATAAAGTTGCTTCGATATCGCTATCGAGTACGTCCACTGACTGCCGTCCTCGGGGTATACCTCCTTGGTGCCGATGTTCTGCATGCCTGTCGGTATACCGATATATTTGCCGTCGAGGCTTGAAACAAAGCTTGCGGCCAAATTTCCGTCAAGCCTCTTTTTAAGACCCTCATACTGCGACAGATCCTCAAACATGCCGGAGAAAAAGTATTTGTGCTGATGCATATATACCGGCTCGAATAAATCGAAATCCCTGTCCCCCGCCATAAGCTTTACGTCAAGGCGCTGCCAGTCGGTGCCGTAGCTCACGGTTTTAACGGTCACGCCGGTATCCTTTTCGAAATTTTTAATTATATCGGCATAGCTGCCGGCCGTCGAACAGGCGAGGGTGACGCTCTCGGGCGGATTCAAATAGTCGTAGAAGTTAAGCACAGGCTCCGGGAGCGTTATTATGCTCACGATGTTTTCGTATTCCGAGACAAAAGCATGGTCTATCGCTTGGGCGTCGAGGTAATATCTTTTTAACACTACGTTGTCCGGGTCGCTCAAGGAGCATTCGCAGAGAAAGGGCGTGTAGTCTTCAAACGGGGTGGTTCTCGTCGACGGCGCGCTGAAAACTAAAAGGGTATCGGTCTTCTCGCGGTAGGAAAAGGCTGTCTCCGAGCCTATGCCTCCCCTGCCACCCGCTTCTATCGAGCCGAGCTGCTCGGTTTTTTGGCCGGCAAGATCAATTTCGCAAATATTCATAAAGCGCGAGTCCATCAGGCTTTCCTCAATTTTCAGTATGCTGTCGCCCTTATATCTTCCGAACACCTTATAGCCCGAGGCGTCGAAATAGGATTCCCCCTCGCTGATTTTGCCGGCGCTTTCAAGCGTTTCGCGGTCATATATAAGATGCTCGGCAACCGAAATTTCCCCCGACTTATCGAGGCAGACAAAGCTGAAAAAGCTGTCGGTCACTATGAGTTTTCTTACCTCAGTGTTTTCGTCCTCAACCCTAAGCGTTCTCTGCGACAGCATCTCCCCCGCCGGGGAATATTCGCATATGCTTTCGCCGCCCGCCGAATATGTGTAAAGATTTTCGCCGTCGTCCGCCAAAAAGCCGGCGTCGGTGTCAAAGAGCTTTTCGAAGCCGCCTGTCTCAAGTTCGAACCTGTGCACCGAGCCGCCATAAAGAAAATAAAGCGACTTCTCTATCTGCACAACCTCCGCCGCCTCATTCGCCTCCTGCGGGAGTGATATTACCTCCGCCGGGGAAAAGGCATCGTAGCTGACGCTTTTGCCGAACAGCGAGCTTTCAACCGCCTGCCCGACGGTCGGTGTGGGCTTCGGCCTGCGGCCGGTCACCGACTTCTCGTTGGCACCGCAGCCGAAAAGCATAAGCGCGGCCAGCGCCGCCGCTATAATTTTAACATACCTCATAATTTTTCCGCCTCCTCTGATTTTATCTTACCGACATTTTCGAAAAAGGTCAACGGCGGTGGCACAAACGTCGCGCCTTGGGCACAAACGGCAATTGCAAAAGCGGCGAAGATGTGGTAAAATATAATTGAGGGGGTGTATCGGGTTGACAAGAATAGGCGTTTGCGACGACAGCCCTGAACTGTGCGAAAAGATCTCGAAAACGGTCGGCGAGGCGTTTGCGGCCCTCGGCGGCGGCTTTGAGCTGAAAAGCTTCACCGACGGCGGGGAGCTTTTGAAATACAATGCCGGGGCGCCCTTTGACGTACTCTTTCTCGACATAGACATGCCGCGGCCGAACGGCTTTGACATCGCGAAAAGTTTAAGAGAGGGCTTTTCCGACTGCCTTATAGTTTTCGTGACCTCTCATTCCGAGCTTGTCTATGACAGCCTCGATTTTCAGCCATTTAACTTCATAAGGAAAAATTCCGGCGTGCCGCTTGAAACGAGCATTCCCGCAATTGCCGGCAAGCTTTTTTGCCGCCTGCGCCAGGGCGACACCGTTCTGATAGAGGACAGGCATTCGGGAGAGGTTCCCGTAAAAATAAGGGAGATCGCCTGTCTGGAATCGAGCGGGCATTACATCATATACAGCCTTGTTTCGGGATCCCCCGAAAATCCTCCGAAAAAGCTCGTCTCCCGCGGGAGCATCGCCGAGCGGGAAAAATTCTTTGAGGGCTACGGCTTTGCAAGGGCGCATAAGGGATTTATAGTAAACCTCTCGCAGATAAAGCGCCTGAGCCAATCAAAGCGCGAGGCCGAGCTTTCGGGCGGGATATCGGTGCCGATAGGGAAAAAATACCGGGCCGAGCTGAAAGAAAAATACACCCTGTTTTTAAGGAGCAGAACATGACGCCTTACGAAATCATAGCCAATGCTATAAAGAATCAGAAATACTTAGCGCTCTATAAGATCTGCATAGCATGGATAATTTTTGAAGCCCTTCTTGCGATATATAAGGGCTACGCGGCGGTCAGTTTTACGCGCTCGTTTTTGGGCAAAAAAAGCGGGGTAAAGCACCCGAGGCTTTGGCAGGCGCTCTTTTGGTTTTCCTATTCCGCGATATTCATAACCGAATATTTCTTCTGCGGGATCTTCAATAACTACTGGTATATCCCTGCGTCGGTTCCCCTCACCGCGATTCTGATGATCTACGCATATTTATTCTGCAACGGCAAAACGGCCGAAAAGATCTTCGCCCCGCTCGCCGCAAACACGGTAATTGTCGCCCTGACTGTGATCACAAACCTTATGAACCTTGAGATCGGCGGAAGAATGAGAGAGCTTATATATGTGTTTATGGTAAAGGACGCGGCCGAGATACTTGCCGTTCTAATCATTCTGCCCACTTTTATCTACTTCTCCCTCTATGTGATTCTGCGAATTTTCCGCAAAACTGACATCTCGGGGAAAAATTCGCTTCTGCAATGGGCGGCAATCTCCGTCCTGCTGACGCTCAGCGTCTCCTCCTCGGTATTTCTGTTCATGAAATACGCCTTCGACCCGTCAAACCGCCTGCGGCTGACGATCTTTTCGGGGATAGTCATTTTAAGCTTTATTCTGGCGGATATATTCGTGTTCCTTTTGATCTCGGACATCTTAAAAAAGAATAAGGCGGTAAACGAGCTTAATCTTATCAGGCAGACCGAGGAATATAACCGGCAGTATATAAAGAACATGCAGAGCGAATATGAGACCGTGAGAAAGCTGCGGCACGACTATAAAAACAGCCTTTTGATGCTCTCGACGCTTTTGGAGCGGGGCGAGACCGAAAAGGCGCTTGATCTGATAAAAGAAAACCTCGGCGAGATAAACAAGACCGAGGTGTTTATAAGCACAGGCAACGCGGTGGTAAACGCCGTTGCGAACGCAAAGCTTTCGGCGGCGAAATCGATGGGCATAGAATGCGAATGCTTTGCCGCAAAGGATATTTCGGGGATAAACGATTACGACCTATGCCGGCTGCTCTCAAACATGCTCGACAACGCGATATCGGGCTGCAAAAGCGCCCCCGGCGGCTGCCGCAGGCTGTCGCTTTCGGTGCGAAGCGAGGAGGGCGTTTACATCTTCACGGTGAAAAACACCGTGGCGGAATCGGTGCTTGAAACTAACCCCGGTTTAAAATCGACAAAGAAAAAGCCGGGCGAGCACGGCTACGGCGTGAAGATAATCCGCGAGATCGCCGAGAAATACAGCGGCCGCAGCGACTTCTACGAGGAGGAGGGCATGTTCTGCTGCTCGGTGCTTCTGAACGCGGGGGAAGGATAACAAAACAGCGGGCGGGGACTTAAATCCACGCCCGCTTTGCTGTGCTTAAAAAATCAATAGATGACGGCAAGATATGTGAGCTTGAAGTTTTCAAGCTGCGAATCCCAGGAGGGCGCCTTAAAGGCTATGCGGTCGGCGGTTTCAAGGCCGAGCCGGTCGAAATCCTCGGCGACGAGCCGGATCCTGAAATCAAATTCGCCGGGCGGGTTAAAGCCTTCTTCGCTCGATATCCACTGATTCGAGAATGTGCCCTGGCCGAGCTCGGGGTCGTCGGTGTCGTTTTTGCCGAGAAGCCAGACGCGGAAGCCCCCGTCGGAGCTGCCCTTTATGTGGAAGGTGACCGCCTCGCGCAGCGAAACCGTCTTAGGGAGATTAAACGCAATTATGTTTTCGTTGCTGACGGTTACCGTGCCGTTGACGCAGACGGCGTTTTGAATCGGAATGATGCCGAAATTCGAAGCGTCAAGGGATATTTGGGTCTCGCCGGGCGCCTCTTCGTCAACAGCGGCGGGGGGATTATCGCCAATGACGGCGGTCAGCGGCTGCCTCACCTCTACGGTTATGTCGCAGCTCTTGGAATCGCCCTCTTCGTTGAAGCCGCCGATGCTGACATATATCTGCGAAGTCTTGGGATCGAGGCCGGCGCTCACCATGGATTCATACAGCCTCTGTCCGCTGACGCTGCATCTCAGGCCGTTTTCGTCGGTGACGATGTCGTCGGCGCCGACATATGTGATGACGCTGTAATCCTCGGTGCCCTGATATCCTATGGTAAGTCCCTCGGGTGCGCCGCCGGTAAAGCGGTCGGGGGTGAGTTCCGGCGAGCTTATGAACACCCTTGAGCCGTCCTTAGCGATAGCGTCGGTAAAGGGTTCCATGTAGCCGTCTCCGTCCCACCTTGAGAATATCGCGTTGAACCAGTCGTAGTCGCCCTTTGTGACGTTCTCGCGGGTGAAGGTGAATTCCGGGTCGGAATATTCAATCTCCTCCGAGACGGTGTCCGCGGTGCGGGGTATGACAACCTCGACCGTAATCTCGCGGTTTTCACCGTCCGCCTCGGGAGTGAAGCCGGAAAACTGAACGACAAGCTGGGCGCATTCCGGCTTGATTGAGTAGTCGTCGATTATATCGAGGAGCTTTTGCGCGTCTACGGTATAAAGAACATATCTTTCGTTGAATTTCACGTCGTCCGAGCGGATCATCGCATATTCATAGTTGCCGTCCTCGGTGTTCTGAATGCCGGCGTCAAAGGTTGCCGCCGAAGGATCGGCAAATATTTCGGCCGAGACATTGTTCAAATATACGTTAAGCCTTGCGCCGTCGGCCTGGAGCCATTCATACATTTGCATGAAATAGGTGGTTCCGCCGTCGTTATACCAGGGATCGACGATGGCGTTGAACCAATCCCACTCGCCCTTGCCGACGGTCTTCGTATGGCTGAACACCACGTCGTCGTAGATGCAGTCCTCCCTCGGCGGGGTATCCTTGCGGATATCGTCCTCGGGGAGCGGCTCGGGGGCGTTGTTTTCCACCGCCACAGGCTCGGTGATCTCTATTCTTTCGGTTTCCTCGGGCGGGTTGTCGTTCTGCCCGCTTGGCTGTTCGCCGCTCTGGCAGGAGCAGAAGACGAGCGCCGCCGTCAACGCGGCAAAAACGGCCGCCGCAGATTTTTTCATATCATTTCCTCCTGAAAAGTTATTTCGGCTTATTATACCATGCCGGGGGAAAATTGTCAATGTCGCGGATATTTATGATGTGGCCCAAAGGCCGCGTCAAGAAGATAGAAGTTAGAAATTAGAAGATAGAATTTCAAGGTGTCGCCTGCGGCGACGCATCTAAAAATTTCTAATAATGCGTGCGGAACGGATACTCCCGACTTTTAGGGATACAATCCGAAATTTTTGACCGCGGCAAAAGTCTTTACACAAAAAATCTCCCCCGATTGCTCGGAGGAGATAATTTTTGCGTTAAGCGCACTAAGCGTGCGTCAAGCGATCAATTAAGCATTGATGGCGGTGACAACGCCGGAGCCGACGGTTCTGCCGCCTTCACGGATAGCGAAGCGGAGGCCTTCTTCGATAGCGATAGGAGTGATAAGCTCAACGCTCATCTCTACGTTATCGCCGGGCATGCACATTTCAACGCCCTCGGGAAGGGTGATGACGCCGGTAACGTCGGTGGTTCTGAAGTAGAACTGAGGTCTGTAGTTGGTCATGAAGGGAGTGTGGCGGCCGCCCTCTTCCTTCTTAAGAACATAGACCTGACCCTTGAACTTGGTGTGCGGGTGAATGGAACCGGGTTTGCAGAGAACCTGACCTCTTTCGATGTCCTTTCTCTGAACGCCGCGGAGCAGAGCGCCGATGTTGTCGCCGGCCTCGGCATAGTCGAGGGTCTTGCGGAACATCTCGATGCCGGTAACGACGGTCTTGGCTCTCTCTTCGGTGAGGCCGATGATCTCGACTTCGTCGCCGAGCTTGAGCTGACCTCTCTCAACACGGCCGGTGGCAACGGTGCCGCGGCCGGTGATGGTCATGGTGTCCTCAACAGGCATGAGGAACGGAAGATCGGACTTGCGGTCGGGGGTGGGGATATAGCTGTCGACGGCGTCCATGAGCTCAAGGATAGAGGCATACTCGGGGGCGTTCGGATCGGTAGAGGTGGATTCGAGAGCCTGGAGAGCCGAGCCCTTGATGATCGGAATGTCGTCGCCGGGGAACTCGTACTTGGAGAGAAGATCGCGAATATCCATCTCAACAAGCTCAAGGAGCTCTTCGTCATCGACCTGATCGACCTTGTTCATATAAACAACGATGGCAGGAACGCCGACCTGACGGGCGAGAAGAATGTGCTCGCGGGTCTGGGCCATAGGGCCGTCGGAAGCGGCGACGACGAGGATAGCGCCGTCCATCTGAGCCGCGCCGGTGATCATGTTCTTGACGTAGTCGGCATGGCCGGGGCAGTCGACGTGAGCATAGTGACGGTGATCGGTCTCATACTCAACGTGAGCGGTATTGATGGTGATGCCGCGCTCTCTTTCCTCGGGAGCCTTATCGATCATGTCGTAAGCCTCGAACTTGGCCTGTCCCTTCATAGCGAGAACCTTGGTGATGGCTGCGGTAAGAGTGGTCTTGCCGTGGTCAACGTGGCCGATTGTTCCGATGTTTACATGGGGTTTTGTTCTTTCGAATTTCTGCTTTGCCATTGGAATTTCCTCCCTTTAGTAACATTTGATAGATTGATTTTACCAGATTTCAAATGAAAATGCAAGCTTTTTGCATACATTTTTGTGAAATTTTTGTTGAAAACGGATTAGTCCGCTTTCTTGCGGGCGCTCATGATGCTTTCGGCGACCGACTTAGGCACCTCGGTATAGCTGTGAGGCTCCATGGTGTACTGTCCGCGGCCCTGGGTCTTCGAGCGAAGATCGTTGGAATAGCCGAACATTTCGGACAGCGGCACCAAAGCGTCGACCTGCGCAACGCCGTTGTTGGTCTCCTGGCCGAGGATCTGTCCGCGGCGGGAATTGAGATCGCCGATAGCGGTGCCCATATATTCCTCGGGGACGATGCAGGCAACCTTCATGATAGGCTCGAGTATGACGGGATCCGCCTTTTTCATAGCGTCTTTGAATGCCATTGAACCGGCGATTGAGAACGCCATTTCGGAGGAGTCGACCTCGTGGTAGGAGCCGTCGTAGAGGGTGACCTTGACGTCGACGACCGGGTAGCCGGCCAGAACGCCAGACTTCATTGCGCCCTGAATGCCCTTGTCGACAGCGGGGATATATTCCTTGGGAATCGCGCCGCCGACGATGTTGTTGATGAATTCGTAGCCCTTGCCCGATTCGTTGGGCTCAAGCTTGATCTTTACGTGGCCGTACTGACCCTTACCGCCCGACTGGCGCGCGTACTTGGTTTCAACGTCCGCGAGCTTTCTGACGGTTTCCTTATAAGCGACCTGAGGTGCGCCGACATTTGCCTCGACCTTGAATTCGCGGAGCATTCTGTCCACGATGATCTCAAGGTGCAGCTCGCCCATTCCGGCGATGATGGTCTGGCCGGTCTCCTCGTCAGTCCAGGTCTTGAAGGTGGGGTCTTCCTCGGCGAGCTTCGAAAGGGCGATAGCCATTTTTTCCTGGCCGGCCTTGGTCTTCGGCTCGATAGCCAGGTTGATAACCGGCTCGGGGAATTCCATCGATTCAAGAATTATCGGGTGCTTGGGATCGCAAAGGGTATCGCCGGTGGTTGTGTTCTTTACGCCGACGACTGCGTAGATATCGCCCGCGTAGCAGGTTTCGATATCCTTGCGGTGGTTTGAATGCATCTGCAGAACGCGGCCCATGCGCTCGTTGGCGTCCTTGGTGCAGTTCAGGACGGTCTCGCCGGCGTTAAGGGTGCCGGAGTAGACCCTGAAGAAGCAGAGCTTGCCGACGAACGGGTCGGTTGCGATCTTGAATGCGAGTGCGGCGAAGGGCGCGTTGTCGTCCGAAGGACGGGTCTCCTCCTTGCCGGTGTCGGGGTTTATGCCCTTGATGTCCTCGATATCGGTCGGGGCGGGCATATAGTCCACGACGGCGTCAAGAAGCTTCTGAACGCCCTTGTTCTTATAAGAGGTTCCGCAGGTGACGGGAACCATCTTGTTTGCGATGGTGGCCGCGCGGATACCGGCTTTGAGCTCTTCGATGGTAAGCTCTTCGCCGCCGAGGTATTTCTCCATCAAAGCGTCGTCGAGCTCGGCGACCGATTCTACAAGCTGCGAGCGGTATTTTTCGGCATCTTCGACCATGTTTTCAGGGATATCCTCAACTCTGATGTCTTTGCCGAGGTCATCGTAATACATATACGCCTTCATTTCAAGAAGGTCTATGATGCCCTTGAAGAACGTCTCGCTTCCTATGGGAAGCTGAATGGGAACGGCGTTGCACTTGAGACGGTGGTGGATCATGTCGAGAACGTGATAGAAGTCCGCACCCATAATGTCCATCTTGTTGACGTAGATCATGCGGGGGACGTTATACTTGTCGCCCTGTCTCCAGACAGTCTCGGTCTGAGGCTCAACGCCGCCCTTTGCACAGAGAACAGTTACCGCGCCGTCAAGAACTCTTAAGGAGCGCTCGACCTCGACGGTAAAATCAACGTGGCCGGGGGTGTCAATGATATTGATACGGTGACCCTTCCAATAGGCGGTGGTGGCGGCGGAGGTGATGGTGATTCCCCTCTCCTGCTCCTGCTCCATCCAGTCCATGGTAGCGCTGCCGTCGTGGGTTTCGCCCATCTTGTGGTTGATACCCGTGTAGAACAGTATGCGCTCGGTGGTGGTGGTCTTGCCTGCGTCTATGTGGGCCATTATACCGATGTTTCGAGTCATTGACAAAGATACGTCTCTTGCCATAATAATCTCCATTTCTTACGCGGCAGGGGCGACTCGTGCCCCGGCCGCTGTTTCAGTATCAATATAGTTGTCGGTTACCGGCAGGCGGCAGCCGCAAATACGGCGGGCCGCATAAGCCGAATTACCAACGGAAATGGGCGAACGCCTTGTTGGCGTCTGCCATCTTGTGGGTATCCTCACGCTTTTTGACCGCGCCGCCCGTTCCGTTAAGGGCGTCGAGGATCTCGCCTGCGAGGCGCTCCTTCATGGTCTTTTCGTTTCTTGCGCGAGAATAGCTGGTGAGCCATCTCAGGCCGAGGGTCTGACGTCTTTCGGGTCTTACCTCCATAGGAACCTGATAGGTGGCGCCGCCGACACGGCGGGCCTTAACCTCGAGGTTGGGCATTACGTTTTCCATCGCCTGCTCGAAAGCTTCAAGGGCGGGCTTGCCCGATTTCTGTTCGACAATCTCGAATGCTCCGTAGACTATTTTCTGGGCTACGCCCTTTTTGCCGTCGAGCATGATATTGTTTATAAGACGGGTGACAAGCTTGGAATTGTAAATAGGATCCTGCAAAACATCGCGCTTTGCAACATTACCTCTTCTTGGCACTTTACTTCCCTCCTTCACAGAATGATATCATTGGTACTCGTTTCCGCCCGAACCCTTTATTTAAAAAATTCGGACGACCCCGTCAGCACATTAAGAGGCAACATACTTTTATAATATATATGTTCACTCCGCAATGCTGTTGGCGGATTTTGGATCTTTCGGTCTGGGTTATTTGGTCTTGGGCCTCTTGGCGCCGTATTTCGACCTGCCCTGCATTCTCTTTGCAACGCCCTGAGCGTCGAGAGTTCCGCGAATGATGTGGTATCTGACACCCGGGAGATCCTTGACACGTCCGCCGCGAATGAGAACAACGCTGTGTTCCTGAAGATTGTGCCCTATGCCCGGAATGTAAGAGGTGACCTCGGTGCCGTTGGTAAGTCTTACCCTTGCGATTTTACGCATGGCCGAGTTAGGCTTCTTGGGGGTAGCAGTCTTAACGGCTGTGCAGACGCCTCTCTTCTGAGGGCAGCTCTGGTCGATGACCGCTTTCTTCTTGGAGTTGTAGCTCTTCTGAAGCGCGGGCGACTTGGACTTGTCCTCGACGGTGGCTCTTCCCTTGCGAACCAGCTGGTTAAACGTCGGCATATTTTCTCTCCTTTCTTAAAAAATTTTAAATACGCTTACCTACAAAAAAGCATGCAGCCGCACACTATTCCATAGTGTTGCATACTACGTTATTATACAGGCTTGACGCGAATTTGTCAAGAATATTTTTCACTAAAAAACGCCGAAAATAAGGCGTCCGCGCGCGGAAATTGTTGTAAAAACTGCGAGGCATCAATTTAACGCGGCAAAGCAGCATATAAGCCCGGGCTTTCGCATTAAGGTCAGTTTTTAAAAATAAAGATCTGCTCGCCGTTTGCGCTCGTCTCGGCATAAACAATTTCAAGCCCCTCCAAAAGGCGAAGCGCCTCCGCCTCACTATAAGGGTGAAGGATCATTCTGCGGCGGCTCCCGGAGGTATAAAGAATGCTGCCGTCGGGCAGAAGCTCGTGAGGCGCCGACATGTCGTCCTCATCGGCAGCGTCAAAGGACGCCATTATAATGCCGCCCGGCTTTGTTATCCGACGAAGCTCGGAAAGGGCCTTTTTCGCGTCAGCGGCGCTCATGTGGTCGAGCACCGAGCCGGCAACGGTTCCGTCGAAAAAGGCGTCGGGATACCCGGTCGACAAAATGTCGGCAGACTTCACGCGGGAGCCGTCGAGGCAGTAATGTTCAAGGCCCGCCCGAGCGAGCGCCGCAGCGGTCGGGGAAACGTCGAAGCTGTAAACCTCGAAGCCGTTGGAGGCAAACGCCACGGAATAGGCTCCGCAGCCGCAAGCCGCGTCGCAGACCCGGACAGCGCCGGAATCCTTAAAAATGTCGATAACGGGCGATTTCAGCTTATAGAAGCGCTCAAGATAAGGGAGCAGCGCGCCGCCGTTCTCGCGCGCCCATAAGTTTTCCCATAAATCGCTTGACAAAAAGAACCGCCTCCCAAACGTGATAATAAACCATTTTACTGCCATGCCGCGAAAAAGTCAACAAATTTGAAAAAAGCACTTGCATTTTAAATGAAAGTGTGGTACAATACAGCATGTTATGAAACACGGAGCAGTATCGAAGTGGTCATAACGGGCTCGACTCGAAATCGAGTAATCCCTTAACCGGGACCGAGAGT
>CANQPB010000031.1 GCA_947625615.1 uncultured Clostridia bacterium | reverse complement strand
CGTCGCATACCTCTTCTTTGGTGTCGGCCCCGTTATCCTCCCTGACTACCGTGAAGAAGCCGCTGGCGGCCAATTCGTCATAGTGCTTTTGGCTGTTGATAAGGGCAAGTCCGCGCCGATAGTTTTCCATAACGGCTTCGGGATCGTCGCAGCTTTTTATAACATTTAATAAAAATTGCTTTTCGGGATCGTCCCGGTCAAAGAAACGGTCGACGCTCATGGCCTGCGGGCAGAGCATAACGGCGACGCGGCTGTAATCGGATATCTCTTTCAGCACGTCTACGGGAATGTTGGTATCCACGATGACTTTTTTATCTCTTGATATTGAAATGAGCTCGGCTGCTTCAAATTCCGCGGCTTCTCTCCCAACGCCGAATACCCACCGCTCATATTCCTCCGGGGAGCGGGTCACAAAATCCTTCCAATCGGTGAGATTGTTTATATAGCAAATATCCGGCTGCAAATCGGGCTCCGCCACGGTATCCGATACCGCGCTGTGATAGTTTTCCCCGCAAAAAATCATGTCATATCTGTCGGCAAGCATTTTTACGGTCGTCGATTTCCCGGCATATGCCGTGCCCGTAATAAAATATACGTTTTTGAGATAGTGCTTAAGAATGTTATTTGCAATATTCAATGTTTATCACCTCCGTAAAAACCGTATTTATGTCTTTCAGCTTATTTCGGGCACCGCTCCCGAGATCTCCTCGCCGGGCGAGCTTATATATCGGCTCGCCTGGGTAGAGAACAGCTCATAGTAAATGCCCTTTTTGGCCATAAGCTGGGCGTGGTTTCCCTCCTCGGCGAGAACTCCGTTTTCAAGAACGAGTATCTTCGTCGCGACGGTGGCGCTTGAAAGCCTGTGGGAGACAAAGAAGGTCGTCTTGTCCTTGCGCAGTCGGTCGAACTGGTTGAATATCTCCTGCTCGGCGATTGCGTCGAGCGAGGCCGTGGGCTCGTCAAGTATCAGCACGTCGGAATCGGAGTAGAACGCCCTTGCAATCGCGAGCTTCTGCCACTGGCCTATCGAGGGCTCGATGCCGTCCATTTCGAACACGCGCATAAGCGGGGTGTCGTAGCCGTTGGGCAGCCGGGTGATGAAATCGTGGGCGGCGCTGGCCTCGGCGGCCTTTTGTGTTTCGGTCTGATCCATAGGCTTCGAGATCTCGCCGAAGGCTATGTTTTCGTTTACGGTGAAAGCATATTTTCCGAAGTCCTGGAAGATTACGCCGTACATGTCGTAAAGCTCGTCGGTGTCATAAAGCCTTATGTCCTGCCCGTCGAGCAGAATGGTGCCCTGTGTGGGATCGTAGAGCCGGGTGAGGAGCTTTAAAAGGGTGGTTTTTCCGGCTCCGTTAAGGCCGACGAGCACAACGGTGTCGCCGGGGTCTATGACAAAGCTTATGTCCTTAAGGACGTCCCGCTGGGTGCCGGGATAGCGGAAATATACATGCCTAAATTCAATGGTGTGACCTATGTGGCGTTCAACATGAAGCGGCTTTTCCGAAATCGGCACGATATGCTTTTTCTCGTTCATAAAGACTATCATGTTGTCTATAAACAGCGTTCCCTCGTATATGCTCGAGCTCGTCGCGACAAGCCCGGCCACGCAGTTTGCAATCGAGGTAAGCGCGCCGGTGTAAAGCGAATAGTCTCCTATCTGCCCGCTGCCGATCGTCACGGTGTAGGCGATAAAGAAGAAGAGCCCGCAGTTCACGGCGGTGGTGACGAGGGATATCGCTATGTTCCAAACGCCCTCGGCGGTGATCAGGTGCTTTATGCCCGCGAAATATTTGTTGAACACCTTTTTGTAGTTGAAGATAAAGGTGTCGGAAAGCCCGAATAGGCGCACCTCTTTTACGAGGTCTTTATTTACGAGCATGTCCGAATAGTAGGACATCTGCCTGCGCTCCTTGGAATGGCGGCGCATATAGCGGAAATTCTTTCTGCGGTAGGAAAAGGTGATTATCGCGCTCGGCACCGACAGCAAAACGACTATCAGCGGGGCGAACCACGCCACCGCCGCAAGAATGAGAATAAAGCTCACCGCGGATATAGCCGTGCTGACTATCCCGAAGGTCGAGCGGATAACCTCAATAGGCCGGGAGCCCGCCTCGCGGTTGGCGTTCTCGAATTTTTCATAGAATTCCGGCATGTCGAAGGAGGCGATGTCTATCTCCTTGGCCTTGTTCATTATCTTGCACTTGACATGATTCGTGACTATCTCGCTCGACGTTCTCGTGATGATATTGCTGACGGCGTTAATAAGGTTCACAAAGAACATGTAGCCGAACTGCAAGACCATGGCGGGCAGAAGATACGAGGTTATCGCGGCGATGTCGGTGGTGCCCATTGAGAGCACGCCGGCTATGTGATTCAGAAGGTTTGCCGAGATATATGCCGAGACGACGGGGGAGAAGCCGTTGAATACCGCCATGAAAACCATCATCATAAGCAGGGATTTTTTGGCGTCCCATACGAGCCGGATTATGTAGCTGAGCCGGAAGAAGAATCCGCCGAACAGCCTTTTTAAGTATCCCGGAACTTCTTTTATGTTTTTCGGCGGCGGTTCCTTAAGCTTGTCGTGCATGCCGCCGCCCGGCGGGCCCCAATAGCCCATAGGTGAAAATGCTGCCATAAAGTTTACCTCCCATAGATCGCGGCGCATATTCCCCGCCGCAAATGTCTCGCCCCGGGGATTTTATGCCTAAAACACGGTTTTTTAAAATTATACCCGTTTTTATTTTCTTTGTCAAGTTTGGTAAATTAAGCGATGTGGCCGAAACGGCCACATCAAGAAGATAGAAGTTAGAAGTCAGATATCAGAATTTCAAGGTGTCGCCTGCGGCGACATATCTAAATATTACAAATAATGCGTGCGGAATGGACACTCCCAAATTAGGGAATACGCATATCCGAAAAGGCTGCCGATGTCTCCCCCCCTCCCGAAAGGGAGGGGGGAGACACTCAGAACCCCGTCCTTTTGCCGTCTTCGTCATGCAGATATCTCAGCGCGCGGTAGAGCCACCCCGCCGCGCCGGTGTATATCGACCACCCGCCGCGCCCGAAGCAGTTCTTGTTGGCGTAAACGTCCCCGCAGAGGTAGTACGGCTCGGTCTTATATCTCTTCCAGCCGCCCTCCTGCGAGCGCTTTATCGGGTTTAAAGCCTTTAAAATCTCCTCGCCCTCGTCTTTAAGCCCCGCTTCTAAGCAGGCGAGCGCCAGCCACACCGCCCCGTGGGTATACTGCCCGCCGTTTTCCCGCATTCCCTCGGGGTAGCTTTTTACATATCCCGGATCCGGCTCGGCGTCGTCCGAAAACGCCGGTGAAAACAGCTTCACCACCCCGCGCTTAATGTCGGCAAGCTCGTTGTATGCGTTTTTCAACGACTGCTCCGCAAAGCCGTCCCGCCCGAGGCCGCAGAATTCCGCAAAGGACTGCGCTATCGAATCTATCCTGCATTCGCGGCATTTTGCCGATCCCAACGGCTCGCCGCCGTCAAAATACCCCCTCAGGTACCAATTCTGATCCCGCCCGTTCTCCTCAACGGCCTTTTCAAGACCGTCCGCGTTTTCCCGAAGCGTTTCGGCGTACAGGGGATCCCCCGTCTTTTCGGCGACATTTGCAAACCGCCTTAAAACGGTGATATAAAACTCGCTCAGCCAAACGGATTCACCCTCGCCGCCGGCGCCTGCCGCGCCGAAGCCGTCGTTCCAGTCTCCGCCGCCTATAAGCATAAGCCCGTGGCGGCCCGTTTTCCCGAGCCGGGAATCAATCGCCCTGCGGCAGTGGGTATACACCGTCTCCCTCGCGGCGGTTTTATACACCTCTCCATACCGCTCGCTCTCATTTTCCGAAAGGGTCTGCCCCTCGCAGAACGGCGCTTTAAGCGTAAGAATGCTCTCATCGCCGGTCACTCTCAGATATTCGCAGAGGGCGTATGGCAGCCAGAGCGCGTCGTCCGAGATTTTGGTGCGAATGCCCCTCTTTTTAAGGTTCGGCAGACTGTGCCACCAGTGCATAACGTCCCCCTCGGGAAACTGTGCGCAGCAGGAGCGCAGTATCTGCGTTTTTAACGCGTTCGGGTTTTCCTCGGCGATCCCGCAGGCGTCCTGAAGCTGATCCCTGAATCCGTACGCCCCCGAGCACTGGTAAAATCCCGTCCTTGCGTATATTCTTGCGTGAAGCGCCTGATATCTCAGCCACACGTTCGCCAAAAGCTCCTCCTCGGGGTTGCCCGTGGCGATGTCTGCGCGCTTCTCGCGGGTGTCGGTCTGCATCTTAAACAGCTCCGGCATCTTTTCGGCCGATCTCTCCGTCAGCCCGTATGAGAGATAAAAGCTTAGCGACTTTTTGCCGCTTATATCGCAGAACACCGCCGCGGCGGGGTCGGCATTCACGGCCGCGTTTTCCGAAAGCTCCCCGCAGAAGACGTCCTCGCGCAGGGTAGTCGCCCCGCAGCTTTCTGAAGCGCCGATATACATATACCCTCCCGCCTCGGAGGCCGCGCTGCAAAGAATTATTCCCTTTTCCCGCCGCTTCGGGGTGATAAGCGCCGAGTGGTACCTGTCGGGGCCGAGGCAGGGCTCGGTATAATAGCATATCTTCGCCTCGGAATCCGTTTTGATATCCACGTCGAGCCGCTTGCACATTCCCGTTTCGGATACCTTGACGATTATCCGGCATTCATAGCCCTCGCCCTTTGAAAAATACTCCGCCTTATATGGCGAGAAGACCGCCGCGGCGCCCTTTACAAGGTCGAACGCCCGGCCGTTTTTATACAGGATAAGCCGCTCGCCCGAATTGTCCCGGCGGGGGTCGTTGTCCCAGGGGGTAAGGCGGTTTTCCCGGGAATTGAACGCATAGCTGAATCCGAGCGACGAATTTGACACCAGCGTGCCGAACACCCGGTTTGAAAGCACATGGCACCATGGCAGCGGCGGCTTTTCGTTTATGACGTAGCTTTCGCCGCAAAATCCTCCGCAGGCAACGTCGAAATCAATCTTCTGCTTTACCGGCTCGGAGGGCTCGATCTCTAAAAATTTTCTCTGAGGCTTTCTTTCCGACAGGGGAGCCATCTCGCCCCGGCACAGGTGGCAGGAGGCCGCCACGCAAAGACCGTTCAGCCCCTCGCGGGTCTTTGAGATGTCAAGAGGCAGTATCCCTCCCTCGGCGTAAACCGAGCCGTCGAGCCCCATAGACCTCGCCGCCGCGACTATTTCGGTGTAGTGCTCCCGCTCATACCTTCCGCCGTCGTCGAAGCCGAATATCAGCTGCAGCTCGATCCCGCAGCTTCTCAAAAGCCGGTACGCCCCGAGGTATGCGGGTATCTTCTGCCTGTCGCCGCAGCCGTCGAGGGCGACGTATACCGTCGGCAGCTCGCAGGAAAGAGAGAGCTCCCACAGGCCGCTCAGCTTAAGCCTGTTTTCGGCGATCGCCTCGCGGCGGCTCTCGTTCATTTTCAGGCCGTAGAGAATATCTGGCAGCAGCGCCGAGGCCACCCGGCCGCTCGCGGTGTCAAGCCGAGGGCTTCGGCTGAATCTCGGCCGCCTCCGCCTTATTTCGGAGACGCGGTTTATAAGCTCCTCCTTTGAATCCGCGCATACCAAAAACATGTTAAGCTCGCACTGCGATTTCGGCGGCAGCTTTACCGACGCCCGAATGAAAACGCAGGGATCCGGCTCGCATATCAGGCTCGGGGGAATTTCCCTAAATCTCTTGCCGAGGCCGCATATCCCCTCCGGCCAGTCGAGCACCTCTTCGCGGTTAAAGCTTACCGTCGTGTGAATATCCTCAACAAATCCTATTCCGAGATATACCGGCCTCTCCTCTTTGACCCTTGTTACGGCGGCAAAGCTCCATTCCGGCAAATTTTCGCATCGCAAAAACATCTTCCCGAAGGCGGGGTGCGCCGCCTCCGAGGCGTCGTCCGTCAGCGACGGCTCGATATAGCTCACCAAAAACGCCTCGAGCTCCTCCGAAGTCTCGTTTTTAAGAGCAAAGGTGCGCGTCTCGCAGGGAAGATCCTCCCGAAGCCTTATCTTCATTCCCGCCGAGAGCTTTTCGGTGTTTCGGTAAAAGATTGCCGCCTCGTCGGTGAATTCCACCGTTCCGCCCGAAAGCTTCGTCGGCAGATATCCGAAGGGCAGGGCCTCGCCGCCGTCCGAGACAAAGGAGAATATCCCCTTCGGGCGTGTGAGCGGGTCGCGGGTGCGTGCGCAGAGATTTTTCGAGCGGTATTTTGCCGAGACCGCTCCGCTGTCGGTTATCGCAAGTGTCATGCCGCCCCCCGAAAGAAGCTTAATTCTCGGCTCGGAAATCAGCACTTCTTCTATTGTTTCGATCTCCTCCGCCCTCGGCTCGGGCTCCGAGGCGCGGGGGCGCCTCAGGCGGTTTTCATACACCGCCGTGCCGAGGTGAAAGCGCTCCTCCAAAAGCTCCGGCGCCCCTTTTACCCTCAGATCCGACATAAACCGCCGCTGCATTATCCCGCCGCTCAGAATGTTGTCCGCCGCGCATATGCTCATTCCGATATGGTGGGCCATATAGCTTCTCACCGGCTCGGGGCCCTCGCCGTTTTCCGAAGACCAGTCGAGCGCCTCGTAAAATCCGCAGGAGCCGTACATGCCGTATCGTTCAAGCTCCCGCAGGTTTTTCATTCCCTCCTGCCCCGAAAGGCAGAGCGATATATACGTCGAATACGGCGAGACGACGTAGTCCTGCTCGAGCCCCCGCCTGATTCCCGTGTTCGGCACACCGTGGGCCATATAGCGGTAGTTTAAGGCGCTGTCGAAGCTGTAATATCCGCTCTCGGATATCCCGTAGGGCCGCCCGAGGCTTTTTGCATATTTTCTCTGCACCCAAAGGGCGTATCTTAAACTTTCTCCGAAAAGCGACCCTTCGGGGCTTTTTAAAAAAATCTCCGGCATAAAATATTCGAACATCGTGCCGGAATAGGAGGCCGCGCCGCCGAAGAACTGGCAGCTAAGCATCGCCCGCGACATTCTCTGCCAGTGGCTTTTCGGTACCTGCCTTGAAGCTATCGCCCAGAACGAGCAAAGCCTCGCCTCGCTCATCAGGCAGTCGTAATACGAGCGGGAGAGCTTTCCCGTCGCTGGGTCGAGGCCTATGGACATAAGCCCCCTCACGCCGTCGTAAAAGACAGAAAGCTCGGCGTCTAAGGCGAGCTTTTCCGCCCTTTCGGCAAGCTTTCTCGCCCTTTCGCCCGAAAGCTCCCTAAGCCCCTCTTTTAAAGTTATAAGGCAGACCACGAAGTTTCCGCTGTCCACGCTCGAAACAAAGGGCTTCGGGCAGAGCTCAAGGGTTCTCGTGTCGTACCAGTTGTAAAGGTTCCCCCGGTATTTTTCCAGCCTGCTCACCGTTGAAAGAGTGCGCTCAAGCCGGTCTAAAAGCGCGTTACGGCTTATCAGCTTTCTGTCGTAAGCCGCAAGCAGCGATAAAAGGTAAAGCCCAATGTTTGTCGGCGACGTCCTGTGCGCCACCCTGTACACCGGCGAAAACTGCACGTTGTCCGGCGGGAGCCAGTTGTCGGCGCGAGTGACGTAATTTTCAAAGTATGAGAACATGTCGGCGGTCTGCTTTGAAAGCTCCCTCCCGTCCCGATATTTCAGCGCGCCCTCTTTTTTCGATGCCCCCGTCCCCGACAGCCCCAAAAGTGCGGGCATCGCCGAAAACACCGCGCCCAAAAGCCTTATGAAGTAATCGGGCGACCAAAGAAGCGACAGGCTCAAAAGCTCGGGCAGAAGATAGAACGCAAACGGGTCTTTTGAGGATTTGTCAGATGAACTTGATGTCGTCCATTCAAGAAGATTTCGGCGGGTTATAAGCCTTGTCAGCGCCTTAAAGATCGCCGCGGCCGATTTTACCGCGAGCGTCGGCAGCATTACGGTGCTGTAAAGAATATATCTCAGGCTCTGCGATGCGGTGCTCGTCAGCCCGGAATAAAATCTTCGGCCGGGGGCGCGGTCGCGCAAGAACGCCGATATCGCCCCGACGGCGGGCGGCAGAAGCCAAAGCCCCAGCGCCGCGCCGGCGATTATCCCGCCGGCCCAAGGGCCGAAAATAAATCCCGCAAAGGCCGCCGTCAGAACAGCGGGCGGTATTGCCGCCCGGCGCAGGTTGTCGGCAAGCTTAAGCTTCGAAAGAGGCCCGAACCTCCGCGAGAATATCTCGGGGATATTCTGAAAATCTCCCCTTATCCAGCGGTCGAGACGGCGGTAAAAGCTCTGCGGCGTCTTCGGGAATCCCTCGGTAAAAACGATGTCTCCAGCGTAGGCGGTCTTTAAAAGCTCGCCCTCCAAAATGTCGTGTGAAAGTATTCTCTCCCCCTCAAGGCATTGGGTGCATTCGTAAAGCGCCCTGACGTTAATAAGCCCCTTGCCGCAGAAAGTCCCCAGCCCGAAGACGTCCATATAAAGGTTTGCCGATTCCCCGTCATAGCTCGAATGCGAGCCTATCCCGCCGAGGCTCTTTGAAAATTCCGAGCTCAAAGAATCCTTCAGCCCCGTCACCATTCTCGGCGCGATTATCCCATAGCCGCCTACGACGTATCCGTTCTTTATCTCAACGCGGTTGGCGGGGTGAAGCGCCGCCGACAGAAGCTCCGTCACCGAATCCATCTGCGGGCAGGTGTCGAGGTCGACCGCGCAGAAATATTCCGCGTTCTTAACCGCGTCTACGTTGCCGAACGCGGCGTAAAAGTCGCCCTGCTTCGTCACCGCGAATTTTGCAAGCTCCATAAGCGCGCCCCGCTTTCGCTCCCGGCCCATATATTCCTGCTGCGTCTCGGAATAGCTCCTCTTGCGGACTATCCCCGCAAATTTTCCCCTCGCCTCGCGGTTAAGCCTGTCCGTCATGTCGGATATCGCCTCGGTAACCGCCCTGTCCTCCGCCGTCAGGGGGATCTGTTCCGCGGCGAGATCTATAAGCGCGCAGACCGTTATATTATCCGCCGGGTCGAGGCAGTGGAGCCGCAAAAGCCTTTCGTAGAGCGCCTCGACGTCGTCGGGGTCGGCCACCTGCGCCGACAGCACCGTCACCGCGCGGGTGCTTTTGACCTCCTCCGAATCGGGCGAAAGGCGCATAAGTCTTGCCGGCCGCCGCCCATGGCTCAAGATCCTGTCGGAAAGCGGCCTTATCGCCTCCGTCGCCGGCAAAAACAGCAAGACCGCCGCCGCGGGGCAGCCCGCAAGCATGGCTATGACGGCCGACACCGCCGCCGAAACGAGAACTATCCCCGCGGCGTGCCACACCGCCGCGCTCTCGCCGAGACGGCTTCTTTTTATCACGCGCAGAGAGGTTATATCAAGGTTTTGACCCCGATATTTTTCCAAAAGCAGGTCGCAGAGCCTAAGCTCGTCGGTGCCGGTTTTTATCGCGGTCTTATAAATCGCCTCGCGGTAGGCGAGCCTCGTCTTCGGGTCGCTCTCGCGGTAGGCTCTGTCCTCCGAAAGCTTTATCGCCACGGGGTTCATTAGGTCGTTTATCCTCACAATGTCCAGCCCGCCGATCTCGCTGAGAAGCGTCATATACCTGACGATATCCGGGTCGAACGTCTTCGCGCAGTCGCATATTTTCTCGATCAGCAGATACACCGTCTCGAATCTTATATACTCCGTCTCGGCGGCGTATATCCTCCTTTTCGAGCAGGCTTTTCTCAGTGCCATTATAACTTTGTCGCCGTCGGCAAGGTGCTCGCCCGAGGCGTCTATGATCGCCTCCGCAAGAATAAATTTCCCGTCAAAGGGTATCATTCCCGAATCCTTTTTAAGAGGCCGCGTCCCGCATGCGCCGGTGACGGTGTAAAAGTTGTCCGCAAAAAAGGACTGCGGCCCCGGCGCCGCCCCCGAAGCAAGGAGCCCGGAATATATCCTTCGCAGACCCCTTACCCTTGCCGACAGCCGCTTTGAAAGCTTTCTTAAAGACACGAACCCGGCGTAAATTTCACTCTGAGCCATAAAAGTCAATCCTTTCCGGCTTTTTTTGGTAGTGTTGACATCGGGGCGGAAAAATATTCGGAAAAATTTTTCCCGGCCTATTGACAAATACCGTATGAGGGTATATAATAATGATACCCTCACGGGGTATATTTCCGAAAGGACTGATAATAATATGGCCAAAGATATGTCGGCAAAAAAGACCACACACCGCTCGGAGGAGGATAAGCGCGCGCTCCGCAACCGTCTTTCAAGGATAGAGGGGCAGATCCGCGGCATTAAAAAGATGATAGACAACGACGCCTACTGCCCGGACATTTTGATACAGAGCACGGCGGCGGCCTCGGCGCTGAATTCCTTTAACCGCGAGCTTTTGGCGAAGCATATAAACGGCTGCATGGCCAAGGAATTTTCCGGCGAAAGCGCCGAAATGCTCGGCGAGCTCGTGTCCTCGCTCCAGGCGATGCTAAAGTAAGGGGATATTATTATGATAAAATACAATGTGACCGGCATGACCTGCGCGGCCTGCTCGGCACGGGTTGAAAAGGCGGTGAACGCCCTGCCCGGGGTGAGCTCCTGCGCCGTCAGCCTGCTGACAAATTCCATGTCCGTCGAGGGCACGGCGAAGCCTAATGAGGTTATCGCCGCGGTGACGGCCGCAGGCTACGGCGCGTCTTTGCAGGGTGCTTCCGCAAAATCCGCCGACGACGGCCTTTTAGCGGACACCGAAACGCCCAAGATGAAGCGGCGGCTGTGGTGGTCGCTCGGCTTCTGGGTAATTCTCATGTATTTCTCCATGGGGCACATGGTCGGGCTGCCGCTGCCTCCGTTCATGGAGGACAACTGCCTCATGACGGCGCTTGTGCAGATGATGCTCACGGTTATCGTCGCGGTGATAAACCAGCGCTTCTTTATAAGCGGCTATAAGGCGCTTTGGCGCCGCTCGCCGAATATGGACACCTTGGTGGCGCTCGGCTCCTCGGCGGCGTTTTTATACAGCACCGTCGCGCTCTTTATGATGACCGACGCCGTTTTCAATGGCGATCACGAAAGGGCGATGACCCTTATGGACGAGTTATATTTCGAGAGCGCCGCCACTATTTTGACGCTAATCACCGTCGGCAAGACCCTTGAGGCGCGCTCGAAGGGAAAGACGACCGACGCCCTTAAAAGCCTTATGAGGCTCGCCCCGAAGACCGCAAACGTCATACGCGAAGGCGTTGAAACCGCCGTCCCTGTCGGTGAGGTCGCCGCGGGGGATATCTTTGTAGTCCGCCCCGGCGAGCAGATACCCGTCGACGGCAGGGTTACAGAGGGCTCCGGCGCGGTCGACGAATCCGCCCTCACCGGCGAGAGCATTCCCGTCGACAAGTCGGCGGGGGATACCGTCTCGGCGGGCACCCTCAACAGCTCGGGATTTTTGAAGTGCTGCGCCACCCGCGTCGGCGAGGACACCACCCTTTCCCAGATAATAAAAATGGTTTCCGACGCCGCCGCGACAAAGGCCCCGATAGCGAAGATAGCCGACAGGGTTTCCGGCGTGTTCGTCCCGGCGGTAATCGCCGTCGCGCTGGTGACGGCGGCCGTATGGCTTCTTTTGGGGAGAACCGCAGGCTTTGCCCTCGCAAGGGGGATATCCGTTTTGGTCATAAGCTGCCCCTGCGCGCTCGGCCTTGCAACGCCGGTTGCTATAATGGTGGGCAACGGCGTGGGCGCCAAAAACGGCATACTCTTCAAAACCGCCGTCTCGCTTGAGGAGACCGGCAAGGCTCAGGCGGTCGTCCTCGACAAAACCGGCACTGTTACCCTCGGCGAGCCCCGCGTAACCGACATTGTCCCCGCCGAGGGAATTTCCGAGGAGGAGCTTTTAAAGGACGCCTATTCTCTTGAGATCATGAGCGAGCACCCGCTGGCAAAGGCGGTCGTCGCAAGGGCAGGGGAGATGAATATATCCGCCTCGGCAGCCGAAAGCTTCGCGGCGCTCCCCGGAAACGGCGTCAAGGCCGTCATATCCGGCGAGGAGGCCGTGGGCGGAAGCCTCGATTTTATATCCTCGGTCGCCGAGATCCCCGAAAGCCTGAAAGAAAAGGCCGCGGCCCTTTCCGAAAAGGGGAGGACGCCGCTTATGTTCGCCATAGGCAAAAAGGTTCTCGGAATGATAGCCGTCGCCGACGTCATCAAGCCGGACAGTCCGAAGGCGATATCCGAACTGAGGGCGATGGGCATAAAAACGGTCATGCTCACCGGCGACAACCGCCGCACCGCCAAGGCCATCGCCGCCGAAGCCGGGGTCGACGAAGTCGTCGCAGGGGTTTTGCCCCAGGGCAAGGAGAGGGTAATAGGCAAAATCAGAAAATCGGGCAGGGCGGTTATGGTGGGCGACGGCATTAACGACGCCCCCGCGCTCACCGTGGCGGACATCGGCATGGCGATAGGCGCCGGCACCGACGTCGCGATAGACGCCGCCGACGTGGTTTTGATGCACAGCAGCCTTTTAGACGCCGCAGCCGCGATAAGGCTGAGCCGCGCGACGTTAAGAATCATTCACGAAAATCTCTTCTGGGCGTTTATTTATAACATCATAGGCATACCGCTCGCGGCGGGGGTGTTCATTCCCCTGGGGATAACTCTCAACCCAATGTTCGGCGCGGCGGCGATGAGCCTTTCAAGCTTCTGCGTGGTATCAAACGCCCTCAGGCTTAACTTTGTCAATGTCCGCGATCCGCGGCATGATAAAAAAATAAAAAATCCTATCGAACTAAATTTAAAGGAGGAAAACACCATGACAAAAACACTCAGAATCGAAGGCATGATGTGCGGCCATTGCGAAGCCACCGTCAAAAAGGCGCTTGAGGCCGTCGCGGGCGTAGAATCCGCCGACGTAAGCCACACCGCCGGCACCGCCGTAGTCACCCTCTCGGGCGACGTCGCCGACAGCGTTCTAAAGGCCGCCGTCGAGGCCAAGGACTACAAGGTAGTATCCGTAGCCTGACCTCGCCTCAGAGAACAACCTCCCCGCTTTTCGGAATATTCTCCCGGAAGGCGGGGATTTTGTCTCAAATTTTGTAAAACCCATTGACAACCCCCTGCGGAATGTTGTAAAATATCGGTGTATGGTTACGGCCATAAATAAACTATGGAAAGGCGAATGATATGAAAAAGATCCTTTCACTGATTCTCACCCTCGCGATGCTCTTCGGCCTCAGCGCCGAGGCGGCGGCGTTCTTTGAGACCCCCGACGCCGAGTATATCGCGGAAAACCCCGTCTACGAGATCCCCGCTTATGAGGAGCCCGCGCTCGAGCAGCTCCCCTACGAGGCCGTGGCGCCCGAAATCTTCGATCCCTACGGCCTGCCCGCCGAAACAGCCACCCCCGTTTTGCCCGAGGGCGAGCTTGAGGCCCCCAAGGCCGGCCCCAAATGCCCCGACGGCCGGCACACCCCGCAGTCATACGGCTATGTGATAAACCGTGACGGCCACTGGCTTCGCTGCGCAAAATGCGGCTATTATTATAAAGAACCGCATGTCACTGACGGCGGATCATATTGCTCGGTATGTTATTTTAACACCGGTGACTATTCCGGCAGGATTACCGACAGTTTGAAGGTTTCACTGCCCTATGCTCTTCAAGGCTACATGACCGAGGGCTACTACCTTGAATTCTATTATAACGATCAGGCCAAAGAAGCCATCGCCACACTGAACGGTTACGATTTTTATACCAATATGACCGTGAAAGTCACAACCAGTTACACGGTATACGGCTACGGCGAAGCTCGCCTCGGCTTTTCTCATCAGTATGCCGACGGCAGAACCATTGATGTTTCAAGCGGTTATCCCGAATATGCCTCTGTCGATGTTTCCGTGACCGCAAGAGACCTCAGAACTAACAATTGCCCCGAAAATGTCGCCTTTGATACTATCAATAAGCTTATCAAGGGAATAAGATTCCGCATAGTCGGGGAGGACGGCACGGTCGTCGCCGGCTCCGAATCGGGTGAATTTGATGTAACATCTTTGGCAAGCAAGCTTAAATGCGCGACTGCGCATGATTACGTAGACGGCACCTGCACCGTCTGCGGCGACGTAATCCCGACATCTATCGGCAGCGTTGACCTCTCTCAGCTTATGGATATGACCATTGAGGACGCAAAAGCATTTGTTGAAACCGCATTCGGAAATGCTGCGACTAACAACAGCTATGCTGCTACAGACATGTATGAAAGCTATACTGTTCAAAATCCTTTGAATCCCAACGACAGCTTTTCGCTCGGCCTGCCTTATGACTATCTCCCCACGCAGAATGGGGTTAAAGGCCGCAGCAGGGTTTATCAGGTTTCCCTGAGCAACATGTTAAACGAAACCGGCTACTTCTCGAATGTAAGATTCGACAGCCGCATACCTTACTTCTGCCCGACCGTCGCCCAGCTTGACGCATTGGCGGCAAGCGACCCCAATAATTTCTATCGTTCTCAGACCGATCTCACCCTTCAGGACGGCCGCTACCCCGACGGGGCGGTTTCAGTCAGCTATTCGATGCGCTCTCTTAGCGAAAGCAAAACAACGACGTCATTGGGCGGATCATTCACAAATACTCGCGGCTATCCAAGCGATAAAGATGAGCAGGGTAACCCCAAGTATCCCACCCTTGTGACCGATGCCGAATTCCTCTCTCAGACCCTGAGTAATGCCTACATTTTTGACATTTCTTATAATCCCGATGATTATCCCGACAACTCCTATAAGAGCGTCAACCTGATAGGCAGCACAATTGATGAATTCCAAAAGACAGCGGCTCCCACTTTTGAAGATTTAAATTTCTACGGCGGTAATTGGTGGCAATATTCGTCAAGTGGAGTTTCAGGCGGAGTGAATAAATACGGCAGTCAGCTTTTAGGCTTCTATACCGGCCCGATAGGCGACAAGACCGTTATTAGAGGCTTCATAACCGAGTTTAACACCTACGGCAATTTAGGCTATATTCTCGAAGACCTGAAAGCTGTTGTTTGCAAAGCTATCCCCAACACCATTGACGGCTTTAAGCTTTCGGCGACAACCGCCGAACTCGAGGCAGATCCCACGGTGTACACAACCAAAATGGCAATTCCTTCGGGTTACATAATTGGCGGGCAAATGGGATATTACAAATATTTCACCATTATTAAGGACGGCAAATTTGCAAGATATTATTGGACAAATCTTAAATTCGGCACCAATAATCTCAACCTTACCGTCGACGACAATCAACCCGCCTATCTTTTGGCCGCCTACGAGCTCCCCGAGGACTTCTCCTCCGCCGACATCGTCTCTCTGCTCGATATTTCGGACATTGATGCCAGAGTACGCGTTCCACAGGATTTTGCCTCAAAATACAGCACTACTGCTATTAACTCCTATGGCCAGAACGAAAGATACCCCAATTCCGTGTCGGCAAACGACACCCTTACTTACCGCATCGGCGCGTACTACAAGGATAAAGTCGAAAAGGTAGATTTTGAGCCGTATCTTCGCGATAACACCATAGACCCGCCGCAGATATTCGGCACGCTGCCCAAGATCGGCGGAAAGACCTATGCCGACTTCGACACCTCCAACGAGATCCGCGCCCTTGCCCAGAGCCACCCCTGCACCCTCACCGAGACCCCCTATTGGGAGTACTTCAATCAGGATAAGATGATCTACCGCAAGGCCGAGAACATCGACCAGTACAAGGTGCAGGTCTACAAGATCGACATGGGCGACTACTTCATTCAGGCGGTGTTCCCGAATTACAGCGCCGAGTATGTCTACGACGCCAACGGAATGCCTGTCGGCCGCAGGATCGACACATCAAAGCTCGGCAACTTCGCCGTTTCCGAGCTCACCGTAATCACCAAGAATCCCGAGGCGCTCATTCCTCTTCCTGTAGGGGAGGACGGCTGCATTTATGTAGATCCCGCCAGCGGGGAGATCGTCGGAATTGATACAAATCTCACCGAGATAACCATTCCCGCCTTTGCCGACGACGTTGCCGTAACCGGGATTTCCGCCGGCGCGTTTGAGGGATCCTCCGTCGAGGTAATCAACATTCCTCTTTCCGTCAAGAACATCGACGAAGCCGCCTTTGAGGGCTGCTCCAATCTCACCACCATAAACTACGACGGCTCCGAGGCCTCGTGGGCGGCCATATTCAAGGGAAGCCTGCCCGAAAACGTCACTCTCAACTGCCTCAACAAGCTTGTCGGCGACCTTGACGGCGACGGCAAGGTTGCGGTTTCCGACGGCGTCGTAATGCAGAGAATCCTTGCCGGCCTTGAGACCGATCCCGCGAAGATCGCGCTTGCCGACCTCGACCACGCCGACGGCGTGAACGTCAAGGACGGTGTAAAGATGCAGAGAATCCTCGCCGGCCTCGAGGGATAAAAATTCAAATCGATAATTTAAGATCCCCCTGTCCGCCCGTGCAGGGGGATTTTGCGGGGTAAGAAAATGAAAAAAGTTTTCGCCGGCCTTTTTCAAAAGGCCGCGGGGGTCTCGGGGGCGGAGCCCACGAGACGCGACCGCAGACGCGGAATCTCCCCGGAGGACGCCGAGCAGGCGTACTCCGGATAATGCGAAGCGAAGCGCAGGACAGGGAGAAAAAACTGTCCGGTGGACAGTTCCGTAGTAAAGTCCGGCAAAGCCGGTAGTCTGCGAAGCAGACCCGAGGCATTGCCGAGGCGGCTTTGTAGCGCAACGCAAAACTAAAGTGCGATTTTGCAGAATTCTTTCGCGTTGCGCTCTCGCCGGGGGTCTCCCCGCTTTGCTGAGCAGGGCGAGGCAAATAAAAAGGCTGTTTTCATATCAAACGCCGCGCAAAAATACCCGGTTTCTTTGCCTGTCTCACCCCCTGCCCCCTCTCCCTCGCGAAGGGAGAGGGGGTTCCACCCCGTCACCCGGCCGTTCACCTTGCGGCGAACGGCGCGACCCCTCCCCTCGAGGGGAGGGGTGTGTTCCCAAAGGTATCCACAAAATCGAAGCATGCGAGGCACTTTCGGTGCGGTGCTTGCCGTTTTCTGACAGCCTGCGTTTATATAACGCTTGCCGAAAACAAAGCATAAGGAATGTCCGGCAAACTCGAGGCAAATAAAAGATCGCCCCCTCTCAAAGACTTTATAAAAAATAATTTTCGCCCCTTCCGCTCCGCCCCCGTAACCCCTTGCATTTTCCATCAATTTGGGTTATACTGTCTATACCGGCTGCGGCCGGCGAGACTTACCTTCAATTTCATTTACTTGGGAGCGTATTCTATGACAAAACGTATTCTTTCATTCGCCCTTGCGTGGGCTTTGGCGCTCTGCCTCTGCCTGAGCGTTCACGCCGAAAATCCCGCGGTGCAGACCGCGTTCACCCCCGACCCCGCGCCGATGGTTTACGACGGCGTGATGTATCTTTACACCGGCGAGGATTCCACCACCGACAACGGCTTCTACAACATGCCCAACTGGCATTGCTATTCCACCACCGACATGGTAAACTGGCTCGATCACGGAGTTATCATGTATTCCGAGGATTTCAAGTGGGCCGAGCCCGCGAGCGCGTGGGCATGCCAGTGCATCGAGCGCGGCGGGAAATTCTATCTTTACGTCACCGTCACCACCGACGGCGGCCGCGCGATAGGCGTAGCCGTCTCCGACAGCCCGACCGGGCCCTTTAAGGACGCCCTCGGAAAGCCACTCTGCGGCCCCGACTGGCTTTATATCGATCCCACCGTCATGATAGACGACGACGGACAGGCATATCTTTACTTCGGCAACCCGAACGCCTATTACTGCAAGCTCAATGAAGATATGATCTCCCTCGACGGCGACGTTAAAATGCAGGAGATGACCTTTGACGCCTTCGGCCCGAAGCCGCTTGGCTCCGACGCGCCCTCCTCTTATACCGAGGGCCCCTGGATATATAAGCGCAACGGCCTCTATTACCTTGTCTACGCCTCCAACGGCGTCCCCGAGGGGATATCCTATTCCACCTCGGGCAGCCCGACCGGCTCCTGGAAATTCCGCGACATTATAATGGAGCCGGGCGACTCCACCACCATTCACCCCGGCATAATCGACTATAAGGGACGAAGCTATTTCTTCTACCACGGCGTGCTGCTTCCTAACGGCGGCTGGAACAAGCGCTCGACCGCGATAGCCGAGTTTGAGTATAACGACGACGGCACCATTCCGAAGATCTCCCACGACCCCGCCGGCGTTGAGCAGATCGAGAATTTCGACCCGTTCGGCCGCCACGAGGCGGAGACTATGAGCGATTCGCGCGGGGTGTGGTCTGTAACCTCAAAAAAGAGGATCTACATCGGCGAGATATCCGACGGCGACTACATTAAGCTTAGCGGCGTAAACTTTGCCGACGGCGCCGGCAGCTTTTCGGCCGAGGTCTTTTCCACCGGCTGCGGAAAGATCGAGCTTAGGCTCGACGGCGAAAACGGCAGGAAGATAGGGGAGATCGACGTCCCCGAGGGCGGAAACTTCGACAAGGTCTCCTGCGCCCTGAAGGAAAACTCCGGCGTTCACGATCTGTGGTTCGTTTTCAGGGCGCCGAAGGATTCCGAGATAAGGTTTGACAGCTGGGAATTTTATGCCGGCGACGCCCTGCCCTCCGGCTTTCCCGTCTGGGGGATCGTCCCCATAGCGGCGGCGGTCGTTATCGCCGTCCTTGCCGCGGTTATCGCAGCGAATAAGCGCGCGCATAAATCGTAAGATCACAAGCGAAAAAAGTTTTCGCCGGCCTTTTTCAAAAGGCCGCGGGAGTCCAGAGGCGAGCAGCCTCTGGTCGCAGCCCGCAGGCTGCGAAATCCTATGCTTCGCGCGCTCCGCAAGGGGTGAATTGCAAAAACAGTCCGGTGGACTGTTTTTTAAAGAGGGGACGCCCTGTAAGAGAGGGCGTCCCCTTATCAAACGCCGAGCAAAAATACCCGGTTTCTTTGCCTGTCTCACCCCCTGCCCCCTCTCCCTCGCAAAGGGAGAGGGGGTTCCACCCCGTCACCCGGCCGTTCACCTTACGGCGAACGGCGCGACCCCTCCCCTCGAGGGGAGGGGTGTGTTCCCAAAGGTGTTCCACAAAATCGAAGCCTGCGAGGCACTTTCAGTGCGTTGCTTGCCGTTTTCTGACAGCCTGCGTTTATATAACGACTATCGTGAAAGTTCACAGCGCAAAACAAAAGTGCGGTTTTGCAGAATGCTTTCCCCTCTTTTGCAAGCCGCACGGGAAAAACTTTCCCCGCCGCCCTAAAAAATTTTGCAGGAATCGTTGTTCGCTCTTGCATTTTGCAAGCAATTGTGGTATACTCCTTTCAACACACTAAAAGGAGAGTATGTATGAAATATATTGTGTTGCTCTGCGACGGCATGGCCGACAGGCCGGTGCCCGAGCTTTCGGGGCTTACGCCTATGGCAAAAGCCCGCAAGCCCCATATGGATATGCTTGCAAAAAAATCCGAGGTCGGCCTTGTTAAGACCGTCGCCGACGGCCTTAAGCCGGGCAGCGACGTCGCAAACCTTTCCGTTTTGGGCTACGATCCCGCAATCTACTATTCCGGGCGCTCGCCGCTCGAGGCCGGCTCCATAGGTATCGATATGAAGCCCACCGACGTCTCTTTGAGATGCAATCTCGTCACCCTTTCCGACGAGCCGGAATACGACAGCAAGACCATTCTGGACTATTGCGCCGGGGATATTTCCACCGCCGACGCGAAGATCCTCGTCGACGCCCTCAAGCATGAATTCGACAGTGAGGAATTCACCCTTTACGCCGGCGTGAGCTACCGTCACTGCCTGATCTGGCACGGGGGCACCCTCGACGTCGGCACGCTCACCCCGCCCCACGACATCACCGGCAAGCCGATAAAAGGTCATCTGCCAAATCACCCGAACGCGAAAAAGCTCTACGAAATGATGAAGCGCAGCTATGATGTCCTGAAAAATCACCCGCTCAACCTTGAAAGGGTAAAGCAGGGCAAAAGCCCCGCAAATTCCATGTGGCTCTGGGGGGAGGGCGTAAAGAAGCCTCTCGCTTCGTTCAAGGATAAATACGGCGTCAGTGCCGCGATGATCTCCGCCGTAGACCTTTTAAAGGGAATAGGCAAATTTTCGGGAATGAAGGTAATAAACGTCGAGGGCGCGACAGGGTATCTCGACACCAATTTCGAGGGCAAGGCACAGGCCGCGATAGACGCCCTTCACAACGGCTGCGACTTTGTCTATATCCACGTTGAGGCGCCGGACGAATGCGGTCACAGATATGAGATCGAAAACAAGGTCAAGTCGATAGAGCTTATCGACCAAAAGATCCTCGCGCCTATACTCAAGGCCCTTGAAGACGAGGAGGACTACAAAATAATGATCCTGCCGGATCACCCAACCCCGCTTTCGCTTCGCACCCACACGAACGACCCCGTGCCCTATATGATCTATCATAAAAAGGCAGAGCAAAAGGGCGTGGACGTCCTCTCGGAGGAATCGGCCGCAAAGACCGGCCGCTTCGAGCCCGTCGGCCACGAGCTTATGGGAAGATTCATAAAAGAATAAAAAAACAGCCGTCCCGCGTTAAACTGCGGGGCGGCAATTTTAATGATTATTTACTCCGCCGGCTGGAAGTATTTCTTGAGCGGGGTGTAGATCAGCGCGGCGACTACCGCGGTGATGACGGTTTCCGCGCCCATGTACCAGCCGTTGTAAACGAGCGAGTAGACGACGCTCGTCATGCCGTATTCGTTCGGCCAGAGGGCGTCCCAGATCCACACGCCGGTGACGAAGTGGCAGGCAAAGCGAAGCAGGAAGGTCACGACGATGCCGAGAACGAGCTCCAAAATGCCGTTGCCGAGCATTCCCTTGAACATTCCGGCGAGGCCGATGACGGTATAGGCGATCACATAGTCAAAGAGAATGATCGCGATTACCATAAGAGCCGAGGTGCCGTAGCGGACGTTGTCGAGGCCTAAAACGAGCTGCAAAAGGCTGTAGACGAAGCCGCTGAGCAGACCCCATTTCCAGCCGTAGCGGAAGGAGATGATCACGAGCGGGAGCATGCTTACAATGGTAAGTCCGCCGCCCATGGGCATATCGATCTTGAACAGGCTGAGAATTGTGCCGACGGCGATCAGAAGAGCGCTCTCGACAAGCATGAGTACCTTTTTGTTTTTCATTTAATTTTCCTCCTTAAGGTCGGGGCAAATGAAAAAGCCCCCAAAATGATTTTTGTCATTCCTGAGGGCAAATCAACATAATAAAGCAAAAGCTCCCTACGCCGGTATTAACCGAATCAGGTTTAAGGGTCAAAGAGAACATCTTTATCTCAGCACGTCAATGCGTGCCCCCCTGTTTTGACGGTTGATACTATACCACAATTATCCCGGTTTGTCAACACCCAATTTAGACAGTCGTTTTTTTGGAGGGATTCTGCGCTGCAAAGCCGCTTCGGCCTTGTCAAGCATTTTTATGCTTTGTTCTCGGCAAGCGTTATATAAACGCAGGCTGTCATAAAACGATAAGCACCGCACCGAAAGTGCCGAACCCAATTTCGACTTCGCAGTATGCCTTTGGGAACACACCCCTCCCCTTGAGGGGAGGGGTCGCGCCGTTCGCCGCAAGGTGAACGGCCGGGTGACGGGGTGGAACCCCCTCTCCCTCCGCGAGGGAGAGGGGGCAGGGGGTGAGACAGGCAAAGAAACCGTGTATTTTTGCGCGGCGTTTGATATGAAAACAGCCTTTTTATTTGTCTCGCCCTGCTCGGCAAAGCTCGGCAAAGCGAGGCAAACCCCTGCGGGGTTTTCCCCGCACCCTTTTCCGGGCTGCAAGGTGCCCGAGGCGCCTTGCCGGGGAGCCCCCCGGCGAGGGTCTCCCCGCGAAAAAACTGTCCACCGGACAGTTTTTTCTCCCCGTCCTGCGCTTCGCTTCGCATTATCCGAAGCGTGCCTGCTCGGCGTCCTACGGGGTATTTCGCGCTCTGCGGAGTGCAACGCGAAAGAATCCTACAAAATCGTACTTTTATTTTGCGTTGCGCTGCAAAGCCGCTTCGGCTAACGCCTCAGGTTTGCTTACGCAAACACCGGCTTTGCCGGACTTTCCTGCGTTTTGAAGAACACGAGGGGCTCCGCCCCCGAGACCCCCGCGGCCTTTTGAAAAAGGCCGGCGAAAACTTTTATTTTTTCCTGAAAAAAATTATTCCCACCGCAACCTGTTTATGATAAAATGGAATCATATATATGAGGACAGAAGGGAGGCGCAGGGCATGGACGACGAAAAAATTATCGGTCTGTTCTGGTCGCGGAGCGAAAACGCCATAGCGGCGGCGCAGGAAAAATACGGAGATCTGCTGAGAAGCGTTGCAAAAAAGATCACCCAAAGCGATTCCGACGCCGACGAATGCCTTAACGACGCCCTGCTGAGGCTCTGGAGCAATATCCCGCCGGCGCGGCCGCGGAACCTGCGGGCATATTCCTGCCAGGTCATAAGAAACCTCGCCTTCAAGCGCCTCACGTTCAGCCTTGCCGAAAAGCGAAGCATAAATTCGGTCACCCCGCTTGATGAGCTCGAAGCGGTTCTTGCCGATCCCGCCGCCGAGGCAAAGCTTGAAAACGCAGATTTTTCCGTTCTTCTTGACGGCTTTCTCAGAGGTCTCAGCCAAGAATCAAGGGTAGTGTTCATGAAGCGCTATTTCTTTATGGATTCCGTAGAGGAGATCTCCGAAGACCTTAAGATGTCAGAAAGCAAGGTTAAATCGCTTCTTTTCAGAGCGAGAAACAAGCTCAGAAAAACCGTTTACGGGGGAGTGATGAAATGAAATACCGTTTATCTGAAGAGCTTGGAAAGGTAAACACCGATTTTATCGAAGAAGTGTTTGAATATTCCGAAAAAATTCAAAGCGAAGGGAGAAGTATAATCATGAAAAAAAGAAAGATTTTGCAGATCGCCGTGGCGGCGGCCGTTCTTGCGGCCCTCTGCGGTATAACGGTTTTTGCGGTCAGAATGGGCGGCCTTATGAAGATGCGCGACTACGTCCGCGAAAAGAACGAGCAGCAAAACGTCCCGGAGATCTTACGGGACGAAAACGTCGAGGAAAAGGGGACGGATCTTGTGCCCGAGGGCGCGCCCGCCCTTAAGCCCGGCGAGGCGAGGATCTCAAGCATACTCGCCGGAAAAACCGGCTTCATAATCACCTACGAGGTAAACGTCAACGGCACCGATATCGCCGAAAATGTCAGTGACTATTCAAAGGGCTGGTTCAGGTGGGACGGCATGGAAACATACGGGATCACCCCCGATGGCGAGAAAATCAAAGACTTCGCCAGCAGCATCACCGGCCCCGAATTTATCTCGGACGACGGCGGCGTCCTCACCTTTGTCTTCAGCGGCTCGGTGGTCTCCGAGGCCGGCATACCCGATCACATCGGCTTTGAATTCAGCGGCTTCACCTTCACCGATCTCAATAACGCGGAAGCCGCCGGCGAAGCTAAAGAATACACCGTCGACCTCCCCGTCAAGATAGACGTCAAAAAGGAGGACTACACCGTTCTTGAATCCATAAGCTGCGTTGAGCCGAAGGAGATCTTCGGCCACGAATTCACCGTCACCATGGACGGCTGCGGGATAATCCTCTCGGGCGGCGATATGACCGTAGATGAGCACAACGAGATCGTATATAAGATATATAATGAGTGCGACGTGATCTTTACGCTGAACGACGGCACCGTCGTCACCGACACGCCCTACCCGGACTTCGCCACTTTAGACATTGAGGAATACTACAGCCGCGAGCACATCATCAATGCCGGCAGCGGAACCTTCCGCAACGGCATCTGCTACAACTTCGCCACCCTCTACGACGTCACACAGATCAAGTCTATAGAAATAGGCGGCGCGGTGTTTACTTTCTGAGCTGATTAACCATAAAAAGCCCTGCTTACAAAGCGGGGCTTTTTGTTGGGATAGTGTTTATACGGTACGCACCGCACCGAAAGTGCCGAACTCAACGACGACTTTGCAGCATACCTTTGGGAACACACCCCTCCCCTTGAGGGGAGGGGTCGCGCCGTTCGCCGCAAGGTGAACGGCCGGGTGACGGGGTGGAACCCCCTCTCCCTCCGCGAGGGAGAGGGGGCAGGGGGTGAGACAGGCAAAAAAGCCTTTGCTTCCTTAAAAAGCGTTTGATATTGAAACGACCTTTTTTATTTGCCTCGCTTACACTCGGCAAAGCGGGGAGACCCCCGGCGAGAGCGCAACGCGAAAGTATTCTACAAAATCGCACTTTAATTTTGCGTTGCGCTGCAAAGCCGCTTCGGCTCACGCCTCAGGTCTGCTTCGCAGACTACCGGCTTTGCCGGACTTTCCTGCGAAACTGTCCACCGGACAGTTTTTTCTCCCCGTCCTGCGCTTCGCTTCGCATTATCCGGAGTACGCCTGCCCGGCGTCCTCCGGGGAGATTCCGCGATTTGCGGAGCGCAACGCGAAAGAATTCTGCAAAATCGCACTTTAGTTTGCGTTGCGCTGCAAAGCCGCCTCGGCAATGCCTCGGGTTTGCTAACGCAAACATCGGCTTTGCCGAACTTTCCTGCGTTTTGAAGAACACGAGGGGCTCCGCCCCCGAGACCCCTGCGGCCTTTTGAAAAAGGCCGGCGAAAACTTTTATAATTCCGCCGCCTTGCGTGAAAACAAAAAAAGACCGACGTCAAACGTCGGTCTTTGGCTGCGGCACTAGGATTCGAACCTAGGGAATGCTGGAGTCAGAGTCCAGTGCCTTACCACTTGGCGATGCCGCAAAATAACTGCGACCCGGCAGCGATCCACACAGCTTTGTTATTATAGCAAATCCGAGAGAAAAATGCAAGGGGTTTTATAAAATTTTTTTAAAAAAATTTTTCGGGAGGGCGTCCCGCCCCGAACGCCCCCGCTTACCCGGTTATCACCGCAACCGCCTGTGCGGCTATCCCTTCGCCGGCGCCCGTAAAGCCGAGGCCCTCCTCCGTCGTCGCCTTTACAGATACCCTGTCTTTAGGGATCCCCGCGGCCGAGGCTATATTTTCCCGCATTCTGTCAATATGCGGCGAGAGCTTCGGCGCCTGCGCCAAAACCGTGGAATCGATATTTCCGATATCGAACCCCTCGGCGCGCACCCTCAGGCAGACCTCTTTTAACAACTCAAGGCTGTCGGCGCCTCTAAAGCGCTCGTCGGTGTCGGGAAAGAGCTTTCCTATGTCGCCCATGGCGGCCGCGCCCAAAACGGCGTCCATTATCGCGTGAACCAAAACGTCCGCGTCGGAATGCCCGAGCAGCCCCTTATTATAAGGTATGTCCACCCCGCCGAGGATAAGCTTTCGCCCCTCGGTAAGCCTGTGAACGTCGTAGCCCTGCCCGATTCTCGCAAAACCTTCCCCCTTGCTTTGCTCACCCGCGCCGATTATCGCTCTTGCGGCGGCTACGTCCTCTTCGGTGGTGAGCTTTATGTTTGAATATTTCCCCAAGGTGATGTGCGGGGATATCCCCACGGCGTCAAGAAGCTGCGCGTCGTCGGTAAAGTCGCCCGAGGCGTTTTCAAGGGCATATCTGTAAAGCTCCAAAGAAAATGTCTGCGGCGTGCGGACGGTATACACCCGCTCCCTCGGAGGACAGGCGCTCCCGCCGTCCGGGTCTGAAATCCTCACGGTGTCTTTTGCCGGCGTGCAGACGACCGAGCTTCCGAACCTTGCGGCGTCCTCCACCGAGGCGGATATCTCCTCCGGCGTGACGAGCGGCCGAGCGCCGTCGTGAATTAAAATTATATCGCCCTCGCAGAGCAGCGCGGCGTTTTTAACCGATTCCGCCCTCGTCGCCCCCGCGGCGGAAAATACAGGCTTAAGCCTCAGCCCCGAAAGCTCCCGCGAGTATATCTCCCAAAGATCCTCAGGCGCCGCGACGACAAGGCTCACAACGTCGGGGCAGCCAAGAACCGCCTCTGCCGAGCGCCTAATGCAGCTGACGCCGCCCAAGGGCTCCAAAAGCTTGTTTCTGCCCAATCTTTGGCTTCTGCCTCCGCAGGCCAGCACCGCCGCCACCCTGCGCCCCTTTGGTATGAATCTTTCAGACACTTTAATCCCGCCTTTCATTAACATAATACCGCCCGAAGAATAATATGTCAAGGGCAGGCGAAAATAAAAATGCGGCCTAAAGGCCACATCAAGAAGATAGAATTTAGAAATTAGAAGATAGAATTTCAAGGTGTCGCCTGCGGCGACGCATCTAAATATTTCTGATAATGCGTGCGGAATGGACACTCCCCCTGCGACGGCATATCTAAATAATGCTGCTGCGCGCAGAACGGGCGCTCCCGAAAACAATACTTATCGGCTGTTACCGCTTTGTAACTTTTCCCGAAAAATTGTTATCACTTCGTAACCACATTGTAACTGCTCTGTTCTTGATTTATTCTGAGGATATGATATACTATAATCACAGCAACAAGAAGTGGTTTATACAATTTCCCGGGTCGCCCGGGCTAAAAAAGACATTTTCTATATTCCTCCTTACTTTCATTTTTTCCTAAAAAGCGTGTGCCCCCGGGTACACGTTTTTTAGTTTGTAAAACCAACCCCACGCTACGCGTGGGGACGAGAATAGCGATAGCGTTGATATGGAAAATAAAGCCTCCTTT
>CANQPB010000030.1 GCA_947625615.1 uncultured Clostridia bacterium | reverse complement strand
ATAAGTACATCTCATAGATTTCCCGATTTGCCGAGTGATAAATATGCAGCACCGCGCGCTTTTTCGCAAGCGCATATGTGATCGCCGCCTCCAAACAGTCCTCGAATTTTTCTATTGTGGGATAGGACTGAATAATCTCGGCGGCGTCCTCCTCGACGATACTTTCAATAAGCTTCGGCATATCCTCGAAATAGTAGTAAAAGGTGTTGCGATTTACTCCGCAGTCCGACACAATATCTTTCACCGTGATTTTGGACAGCGGTCGTTCCGTCAGCAGTTTCAGAAAGGACTCCTGAATTGCTTTTTTTGTGAAGTTTGACATGGCTAATCTCCTAAGGGCGTTATAGTTACATAATACGTTGATGTATGATGTATTATACCACAAAGGTTAAGGGAGCGCAAGGGTGTTTTTGAACCGTACATAGGGTAGTCAGCAAATCTGCGGTAGAGCTAAACAATCAGCAGACGGTACAAAGCGGAGGCTCGGATTATGGATTTTTGGCTAATATAGCAATATATAGGGTTGACGCCTGCACATTTCCGAAAGAAGGCGCCGGATTGATTGGATTGTTTTACTTTGATTGTAAGCGTGGGAATGGGTTAAGGGTCTTTAAGTGTGGGGAACACCCCGGCGAGAGTGCAACGCGAAAATGTTCTGCAAAATCGCACTTTAGTTTTGCGTTGCGCTGCAAAGCCGCCTCGGCATCTCGCGAAGCGTTAAAACTTGCTTTTCGCACTTCGCAGTCAAAAACGACAGACTGCTCGTGCCCAAAGAGTTTTAATCGCGTCGCCTGCCTCAGGTTTGCTTACGCAAACACCGGCTTTGCCAGACTTTTTTGCGAAGGTTTGAAAAAGTCCGGCGAAAACTTTTCTAATTTTCTCAGTTTTGTATAAACAAAAAACGCCCGGTTTTTCCGGGCGTTTGTGCTATACGCTTTATTCTGCCGCTTCGGGGAAGGCCTTCTTGACAGTGTATCTCTTGACCGACTTGTCGTTGACCTCAACGCTGCTGTCAGCGAGGCGCTTGTTGATAAGGTCGGTGAAATCGTCGTCGAACAGATCGCGGATAATGCTCTCGCGGTTGTCCTCGTAAAGGTCGGTTCTCTCGGTGATGTCAAGCCTCTGGACAAGGTAGAAGTTGGTGTCGTCCTGAATTACCGTGCAGGAGCCGACAGGGCAGGTGGTGAACACGTAGTTTACGAATTTCTCGGAGGGATAGGTGGAATCCTTGGAAAGCACCGACTCGTTGGGATATTCCTCTTCCTCGGTTTCCTCGCTATCCTCGGCGTCGACGTCGGTCTCGTCTGAGGCGTCGGCTTCGTCGGTGTCCTCGGTATCTTCGCTATTTTCGGCGGGCTCCTCGGTCTCGCTGTCTGCGGCGGCGTCATCGGCGCCGTCTTCGCCGTTAGCCTCGGCTATGGATTCGAGATAGCTGTTATACTGGTCGATGAGGAAGTCGAATTCGTAGTCGCCGCTGTTTGCCATTTCAAGGTAGTCGTTGGCAAGCTGAAGCTGCTCGTCCTTTCTCGCCTCGTCGATGGCGTCGTCAATGCTGTCGGCGAAGTTGAAGGTCATATACTTAACTCTCGCGTAGTTGTCCTCATAGTGCTTCTGCAGCTCTTCCTCGGTGGTGCCGTTGAGGCCGCCGACCTCGTAATATGCGTTGAAGACCTGATCTTCTTTATAATGCTCCATGACCGCGGCCTCGAACGAAGCCTCGCCCACGCCGACGGCTTCCCAGGTGTCCTTGGTGTCGTTCCAGGTGTTGCGCATGCTGTTTTCCATCATCGACTGCTGATCCTCGTCGACGGTGAGGCCGAGCTCGTCAAAGAGCCTGTCCACAATTATCTGCTGCTTGCACATGTCAAGGGCGTACTGGTTGATGTAATCCTCAACGGTGGTGCCGTCCGACATCGTGGCGTCAAGAATGGTAGCGTCTACATAGCCGTAGTTGTAGTAATAGAGATAGGGCATCATGTAGGTGTCGCTGTCCTCAAGGTAAAGCTGATAGAGCGCGTCGCCGTAGCCCTCGGTCTGGTAGTAGATGTAAAGGCCGCTCGCAACGGTGCTGTCGTCAATCTTGCATATCCAGGTGGTGTCGCCGCAGCCCGCCAGCGAAAGCGCCATGGCAAGGACAAGCGCGGCCGCAAGTATTCTTTTGATGAGTTTCATTCGGTATTCCTCTTTTCAGAAATTTTCAAAATCCGCCGTTGTAACCGGCATACCAGATTATTATACTATAAAAAATCGCTCTTGTCTATACTTTTTTCGGAATTTTTTTATTCCGCCGGCTTTTCTTCGCCGTATGTTGACATATAAACCCGCTCGAAGACTATGTCGCTCGCGGGCTGAGAGGTTTCAAGAGTCTCGGCCGAGCATATCGCCTTAAAGGCGTCCCAGCCGTCGTAAACCTGCCCGAAGACGGTGTATTTTCTCGAAAACGTCGGCACGCCGCCCCAGTCGTGGAACACCCCGCCGAGCTCGTCGCCGTAGGCGCGCTTCAAAGCGCCCTCGTCCATATATGCCGCGTTCACCTCGGTCACGTCGTTTACGAAGATAAAGCTCGAGCCGGCGTAGTTGGTGCCGAAGCCGGAGCGAACAAACGAGCATAGCGAGCCCTTGAGCGGCCAGAGGTTGTCCGAGATCTCCTCCTTTATCTGCGTAAGGTCTGATTCCTCGCCGTATTCGCCGTTGGGGTCGGAAAACTTCGTTCCGCCGAGGGCGTAGGCGCCGTCAACCACCGCGCAGATATATGTGCCGTCGTAATACCCCGAATCTACGAGCCCTTTAAAATAGGTGTAATATTCCGGGGTCTCCTCGGGGAAGAGCACCGCCTTTACCGTCCCGATATTTGTTTCGAACACCACCACCGGCGCGGAATCCTCGGGGGTCTCGATCTGGATAAAATCTATCTCGTCGGGAATGTTGGATTTTCTGCCCCCGGCTATCCAGATGAACAGAACGAATGCCAGTATGACGAATATCGCCACCATCGAGAACCCGAGATATCTCGAAAAAGCCTTGCTCTGAAACGGATTCGCCCTTTTGTGGGGATTTTCGTAATCTGCCATGATTATATCTCCTTTTCGGTTTTAACCCAGAAGCTGTTCATTCCGTGCATGTATGTTTTCGCGCCGCGGGGCACCTGAATAAGGCAGTTGACCACGTTCATATAGTCGCCGCCGCCCATTCCGACCGTGAGCGCGCCGAACGCCCCGATATACCAAAGCCCCGGGAAAAATATCCATATTACATAGGGTATCAGCCCGAAGACGAGATTCGGCAGCAGGCTCATGAAGACGAACCTTCCCTTTGAGAAAAGCTCCGGCCCGACGACAAAGCAGAGGCCTTTGTTGAAGTTGGTGTACATGTATACGTCGCCCCTAAAGCAGAGGGCGTGAAGGCATTCGTGCGGGAAGATCACCGCAAAGGACAAAACGCATATCCCGCACCATATAAGCAGGAATTTCAGGGTGCCTATTCCCTCGGCGCCCGGCGCATAGCCCTCGTTTTTTGCCATTCCGAAGACGAACACCGGGATTATCAGCGCGACCGTCACCGCAAATGCGATTATGTTTATCACGAGGGGGAGGCTTTTTTCGCTCGGCTCCTTGAAGGGAACGTAGCCCTCCTCGTGCTCACGTGTCGGCAGATTTTCAAAGCTGCCGTCGAATTTGCCCATATAGTGAAATTTCATACCGTCACAGCCTTTCGTCAGAGCTTTTTGAGCTTCGTTCCCTCGCGGGTCTCCTCGACGGCGTAGCCGAGGGCGGTTATTTTGCTTCTCAGCTCGTCGGCGAGCGCAAAATTCTTTTCCTTTCTTGCGGCCTTGCGCTGCTCCAAAAGCTCTAAAACTTCGGCTGGGATATCCTCCTCCTGCTTTTCTGATTTAAGCTTTTCCGCCGCTTCGATAAGCCCGAGGGATAAAACGCTGTCGAAGTCCTTTATAAGCTCAAGCTTCGAGCCGTCCGGGATATCCGCCTTTAAGACGTCGTAGAGGGCGGTTATCGCAAGGGAGGTGTTCAGGTCGTTGTCCATGGCCGCCTTAAAGCTTTCGCGCAGGCGGGCGCATTCCTCACTGTTTTCGGCGCTGCCTTTTTCAAGGCGGTCAAGGCGGGCAATCCGCGCGACGAGCTTGTCGTATGCCTGCGCCGAGTTGTCAAGGTTATCCCAGCTGAACATCAGCCCCTTGCGGTAGTGAGACTGCAGGCAGAAGAATCTGTAGGCGAGGGGATCGTACCCCTTTTGCTCCAAGAGGGAGACGGTCAGAAATTCTCCCTTTGACTTCGACATCTTTCCGCCGTCGGTGTTAAGGTGGTGTACATGGAACCACTGCGGGCACCACTTATGCCCGAGATATGCCTCAGACTGCGCGATCTCGTTGGTGTGGTGGGGAAACGCGTTGTCTATCCCTCCGCAGTGAAGATCAAGATATTCGCCGTTGTTTTTCATCGATATGCAGGAGCATTCAATGTGCCAGCCGGGGTAGCCGAGCCCCCAGGGGGATTCCCACTTAAGCTCCTGATCCTCGAATTTTGACTTTGTGAACCATAATACGAAGTCGGTCTTGCTGCGCTTGTTGCCGTCGGCCTCGACCCCTTCGCGGACGCCCACGGCGAGATCCTCCTCAGAAAAATCGTTGAAGACGTAATATTTTTCGAGCTTAGAGGTGTCGAAGTATACGTTTCCGCCTGCCTCGTAGGCATAGCCCTTTTCGATGAGCGCCGAGATCACCTTTATGAATTCGCCGATATAGCTCGTCGCGGGGACGATTACGTCCGGCTTTTTGATGTTCAGCTTTCGGCAGTCGGCGAAAAAGGCGTCGGTGTAAAATTTTGCGATCTCCATGACTGTCTTGTGCTCGCGCTTTGCGCCCTTGAGCATCTTGTCGTCGCCGGTGTCGCCGTCAGAGGTGAGATGTCCGACGTCGGTGATGTTCATTACTCGGTTGACATTAAGTCCCGTCCACCGAAGATATTTTTCCAGAACGTCCTCCATGATATAGCTGCGGAGGTTTCCTATGTGCGCGTAGTGATATACCGTCGGCCCGCAGGTGTACATCTCCACCCGGCCGGGGGTGTGGGTCAAAAATTCGTCCTTAGACCTTGTTAGGCTGTTATAAAGCTGCATATTCAAACTCCTTCGGTTTTTTGCAATTTTTCTATCTTCTGTTCAAGCTCCTCGATTTTGGCGCGCTGGCGGCAGAGTTCCTGCGAAACGGGGTCGGGTATATGGATCTGATCGAGATCGTTCACCCTCACGCCGTCCCGCTTTACCACCCTTGCCGGCACCCCGACGGCGGTGGCGTTTGCAGGTATGGCTTCGAGGACGACGGCGTTCGCGGCGATTTTGGCGTTGTCGCCCACTTTAAAGGGCCCCAGCACCTTTGCTCCGCAGCCCACCATGACGTTGTTTCCGAGGGTAGGGTGGCGCTTGCCCTTGCCCTTGCCGGTGCCCCCGAGTGTGACGCCCTGGTAGAGGGTACAGTAGTCGCCGATCTCCGCGGTCTCGCCGATGACTACCCCGGAGCCGTGGTCGATAAACAGGCCGCGGCCTATCTTTGCGCCGGGGTGAATTTCTATCCCGGTGATCAGCTTGCCGAGCTGAGAAAGCGCCCTCGCGGCGGTCTTATACTGGTTGACGTAAAGCCTGTGCGCCACGCGGTAGATCATCACGGCGTGCAGGCCGGAATAGGTCAGAAGAATTTCAAAGTCCGAGCGGGCCGCCGGGTCGCGGTCGCGGACGGAGGCTATTTCTTCACGTATTCGTTTTAAAAAAGATGAGTATTCCAAAATTATCCTCTTTTCTGAAAATTTGTAAAATAATTTTTAAAAAGCCTCCCCGGCCCGCAGGCAAGGGAGGCGCAAAAAGCGCGGTTCCACTCCGATTTATAGCTTTAGGCCTTAACGCGGCCAAACGCGGCGGGATACTGGGGATTTCCCCCGCCGGGCTTGCGGACGCACTTCACGACCGGCGCCGTGCGGGGGTCGCAGCGTTTCCCCGCTCTCTTTGACGGCAGCCAAGGGCTACTCTTTCCGTTCATTGCCTTTTACACTGTATGCAGTATAGCACATCTGCGTGAAAAAATCAAGGGGAAATAGCAAAGAAGAGGCGCCTCGGGCAGGAAAATATGAAAGTTTTCGGGCGGGCTTTTTCAAAAGGCCGCGCAGGTCGAGGGGCGCGCAGCCCCTCGTCGCGCTCCGCAGAGCGCGAAATCTCCCCGGAGGACGCCGAGCAGGCGTACTCCGGATAATGCGAAGCGAAGCGCAGGACGGGGAGAAAAAACTGTCCTGTGGACAGTTTTTTCGCGGGGAGACCCTCGCCGGGGGTCTCCCCGACGAGGTGCCAGTTGGCTGGCACCTCGCAGCCCGGAAAGGGGTGATGGGGGGGAACCTTGCAAAGGGGTTCCCCCCATTTGCTGAGCAAACGCGAGGCAAATTTCTCTGCCTCACCCGCCCTCCTGCGCCTCCCTTTTAACCGTCGCCGGCAGCCTCAGCAGCTGTATCTCCTCCCCGAAGACAAAGCGGCGCATCGCCCTTGAAGCCAAGGCCGCCGGCACCGACAAAACCAGCCATATCGCCGAAAAGGGCAGGCAGATCTGCCCCCAGAGGTTAAACGGCAGCCCGGAATAGTCCCACACCTCAAGCCCGAGGCGTATGTTCAGAAGCACCCCCGAGCAAAGCTCGGCGAGCGTCACAAAAAGCGCGCAGAACGGCGCTTCAAAAATTATGTTCCCGCCGAAGAGGGAGGCGGCGTCTATCTTGAATATCGCCCAGAAGCAGAGCCCGCCGACAAAGAACATTGAAATGTGCGTGCCGCCGCGGTAGAGGATCTCGAGCAGGCCGTAGCTCAGGCCGCCGAAGCAGAAAACGGCAAACGATTTTATAAATTTCACATAAAAGCCTCCTTTTTGTCGTCGATTCTATTCTTGCCCGGTTTTCGGATTAAATACCGAATTTTCGTAAAAATTTTTGTTGACTTTTTCTTTTCGATGTGCTATATTTTCGGTATAGGCGTTTTAAGGGGAGTGCGCGAGCCAAAGCTTCCAAAGAGAGACGGGTAAAGGTGAAAGCCGCCGAAGCGCAAGCTTGTGTCTGTCGCCCCTCAGCCGGGAGGAAGAAAGGCGTTTTGCCGAGTAGAGCCTCCCCGTGAAAGCACGTTACAGCTTATTAAAGTGAGAGGCCGATTCGGATTTTTATGACCGTTCGCAACCTCTAATTTGAGTGGTACCGCGGGATAATTCTCGTCTCAAAGCAAGGCTTTGGGGCGATTTTTTTGCTCCACAGCCCAAAATCTAATGCCGAAAGGCGAAAGGAAAGGTACAGATGAAATCACAACTTGAAAAGCTTTACGATCCCAAGGCGGTCGAAGACAAGATCTACGGCTACTGGGTCGAAAGGGACTGCTTCAAGGCAAGGGTCAATCCCTCGAAAAAGCCCTATTCAATAGTGATGCCCCCGCCGAACATCACGGGGCAGCTTCACATGGGGCACGCGCTCGACGAAACTCTGCAGGACATTCTTATCCGCTATAAGAGAATGTCGGGCTACGAGACTCTCTGGCTCCCCGGCACCGATCACGCGTCTATCGCGACGGAGGCGAAAATCGTCGCCGAAATGCGCAAGGAGGGCCTCACCAAGGACGACCTCGGCCGCGAGGGCTTTTTGGAAAGGGCATGGGCCTGGAAGGAAAAATACGGCTCGACTATAATCAATCAGCTCAAAAAGCTGGGCTCCTCCTGCGATTGGTCGCGCGAGCGCTTCACGATGGACGAGGGCTGCTCTAAAGCCGTAAAAGAGGTGTTCGTAAGATATTACGAAAAGGGGCTTATCTACCGCGGCGAAAGGATTATAAACTGGTGCCCCCACTGCCTCACCTCAATCTCCAACGCCGAGGTTGAATATGAGGAGCAGGCGGGACACTTCTGGCATTTAAGATATCCCCTTACCGACGGCTCGGGCTGGTTAGAACTTGCCACCACCCGCCCCGAAACCCTTTTGGGCGACACCGCCGTCGCGGTGAACCCGAAGGACGAAAGATATAAAAAATACGTCGGAAAGACCGTCACCCTGCCGCTTGTGGGCAGAGAGATCCCCGTTGTCGCGGACAGCTATGTCGACACCGAATTCGGCACCGGCGTTGTTAAGATCACCCCCGCGCACGATCCGAACGACTTCGAGGTGGGTCTCAGACACAACCTTCCCGTAATAAACGTGATGACCGACGACGCGAGGATCACCGACGACTACCCGAAATATGCCGGAATGGACAGATTTGAGGCGAGAAAGGCGATCGTCGCCGACCTTGAGGCGGGAGGATTCCTCGTCAGGACGGAGGACTATTCCCACAACGTGGGCACCTGCTATCGCTGCGGCTCGACTATAGAGCCGAGGGTGTCTTTGCAGTGGTTCGTAAAGATGGCGGATCTTGCAAAGCCGGCTATAGAAGCCGTAAGAAGCGGCGCCACCAAGTTTATCCCCGAAAGATTCGAAAAGAACTACTTCAACTGGATGGAGGATATCCGCGACTGGTGCGTTTCACGCCAGCTCTGGTGGGGACACCGTATACCCGCATTTTACTGCGACGACTGCGGCGAAACCGTAGTCACCAAGGAGGAAAGCGCAGTCTGCCCGAAATGCGGAAAAACCATGAGGCAGGATCCCGACACCCTTGACACATGGTTCTCGTCGGCGCTCTGGCCGTTTTCCACCCTCGGCTGGCCCGATAAGACCCCCGAGCTTGAATATTTCTACCCGACTAACACCCTTGTCACCGGCTGGGATATCATCACCTTCTGGGTATCAAGAATGATAGTCGCGGGAATGGAATTCATGAACGAAAAGCCCTTTGACAACGTGCTGATTCACGGGCTTATGCGCGACCCCAACGGCCTTAAGATGTCAAAATCCTTGGGCAACGGCGTAGACCCCCTTGAGGTGATCGACAAATACGGCGCCGACGCCTTAAGATTCATGGTCGCCTCCGGCACCTCTCCCGGAAACGACATGCGCTATTCCGAGGACAAGGTGAAAGCCTGCCGCAACTTTGCGAACAAGCTTTGGAATGCCGCAAGATTCATAATGATGAATCTGCCCGACGACTTCGCTGTACCCGAAAAGCTGCCCGAAAGCCTTGCTCTGGAGGACAGGTGGCTGATCTCGAAGATAAACACCCTCGCGAAAGAGGTAAACGACAACCTTGAAAAGTTCGAGCTCGGCGTTGCGGCGCAGAAGGTCTACGATTTTATATGGGACGTCTACTGCGACTGGTATATCGAGCTGACTAAGCCGAGGATAAACGCCGGAGGCGAAAGCGCCGAGGCCGCCCAGACTATCCTTGTGTGGGCCATGGTGAGGATCTTAAAGCTTCTGCACCCGTTCATGCCCTTTATCACCGAGGAGATCTGGCAGGCCCTTGACGGCACCGGCCGGCCGCTCATGCTTGAAAGCTTCCCCGTTTACGACGAAAGTCTGTCCTTCCCGCAGGAGGAAGAGGCCTTCGAAAAGATAATCGAGGCTATACGCGCAATACGCAACCGCCGCGCCGAGATGAACGTGCCCCCCTCCAAAAAGGCTGAGCTGTTCATTGAAACCCGCGAGCCCGGCACCTACGAAAAGGGCGTCATGTTCTTCGGGCGCCTCGCCTCGGCCTCCGATGTTTTCATCAACCGGGCCGCCCCCGAGGGCTCTTTAGTGATAGTCACCCCGTCGGCAAGGCTGTTTATTCCGATGAACGAGCTTATCGACCGCGAAAAGGAGCTTGCAAGGCTGCAAAAAGAAAAAGCCTCCGCCGAAAAGGACATTTCGGTGATAAACGGAAAGCTCAGTAACGCCGGGTTCGTCGCAAAGGCGCCCGCGCAGGTGGTCGAGGCAGAAAAGGTAAAGCTTAAGACCGCCGAGGAAAAGCTCGCGAAGATAGAGGAATCCATAGCCGCTTTAAGCTGAGCGTTATAATCTGAAAGGAAGTGTCATATGCGTAAAGCCGCCGTAAGGCACCCGCTGGCCGCGTCGGCCGCGGTGGTAGCAATATTCATAATTTCAATGCTGCTGGGCTCGTTCGTGCTTGCCGTTTCGCCGCCGTTCTTCCTTGAAAACGGCGAGTTCCTCCAGCAGATGGTCGCCGAATGCCTTATCTGCCTTGTGGGGATAGCCATGACCGCCGTCTTCGGCTATTTCGACATCTGGGGCAGCTCCGATGGCTTCGGCAAGGGGCTTCAGTGCGGCGGATATATCCTTGCGGTATCCGTGCTTGCGGCCGTGACGGGGCTTTTGCCCGAAATCGAGCAGGGCGGCGATATTTCGTCAAGGCTTGAACCCGGCTGGAAGATTTTTGTGTTCATAATAACAATGTTCCTCATAGGAATAGGCGAGGAGAGCTTTTTCAGGGGGGTAATCGCAAATCTTTTGTGGGATAAGCACGCAAAAGACCCCGCGGGCGTTTGGACGGCGACGATATATTCCGGCCTCGTCTTCGGGCTGATGCATGTGATAAATATCCTCGGCTCCGATCCCGTAGGCGTGCTCGTTCAGATGAGCGGCGTAATCGCCATGGGCATGGCGCTCACCGCGATATATTATCGCTGCCGGAACATCTGGGCCGTTATCTTCCTGCACGGCTTCCTCGACCTGTGCGGGCTTCTTGATTCGGGCCTCTTCGGCGGCTCTATAACCGCCCAGATAAGCGAATACGGCCCCGCCACCGCGATCACCTCCACCCTGCCCTATCTCATAGTCACTCTGGTGCTTCTGAGAAAGTCCAAAATGGCGGAGATCTTCGCTCCCGCGGCAGTTCCGCAGACTTACTATCCTCAGGGATACGGGCCGCAGGCGTATAATCCCGCCGCGCCGGGCACCCTGGTGCTCGGGGTGGAGATAAACTCCTCCCCCGAAAGCAAAAGATCCCGCAGCCGCGCGATAGCCGCCGCGGTGATAATCTGGGCGATTTTATTCACGGGCAGCGTGGCGCTCAGCGTCCCGGGATATATGAACACCGAGGTGCTCGACTATGCCGACTCAGGCACCTGGAACGGCGATCGCACCTTCGGCAAGCAGACGGAATTTTACGTCCCCGCCGACGGCACATACAAAGTGAAGACCGTTTCGAGGCCGTCGTTCAACAACGCCTATACGTTCGTTCAGATAACAAAGGACGGCGAGGTTTTGTTTGAGCAAAACTACGGCGGCAAATGCAGCGAGACTTTCAGCATGGATCTTGAAAAGGGGAACTACACTCTTAAGGTGATATATAATTTCACCGAGGTGCAGTCCCGCGCGGGAGACTATTACTTTACTATGGATATAGAGAGAAGTCAGGGGTAAAAAAGCCGAACCTCAGCAAAATCAATCGCGTTTAAGGGGGACGCCCTCTCTTGCAGGGCGTCCCCCCTTGTAAAAACAGTCCACCGGACTGTTTTTACAATTCACCCCTTGCGGAGTGCGACGAGGGGCGCCGCCCCTCGACCCCGCGGCCTTTTGAAAAAGGCCGGCGAAAACTTTTCTATTTTCCGCAAAAATCAGACCGGGGCGCTTGCCCCGGTCTTAATTTTTAAAATTTATTTGCAGTAGGCCTCTATGTATCCCGCGAGGGCGGATCTTATGATCTCCTTCGCCTTTTCGGCGCCGTCGACCTCCTTAACGGCGGTCTCCTTGCCCTCAAGCTCCTTATATACCCTGAAAAAGTGGGACATCTCGTCGTAGATATGCGACGGGAGCTGCGTTATGTCGGTATAGGAATTATAGGTGGGATCGTTAAACGGAATGGCGACGATCTTTTCGTCGTTGCGGCCGTTGTCTATCATCGTGATGACCCCGATGGGATAGCATCTTACAAGGGTCATCGGGCGAATAGGCTCTGAGCAGAGTACCAAAACGTCCAGCGGGTCGAGATCGTCGGCATAGGTGCGCGGAATAAATCCGTAGTTGGCAGGGTAGTGGGTAGAGGTGTAGAGGATCCTGTCCAGCCGAAGAACGCCGGTCTCCTTGTCGAGCTCATACTTGCACTTTTCGCCCTTGGTTATTTCTATTACCGCCTCAAAGCTCTCCGGCGAGATCCTCTTGGGGCTTATGTCATGCCATATGTTCATAAAACGCATTCCCCTTTCAGGTGATTTTTTATAAGGGATATTATACACCCCGCCGCGCAAAAAGTCAATCTTAAATGCGGCTTGCTGCCGACAGATCTCGCAAAGCCTTTTTAGGACAGGCGGCGCGATTAAAACTCTTTGAGCACGAGCGGGCGGGCGTTTATGCCTTAATCAACTGTGTTTTATGCGCACCAAGGTAACGGTTACACTCCGTTTGAGCGAAGCGAAACTTCATTGATGCGAAGCATCACATCGTTTGCCAAAGGCAACATCATTTACTTCGCAGAAGTAACATCATTCATTTGTGCCTTACGATATTGCGCGTGATACGCGCAAATGATGCTGAGCTAACGCGCAAACGATGTTGTGCCTGCGGCACAAATGAAGCTGCGCGTGATACGCGCAAATGATGTTGCGCCTGCGGCGCAAATGAAAAAGCCCCCCGAGGGGGCAAAAGGGGCCCCCGCAAAATCCGTGGATTTTGTGGGGGAAAAGCCGGAGCGACGGAGTGAATGAGCGGCGGCATTGAATGCGCAGCATGAAAATGCCGTCGCGAACGATACGTAGTCCGCGACGGCGTGGTGGAAGCTGGCGGGCTCGAACCGCCGACCTCCTGCGTGTGAAGCAGGCGCTCTGACCAGCTGAGCTAAGTTTCCGTAGGTCTTGTTATAGTATAACCGATAAAAATGAGTTTGTCAAGGTTGACAACAAAGATTTTTTGTGTATAATTAAACAAAAGGCAGGATATATCTTAACGACAGCTTTTTTACTTGGAGTGATTATTATGGGACTGAAAAAAGATCTTCGCGAGCTTGCAAAATTCTCGGATAACCCCTTCGACGCGACATACCGCCCCGAAAAAGAGATGAAAAAGCTCTTTGCCGGGCTCATGGTCACGCTGCCGCTGTTTATGGGCTTTTGCTGCGAGTTCTACATACTCATCGCCGGGCCTCTCTCGATTTACTGGATAATCATGTACGCCCGCTCGGTGGAATACTGGAAGGCCCTCGGCTGGAAAATGCGCTGGTTCATTATTCCCACCGTTATAATGGCCTGCGTCGGCCTATACCTTATGGCGACAAAGGGCCTTTTGGTGGCCATAGGCTGGTTCTTCCGCGAAGTCTTAGGCTTCAACTGATAAGCGCATGCTCAAGCTTCTAAAACAGGAGGGCCGGGCGCGCCGCTGTGAATTCACAACCGTCCACGGCGTTATCCAGACCCCGGTCTTCATGAATGTGGGAACCTCGGCGGCAATAAAAGGCGCCGTCTCCTCAATAGACCTTCAGGATCTCAAGTGCCAGGTCGAGCTCTGCAATACCTATCATCTTCACGTCCGCCCAGGCGACGAGGTGATATATAAAATGGGCGGCCTGCGCAGGTTCATGAACTGGCCGGGGCCCGTTCTCACCGATTCGGGCGGGTTCCAGGTGTTCTCGCTTGCCGGGCTGAGAAAGATAAAGGAGGAGGGCGTTTATTTCAGCTTCCACCTCGACGGCAAAAAAATATTCATGGGCCCCGAGGAGTCCATGAGGATACAGTCGCACCTCGCCTCTACAATCGCCATGGCGTTTGACGAGTGCGTGGAAAACCCCGCGCCCCGGGAATATTCAAAAGCCTCCTGCGAAAGAACCGTCAGGTGGCTTAAGCGCTGCCAAAACGAGCTTTCGCGCCTCAATTCCCTTGAAACTACCCTAAACCCTCATCAGATGCTCTTCGGGATAAATCAGGGCTGCACCTATGAGGATCTTCGGATTGAGCATATGAAGCAGATCGCCGAATTCGATCTCGACGGCTATGCGATAGGCGGCCTTGCCGTCGGCGAGCCGACAGAGGTGATGTATCGCATTATAGAGGCGGTCGAGCCCTTTATGCCGAAGGACAAGCCACGCTATCTCATGGGGGTGGGTACCCCGTCGAACATCATCGAAGCCGTCGCCAGAGGGGTGGATTTCTTCGACTGCGTTATGCCCTCGCGAAACGCCCGCCACGCCACGGTGTTCACCTGGGGCGGAATAATGCACGCGACAAACGAGCGCTATACCTACGACGAGCGGCCTATAGACCCCGAATGCGACTGCCCCACCTGCCGGAATTTCACCCGCAGCTATATACGCCACCTGTTTAAATCGGGCGAGCAGCTCGGCGGCCGCCTTGCAGTCACGCACAATCTCTACTTTTACAACACCCTCACCGAGCGGATAAGAAAAGCCCTTGACGAGGGCAGCTTTGAAGAGTTCAGAAAAAAATATTCCGCCCGCCTCGCCTCAAAGCTCGACGACTGAGCCTTAAACCGAATTTATTCGGCCCCGCCGGCATAGATATTACCGTATTCAAATTTCCTACCGATTCTGGTGAAAAAATGTCTTTTGCTGAAATATTTCTTATCGGCATCGGCCTTTCTATGGACGCCTTTGCCGTTTCCGTCATCAACGGAATGTGCCGCCCCGGCTCCACCGGCAAAACAGCCCTCTCCTGCGGGATATGCTTCGGGCTTTTTCAGGGGTTTATGCCCTCGGTGGGCTACGCCCTCGGCTCCGCCTTTTCAAAATATATCGAAAGATACGATCACATTATAGCGCTCGTCCTTTTGGGATATATCGGCGGGAAGATGGTCTACGATTCCGTTAAAGGCGGCCCCGAGGAGACCTCCGGCGAAAAGCTTAAGCTTTCAGACCTCATTTTGCAGGGCGTGGCCACGTCAATCGACGCCCTTGCGGTCGGCGTCTCCTTTGCTGCGATGATCCCGATAACAAAAATGGCGGGCGCCGCCTGCCTTATCGCCACGACTACCTTTATTATAGCCTTTTCGGGGGCTTTCGTCGGCAAAAAATTCGGCGACGCCTTGAACAACCGTGCGCAGCTCGTCGGCGGGCTTATCCTTATTGCGATAGGAGTGAAAATTTTTGTCGAACACACCTTCTTCGGCTGAACCTCTGCTTATAATATTCGATCTCGACGGCACCGTACTCGACACGATTGCGGATCTTACGGACGCGGTCTGCGAGGCGCTTGCGGAAAACGGCTTTGCGCCCCGCAGCTGTGACGAGGTGATGAGCTTTGTCGGAAACGGCGTTTTAAAGCTGTGCGAGCGCGCCCTGCCCGACGGCGAAAAGACGCCCGAAAACATCGAAAGGGTATACGCCGCGTTCAACCGCAGCTACGCCGCCCATTACGCGGACAAGACCCGCCCCTATCCCGGGACGGACAGTCTGCTTAAGGATCTTCGGGCCTGCGGCCACAAGCTTGCTGTGCTTTCAAACAAGCCGGATCCGTTCACCCGCGAGCTCATCGATAAATTCTATCCCGGCCTGTTCGATTTCGTCCGCGGCTCCCGCGAGGGGGTGCCGAGAAAGCCTGATCCGACCGCCGAGCTTGAAATAATCTCGGAGGCGGGATTTTTGCCCGAGCGCTGCGTTCATGTCGGAGATTCCGGCACCGATGTTGAAACCGCCAAAAACGCCGGCATAAAATGCGTGGCCTGCTCGTGGGGATACCGCTCGGCCGAAAGCCTTAAGGCCGCCGGCGCAAAGGTTATCGTTCATGACATGGACGGGCTTCGGAAAATTTTTTTCGCAAACAGTTGAAAATTCATTTTAAATGTGCTATAATAGCGTGTATCACAAAAACGCGACGACTGAGAGAGTAAGCCGCAAAGGTTTTCAGAGAGAGGCTTCCCGAGCTGAAAAAGCCTTATTTCCCGACCGGCCGAAGTTCACTCACGAGCGGCTCCGCTGAAGCTTAGGTTGTAGGCGGGGACGATCCCGCGGCGTTAACGCGGTAGGGAGTGCTGGCTCCCAAAGGGTGGTTTATAAGCATAGCCTTGGTTATGTCCCGAATTTTTCGGGGCATTTTTGTTTAACTGAAAGGGGTTCATATCATGTCATTAACGGTCATGTTGACGTCTGCCCTGTTCGTTATTTATCTCTCGGTTCAGCTTTTGTTCTGCTTTAAGGCAAAAAAGCCCGCGGTGAAGCTTGCCCCGGTGTATTTAACGGCAATTCCCGTTGTGCTGCTCGTTTTGATGTTCTTCGGAGCGTTCGGGCAGTGGAGCGCGGGCGGTATCGAAAACGTGCCGGAATTTGCTGCCGGATTGCTGCTCATTATTCTCGGATTAGGCTTTATTGGCGACATAATAGCGTGGGTAATATGGTTTGTCTGCGCAAAGTTAAAAAATAAGGGCGCGAAAGCGTCCCTCGGAAAATAAACCGAAAGGAAGACAGATAAATGAAACAAGCACTTGAAAAAATCGGGCTGGCCGCAAAGGCCGAGCTCGAAAAGATCAGCGATTCGGCCGAGCTTGAAAATCTTCGGGTGAAGTTTTTGGGCAAAAAGGGCGAGCTCACCGCTATCATGAAACAGATGGCAACGCTTTCCGCAGAGGAGAGGCCGATAATCGGCCAGGCGGCGAACAGCGTAAGGTCTGAGATCGAGGAGGCGGTTGCCAAAAAGGCCGCCGAGCTGAAAGCACTTGCCTCGGAGCGCAAGCTTAAAGAGGAAAAGCTCGATGTCACCCTGCCCGGCAAGGCCCCAAGGCTCGGCAAGCTCCACCCTATGGACGTAGTCATGCACGAGATAGAGGACATCTTCATCGGCATGGGCTTTGACATCGTCGCCGGCCCCGAGGTGGAATACGACTACTACAACTTCGAGGCGCTGAACATTCCGCCCGATCACCCCGCGCGGGACACCCAGGACACGTTTTTCATCACCGACAACATTTTGCTGCGCAGCCAGACCTCTTCCGTGCAGGTGCACGTCATGGAGGATCGCAAGCCGCCTATAAGAATACTTTCGCCGGGGCGCGTCTACCGCTCAGACGCCATAGACGCCACCCACTCGCCTATCTTCCACCAGATAGAATGCCTTGTCGTAGATAAGGGCATCACCATGGCGAATCTTGTCGACACCTTGAACATGTTCTTAAAGCGCCTTTACGGCGAGGAATGCAAAATAAGGCTTCGGCCCCACCACTTCCCCTTCACCGAGCCTTCCGCCGAGGTGGATATAGTCTGCTTCAACTGCGGCGGCAAGGGCTGCTCGATGTGCAAGGGCGAGGGATACGTTGAGCTTTTGGGCGCCGGAATGGTGCACCCGAAGGTGCTTAAAAACTGCGGCATAGACCCGAGCGTTTACTCCGGCTTTGCCTTCGGCCTCGGCCTTGAAAGAGTTACCATGGGCAAATACGGCATAAACGATCTCAGACTTCTCTACGAGAACGATCTGAGATTCCTCGACCAGTTCTGAAAGGGGGACACTAAAGTATGAATCTTTCAATGAAATGGCTTTCGGATTTCGTCAAGATAGACGCCGAGCCGAAAAAATTCTGCTACGATCTCACCATGACCGGCTCGAAGGTCGAGGGCTATGAGATTGAGGGCGAGAACATCAAAAACGTAGTCGTCGGAAAAATACTCTCGGTAACCCCGCATGAAAATTCCGATCATCTGGTGGTGTGCCAAGTCGACGTCGGCTCGGGCGAGCCGCTGCAGATAGTCACCGGCGCGAGCAACGTAAACGCCGGAGATTTAGTCCCCGTGGCGCTCGACGGCTCAGACCTCCCCGGCGGGGTGCACATCAAAAAGGGAAAGCTTCGCGGCGTGGAATCCTGCGGAATGCTCTGCTCGCTCGGCGAGCTTGGGCTGACAAAGCACGACTTTCCCTACGCTATAGAGGACGGCATATTTATTTTGCAGGAGGACTGCAAGCCGGGCGACGACATTCACGACGCCATCGGCCTTAACGACGTCTCGGTCGAGTTTGAGATCACCTCGAACCGCCCCGACTGCCTTTCGGTGATCGGCCTTGCAAGAGAGGCCGCCGCCACCTATGCCCTGCCCTTTGAGGAGCCGAAGCCGGAATATAACGGCGTGCCCGGAAACATCTCGGACAGCCTCGGGGTAGTCATCGAAAACGACGCCCTCTGCAAGCGCTATATCGGCGGAATGGTTAAAAACGTAAAGATAGGCCCCTCTCCCCGCTGGATCCGCGAGAGGCTTCGCGCCTCGGGTCTGAGGCCGATAAACAACCTTGTAGACATCACAAACTACGTCATGCTTGAATACGGCCAGCCTATGCACGCCTTCGACGCCCGCTTCATCGTAGGGAACGAGATTCACGTTCGCAACGCGAAAGAGGGGGAGACTATAACCACCCTCGACGGCACCGTGCGCGAGCTCAGCCCCGAAATGCTCGTCATCGCCGACACCGAAAAGCCGGTGGCCGTGGCCGGAGTAATGGGCGGAGAATACAGCGGAATCATGGACGACACCGTAGACGTCATCTTCGAATCGGCCTGCTTCGACGGCGCCTCGGTGCGCAGAACCGCAAAGAAGCTCGGCATGAGAACCGATTCCTCCTCACGCTTTGAAAAGGGCCTCGATCCCGAGGGCTGCATGCCGGCGATAATCAGGGCGCTGCAGCTTGTCGAGCTTTTGGGCTGCGGCGAGCCGCTGAACACCGTCTTGGACTGCGGACAAAAGCGCCATGAAAAGAAGACCGTAGATTTCGACCCCGGCTGGATAAACAGCTTTTTGGGCACCGAGATCTCCCGCGACGAAATGGTCACCTACCTCGAGCGCATCGGCTTCGATGTAGTTCTCAATAAAGTTCGTATTCCCTCGTTCAGAATCGACATTGAGGGCGAGGCGGACGTCGCCGAGGAGGTGGCGCGCTTCTACGGCTACAACAGCATACCCTGCTCCGAGCTAAAGGGCGTCGCCAATGCCAAATTAAGCCCCGCGCAGAACATGCAGCGCAAGCTCGAATCGGTCTGCACGGCCCTCGGCCTCTACGAGATAGAGACCTTCAGCTTCATTTCGCCGAAATATTACGACAAGATAAACCTACCCGCCGATTCAAAGCTTCGCGAGAGCGTAACAATTAAAAATCCGCTCGGCGAGGACACCTCGGTGATGCGCACGACGGTTCTGCCCTCGATGTGCGAGGTTCTCTCAAGAAACTACAACCTAAGAACCCCCGAGGCCGCGCTCTTTGAGCTGGGCACGGAATATCTTCCCACCTCGCCGGACAAACTGCCCAACGAGCCCGCCCGCCTCTCGATAGGCCTTTACGGCGGCGGCGCAGATTTTTACACCGTAAAGGGAATGGTGGAGGAGATCTTCGGCGCTATAGGCATTGAACCGGAATACTACGCCCCCGAGGGAGACTGCGCCTTTGACGAGCTTTCAATGTTCCACCCGGGCAGGGTTGCCGTTGCGGAATACAACGGCCGCCAGGTGGCAATCTTCGGGGAGATGCACCCCGCCGTCGCCGAGACCTACGGCATAGGCACAAGGGCGTACTGCGCAAAAATCAATGTAGAGGAGCTCATCGGCGAGCAGATCCCCGAGAAGACTTACAAGCCGCTGCCGAAATATCCTGCGGCGACAAGAGACGTCTCGATGATCTGCGCGGACGACATTCCCGTCGCGAAGCTTGAAAAGCTGATAAAGACGGCTGTCGGGCCGGTGCTTGAAAAGGTGAAGCTGTTCGACGTTTACCGCGGCGAGCAGATCGCGGGGGACAAGAAATCGGTGGCGTTCTCGATTGTCATGCGCTCGGCCGACGGCACCCTTACCGACGCACAGGCCGACGCCGCCATGAAGCGCGTCAAAAAGGCTCTTTCCGAGCTTGGCGCCGAGCTGAGAAGCTGACCCACGCCCCTCCTGCGCGGGGAATGTACAAAAGCCGCCGGTCAAATTTATTGAACTTTTACAAATCTTGCCTCGGGTACTTGTTATTTTCCCGAAATTGCGATATACTATAAATATCTGATCGTCAATCTATCTTCGGAGGTGCAGACTTGTATGCTTAATGACCAGACAATGACCTTTTCCCTGAAGCAGGATCGCAGGGACGAAATAAAAAATACGCTGAACGTAGTATACGAGGCTCTTTACGAAAAGGGATATAACCCGGTTAATCAGATAGTCGGATATATCCTGTCTGAGGATCCGACGTATATCACCACCTACAACAACGCCCGCAGCCTGATAAGGCATATCGACCGCGACGAGCTTTTGCAGGAAATGGTTAAAACCTATCTGAATGCAAAATAAAGCTTCGGCAAAAAATTATTTTATGGGACGCCCTTTTGCGGGGCGTCTCTTTTTGTTTGCCGAGCGTTGCTCGGCAAACAGTGGGGAAACCCTTTACTTTGAAGAATACGAGGGGTTGCGCGCCCCTCGACCCCCGCGGCCTTTTGAAAAGGCCGGCGAAACTTTTTTCATTTCCAAAGGGCGGGGTGGCGGGAATTTTTGCGCAAAAAAATCAGGGCGGTCGATCCCGGCCGCCCTGGTTTTCATATTTTAGCTGAGGCTTGCGATATAATTCTTAATTTCATCGTTCTGCTGCTCAAGGTAGTAGTCGAAGCTCTCGGAGAACTGCTCCTTAAGCTGGGCCCAGGTGGTCTGAGCGCCGCCGCGGGCGATGTCGTCGCGGAAGTGGTTGTAAGCGGTGTTGAGCTGGTCGATGAAGTTGCCGTTGTAGTACATGTAGGAGTTCTTGAGGATAAGTCTGCGGCATTCGTCGTACATCTCAAGCATCTCGTCAGTCCAGAGATATTTCTCCTGGAGCTGCTTGCGCTCGATTCTGTCAACGGTCGGGTCGACTATCTTGAAGCGCTCGCAGGCTGCGTAAAGCGCAACGCCGTCGGGATTCGGGCCGCCGGCCACAAGCATATATCCCGAAGGAATGGAGGCAAGGTAATATTCGCCGTCGCCCTGGGGATTTCTCGGCAGAGGAACGAACATGAGCTCGTTTTCGGTGACGTCGCCCCAAACAGCCTTGATTTCCTCAACCGGCCCGCGGAACTGGCCGTAGAGCGCGATGTAGAACAGGCAGAGGCCGTCCTTGACGCCGGCGCCGGCGGTGTTGTTATCGCGGCCGCTCCAGTAGTTGGTGCCCTGGTGGTAAACGCATTCGTTCTTTACGAGATCGTAGACAAGCTGGTTGGCCTGCTCAAGCAGCGGGTCGTCAAGATTGGAAATGTAGTTGCCCTCGTCGTCCTTTTCGACGAACTTGGCGCCCGAAGCCTCCTGAACGAGAGCGCCGTTATAGGCGTAGCCGTCAAGGGCGAAGCGGTTTTCGTCGGCGTCCGAGAAGTCTATGCACATGTCATAGAATTTGTCCCAAGTCCAGTCGTCGTTGGCGTAAAGCTCGGTGGGATCGTCGTAGCCGTATTCGTTTATAACTCTGCGGTTATAAGGAACGACGTTGCGGAAGGTGATATCGGTGACGAAAGCGAAGTGGCGATCGCCGAGAGCGAAGGCCTCGGCCGATTCGGCCATATCAGACCAAAGCGGATCGGTGTAATCGACGTAGCCGTCGACGGGAACGAAGGTGCCCTTGATGCAGTGCATCGGGAAGGTGGCCTCGGAGCTTACGCCGCAGGGATAGAAATCGGGCGAGTTGTCCGAAACTATCAGGTTGGCGAGAGCGTCCCACTTGGTGTCGAGGGTGGTTTCCCAGAATTCTACGGTGCAGCCGTATTTTTCACGGAAAGTCCAGAAGCCGGTGTTTACAACTTCGTCCTCGGAATAGTTGTTCATAAGGTCAACTTCGGCGAAATAGATGATGTTTGAATTTGCACCCTTGGCGACGGACGCGTCGGGAAGCCTGATGCCCGCGGCATTGAGGATAGCCTCGGAATCCTCGGTGGAAAGCGTAAGTACGATGGGCTTGCGCTTATTCGAGTTTCCGCAGCCGACAAGCGCGACAATCAGCACAAGAGTCAGCGCAATTGCTAAGAATCTTTTCATATTTTATCTCCTTTCAACAGATAAATAAGTACTTGTAATTATATCACATTACCTAAAATATGTTCTTGCGTTTTGTCCTTAGTTTCTTGCGTGATTCAACCAATAGTTCATTTTTCAAGAGTATTTTAAACTTCGGTTGATTTTATTTTGCGGATCCGACATTATAAACTCCCCCGAAAAAGATTCTCTCGGAATATTCAACAAATTTCCGGAAAAGGTATTGAAATTTTTGTTGAAAGATGTTATCATTGATTCAGAAAATCGGAAAGGAGCAATATTATGTCAAAGATTACCATATTTGATCACCCGCTTATCAAGCACAAGATCTCTCTTCTGAGGGACAAGACGACCGGCACGAAGGATTTCCGCACGCTTATTGAGGAGATAGCCACGCTTATGGGCTACGAAGCGCTGAGGGATCTGCCGCTCGACATGGTGGAGATTGAGACGCCGATCTGCAAAACGGTTCAGCCGATGGTTTCGGGCAAGAAGCTCGCCATTGTGCCGATTCTGAGGGCGGGTCTCGGAATGGTCAACGGAATTTTAGCGCTTGTCCCCTCGGCAAAGGTGGGGCACATAGGAATGTACCGGGACGAGAACACGCATATCCCGCACGAATATTACTGCAAGCTGCCCGAGAACATCGGCGAGAGGCTGATAATCGTGCTCGACCCCATGCTCGCCACCGGCGGCTCGGCGGTAGACGCCATAAACCTTATAAAGCAGCGTGGCGGCAAGCAGATCAAATTCATGTCGATAATTGCGGCGCCGGAGGGCCTTAAGGCGCTTTCGGAGGCTCACCCCGACGTTGAGATCTACTGCGGCAACCTTGACGAGCGCCTGAACGAGAACGCGTACATCGTCCCCGGCCTCGGCGATGCCGGCGACAGGATATACGGAACGAAGTAAGATATATTTTTACCCCCGGCGCTAAAAGCGGCGGGGGATTTGGTAGACAAAAAGATGCCCGCTGCAGATTCTCTCCCACGGCGGGCATTTCGAAGTATTAGATGAAGTCCTTCAGGGCTTAATGCAGAATGAAGAACACCTTTTATTTGTAACGGAGTAGTACTTAAGAGCAATACAAAAACCTGATGTGAGATCGGCAGGCTGTATCTCTGCTGGAGAAGGAGCGATTATATGAAAGCAGATCCATTGAGTTTGTTTGAGGAATTTATAAAGGGAGCGATTGGTTCACAGTATGTAATTCCTGTTTATCAGAGAAATTACACATGGAAAAAGCACAAGCAGGTTCAGCAGCTATTAGAAGATATTAAAAAGATACTGGACCATGAAACTACAAAGCATTTCCTTGGTTCAATCGTGTATGTGATTACAAAAACTGATTTTATTGTTAGGGAACGTGAGGTTGTTGACGGACAACAGCGCCTTGTCACGATGTTCTTGATGACATATGCTCTTAAAGAAATAGCATCGGATACAGGCAACACCCAGATCAGTGATTATCTTATCCATAATTATCTCGAAAACAACGAGACCGGAGAATACAAATATCGCCTTCGCCCATCAGTGTCAGATGATGATGCTTACGAATATATCGCAACGGGCCGAGTATCTGAGTACGAAGGCAATTCTTTAATAATGGAGAACTATAAGTACATTAAGGCTGTTTTGACGGGCCTTGTAGCATCTTATACACTGATGGAAGTGATAAATGCTATTCGCAATCTTTACATAGTCCGCATTGAGCTTGAGCCCGGTGATGATGCACAACAGATCTTTGAAAGCATTAATTCTACTGGAGAGAAGCTTACCCCTGCAGATTTGATCCGTAATTTCATCATGATGAATCGAAACAATGCAGATCAAGAGCATATTTATTATTCATATTGGCTCAAGCTCGAAAAGATCTTCCCAGAATCAAAAAAGCTTTCCGAGTTTTTTAGGTTTTTCCTTGCTTTAAAGAATTATGTGTTGGTAACGGAGAAAGACCTGTATGAAGCTTTTAAGCAGTATTGGAAGGAAAAAAATAATAGTGGTTCTAATTCAATACTTGAAGATCTCCTAAATTATGCTCGTCATTTTGAACGCCTTTACCTTTCTACTAAAAATGATGAACTCGGTGAAAGTATTGGCGACTTTAGACGAATGCAGTCTTTCATGCCTGCGCCGTTTGTTATGCGTATTTTGGAGCATTATCGGCTTGGAGAAATTGATAAGGGACAGACCAGCTCAATAATCAAACTGATTAACACTTTTCTTGTTCGCCGATATATAAATGATCAAGATACGAGTGCAATTTCACGGTTTTTCCCCGGATATCTGCGAAATGTGGAGACCCAAGTGGCTCTTCGCTCTTTCGAAGATATGTATGATATTTGTGTTTATTATCTGGTAAATGAAAACAAAGGGAAAGCCGCATATATGCCCGATGATTCACAAACAAGGACTTTTCTTACAACAGCAAATGCTTATGCTCTTTCTAACATAAGGTGGATACTTGATAAGATTGAACTTACGGGAAATCCGGTCGGTATTGATTTGAGCAGTTTAAGCATAGAACACATTATGCCTCAAACCATAAATGATTATTGGGCATCTGTTTCTGGGCTGGATGAGGATCATTATACCAGCGTTGTCAATCGCATCGGAAATCTTACACTTGCCGCTGCAACCGACAACAGCAAAATGGGCAACAACGATTTTGAGTATAAGAAGACGGTTTTAGCCTCAACAAAGCACTTGAAGTTAAATGCTGAAATTTACACAAAAACAAGCTGGACCGTTAAAGACATTGAGGACAGAACGCAATATATGATAGACCAAATTATAGCTCTGTTCCCCTATGTTCAAAGCACATATAAAGAGACAAAAGAATGTGCTGATCGCCACATCACTTTGAGCGCAGGGAGCCTGATGGCTATTGGATATTTGAATGAGGACAGTTCATTAACGGTATTTGCTGGGAGCGAGGTTCGATATTCTACAAGTCCCAATGCGAGCCGCCTAAAAGAGTTAAGGGATGAACTTCTGGAACAGGAGATTGTTGAGTATAGCGGCGGGCGTTATGTGTTTGCACAGGATTATACTTTTAACTCACCCAGTACAGCAACGGACTTTCTTCTTGGCGGATCCAACAACGGCTGGAATTATTGGAAAGTTGATACAGGTCAGACTATAAATGATACACTGAGAAAGTAATGGATAAGTGTTATGCGGTTTTTTGAAGGATGCTCGATGCTCTACGGGACTTTTGAAATGTTGAAAGATTGGTTAGCTTGATAAATTGATGAATGGCAGTCAGCGTGTTAATTATGAAATCAATAGAGAAAGATTTGCCGGAGGAAAAAGAATGGATAATTTATGGCTTCTCACAGAGGAAAGGCCCAAGCCGTCTGTAGTTAATCAAATCGTTGACATGTACTGTAAGGATTTTGGCGATAGAATTATTGTACATAACGAAATTAAGATCAAGCCCATTATCGTCGATGGCTTTTTCAAGTTTGTTTATAAAGTTGAGGGGCTTGCAGTGGCCGGTGCTGGAGATATTTTCATAAAAACGGTTAGCGGCAGCTCCAGCTTCCTTGATTTTCTCCTTTTTAAGCAAGAAAATGCGACTACAGAGGGGAGTAATGAAGACAACCCAATAATGGCGATTGAGGAGACGAAAACGAGCGATGATGAATCGCGGAATACCGGTGTCTATCAAAAGGACTCAAAGTTTGTATATATAACCTCGTACTACCAGAACGTAAAGCTGTATATGCTCTACAACGAGGAGCTCGAAGCTCGTGAAGAAAAGAAACCGTCAGATATGAGCGTGTTCGGTACAAATATTCTGCTCACACTTGGCGTGACAATAGTCGGAAAAGATATTTCTCGATGGTTTAGGCCGTTTAGAAGCCTTGATGAATTGATCCGTTTCAAGGCAGGAATGAGGAGGCCGCCCGCCGGGAACGTGCCAATTACGATAACAAGGCATGCTGACCGAATTGAAGTATCTGGTAGGTTAGCAAAACCGGCAGATTCCGGAAACATTGGGCATGATCCCAATATCGGTGCTCTTTCGATGATATCGGCATGTATTCGCAAGCTGGGATGGGATAAAGATATTGTTGTAACTCTTCACGGTGTTACGCAATCCTACGTTGATCATACAAGAGGCAGGAATAAGTTCCTATATATCTGCAATATTCTCGGCATGCACCTCGGCGGAATCAGAATGCCGAGCCACGTTGTTTTGCCGGAACTATATTGGCATTATGAGAAGAGATCTGAAAGGATGGCAGATATTCTTCTTCATGTGCAGACGGTGTATCATGGTATGTATTGTGTCTATGAAAACCATGCCGGTTGTGAACGTGGCTATTTCAGGACTAAGACCGGCTGCCTTGTTACCCTGCCCAAAAAGGACCGTAATGGAGCAAATCTTTACTTACCGGACGTGGTTCTTTACGACGAAGATACAAATTTCATTCTTCTTGTTGAAGGCAAAATGCTTTCAACACTTCAACATGGTATTGAAGAAATAGAAAACTACGACAGCATTGAGCAGGAGCATATCTATCCTGAATACGGAAATGTTACAATTATGCGTTGTGTTAGCATTTTCGGAGGAAACTGTGTCTCTGTTACTCATGAAAAAGTCCTCTTTTATCTTGCGGATAACGGTCGCATCATAATAAATAAAAATGCTCCGCAGTGTATAAGGAGATGTTTTGCAGAAACGGGTGTGAAGATTTGATTGTTCGAGAGAACTATGTGATAACCGGGAGCCTTTATGACGAGGCCGTTTCTTATGCAAAAAAAGCAAGAGCCTTCACTTCAAACAGGCACGACTTCCATTCCGGAGGCCTTAGCAACAAGGAAAGGAAGATGTTTGAGGGAAAGCTTGGAGAAAAGGCGGTTAAGCTTCTTTTGATCGATAACAACATTCGCTTTATTGAGGATACTTCATCATATTATGAGCGAGATGAGTTTGACTTTTTGCTTGTGAATGAAAACGAACAACTAAAAGTAGATGTAAAAACCCGTACAGAGGATTTTCATATACGCACTTTAGAAATGGTCGAACAGGCCGAAACTCATCCCAAAGACATCTATATTTCTGTAAGATTGTTTCGAGAGAGTAATACGGTTGTAATTCTTGGCTGGTTTTCATATAAAGACATGATCAGGAAAGGACAAATAGAAAACCAAGGATATCTTGATAACTATGTCATGTATGACAGCGATAAGGTACACTATTTTTCGCAAAAAGAAAAAAGGTGCAAAAAATAGACATGTCCCCGCACTTCTGGTAGAATGA
>CANQPB010000029.1 GCA_947625615.1 uncultured Clostridia bacterium | reverse complement strand
TGCAACCGCTATGCCAGCGGAGGCAAAGATGCTTGCTCCGCTCATTACATCAATCAAAAGGCGTTAGTCGCTGTGGTGCTGACCGATATTCGGAACAAAGCGTTCTTCGCCCAGCAGAGCCGCGAAGCCCTTAAAGAGCGGATACTCGCCAAGAAAGAATCTGCCAACGCAGAACGGGCGAACACTCTGAAAGCGGAACTGTCCGCGCTGGACAAGCGGCTTGCCGAACTTGAAAAGCTGATTCAAGCCGCCTATGAGGATAAAGTCATGGGACGTATCCCGGAGAGTGTTTGTATCCAGCTTCTGAACAAGTACGAAGCGGAACGGACAGAGAAACTGGAACACAAGAAGGACATCTCTGCGAAGCTGGCGACCAGCCGGGCAAATGAACAGTCGGTTGACGATTGGCTTGACATGATACAGGACTACACCCAGCTTGAGGAGCTTGACCGTCCCACCCTTGTTCGGCTCATTCAGAAAATTGAGGTCGGAGAAAAATATCAGGTGAATGACCACATGGAACGGGACATCAACATCTACTACAATTTCGTAGGCTTTGTGGAACTGTAAACCCGTCATGCTTTATGCAAGGTTGACTAATAATAGTTTTCGTAGATCTCGCTGCGGATCTCGTTGGAAAAGACGAACTCGTAGATCTGCTGCGACGTAAGAAACATCACGAATATAGCGGCGAAGCTTAAAATCATCGCCGGGTTGTGCGATTTGCACGCAAAGCTTATCACCGCCGCCATGGCGCAAAGGCTGAGGCCGGCAAGGGTCATCAGCGCCGAAATTTTAAATATCGCCGGCCACTTCGGCACGAAGACGGTCTTCGGCGAGGCCGCCGCAAACCCGATTCCGAACAGCGCGTATACCGCCACGCCCGCCGCGAGCGCAATTAAAAGCTCGGAGAAAAATATTTTCACCTTCGTGTGCCCGACAATGAGCTTGTTTGCAAAGGTTCTGTATTCCCACTCCTTGGTTATGTTCATGACGGCGACCGCAACGCTTATGATGACCGGCGCGGTTGCGACTATCATCGCGGAATCGGAGCCGGGCCGAAAAAGGATCCCGCAGATTATTCCCGCCGCAAGCGCGGCCGCCAGGCCGATTTTAAGCTCGGCCGAGGCGAGATATTTTTTTGCGCAAGAATAAATAAGACTGAACATTTTTTCACCCCGTAAAGATGTCTGCCAAGGCGGCTATTTCAGGTCTTTATGCTTAAAGTGTATAAGCCCGGCCGCCGTGAACAGAACGATAAGCCCGGCGGAGGCGCAATAGGAAAACAGCGGCAGATCGAGCTGCTCTTTTTCGGAATATGCGGTATTGGCCAAAAGTATCGCCTGCCCGCTCGGAAGAATGTTGAGAGCGCGTTTTAAAACGCCCCGCTGCGGCTCGGAAACGTATTCGGGATTCGGATAGGGATCTATCGGCTTCATTACCGTGTTGCCGTTTTCGTCTGCAGTGATGGTCACGCCGCTTGAAACCATCTCGGGCTCTAAAAGTTTATTGTATAAAAGGCTGCCCGCCATAATTATTGCGAGCGCCAGGATTATCTCAACCACCGCGACGGCCGCTTTGTTGGTGACAATATGGCTTACAAGGCAGAGAATCGCCGAAAACGCAATGCAAAAGAGCGCGCTTTTAAGCACCAAAAGCAGCCAGCCGATAACGCCGACTCTCCAAAGGCCTAAAATAGGCAGCACCGACAGCGAACCGATATGCCACGCCGCGCAGAAGACAAGCGTTGCCGCCGAGACGGTGATAAAATCCGCAAGGTAGATCTGCCCCCGCCTGCTTCCGACGATGATTTTGTTTCTCATAGTCCCGTCCGAAAATTCCGTCCCCAAAAACAGCGAGACGAACACAGGCATCATTATCAAAACGATCGGGCCTTCGTCGAAGCATTCCGATTCGGGAGCCTGGTTCGGAAAAAGATCGGACTCGGCGGCTCTCTGTGAAGCGTTATCACAGGTTGAAATAACGGAATAGGCGAGCAGGGCGACGGTCAGCACCCAGAAAAGCTTGTTTTTAAATAACCGGCTGAAATTCGCCGACAAAAGATTTCTCATATTCAAACACTCCTTAATTTATATTCTTTTTTGAAAACGCGGCCGCGCCGAGCACGGTGATCAGGGCGGAGAACAGGGCACAGGGCACAGGCGCCCTTAAAGCCGGCATTACCGGCCTGCCGAGATATATGGCGTCGTCGACAGCGCTGTAGGCGACCTCAGACTGCGAGCCGGGCAAAAGATACGCCAAATAGGCAACGGCGCGCTTTACCCCGCCGATATAGTAGGGGTTTTCCACGGCCCAGCCGTATTTTTTTGCGATATCCACCATTTCGTCATAGTCCGTCACGCCGTCGGTAACGCTCTCGTAAAGCTCGTAATCCCCTGCGGGAGGGGAAACACGGTATTCCGGCTGATTGAGATAGCCCGCCGTGCCCGAAGAGACTCCGACTGCGCCGATTGAAATTATCAGCACCGCCGTGACTGCCGCCGCCGGGCGGCTTATAAACATCGAAAAGATCAGCGCAAACGCCGCCGAGCCGATTATTATAACGGCTGTCACCGCCGCGACGTAAAGAGTCTCGGCCGGCGAGGAAAGCCAAATCGCCCCGCGAAGGGCGGCCGTTATAACGCAGGCGATAAGCCCCGCCGCAAAGGATATCAGCGTTCCGAAAGAGCAGACGACAAGGTTTGAAAGATATATCTGCGCCTTTTTGCAGCCGACGGTGATTTTTGAGCGTATCGCCCCGCCGCGGTAGTCGTCGGCGCAGAAAAAGCAGGTGACTATAGACGCGGCGATAGGAAAGAACGCGAGCCACTCGCAGAAGTAAAAATCGCAGACCGACCTTGAGCCCTCGCCCCAGTAGGTTCCGCGGCGGTTAAGGAACAAGGCGGCCGTCACCGCCGAAAAGATCATGGCGGCATAAAGCCCCCTGCATCTGAGCAAGCGGGAAAATCCCGCGCGAACAAGACAGCTCATAGCTCCACCCCGTTATCATTTTCCGACAAGGCTGATAAAGTAGCTCTCCAGGCTTTCGTCGTGCTCCATAAGGGAGATGAGCTCGCAGCCCTCGGCGGAAAGCGCGTTTGTCAGCGCGGTGACGTTAAGCCTTGCGTAAACGTCAGCCTCGGTGTCGGAGAGTATCTTATATTCAACGCCCATGCCGTCGAGCACCCTTGCGAGCGCCGGGGCGTTGCTGACCTGAAGCCGCTGGCATTTGCGGCATGCGGCCTCAAGCTCCTCGGCGGATATCTCCTTTACGGTTCTTCCGCCGTCGATAATTCCGTAGTGGGTGGCAAGCTTTGAAAGTTCGGCTAAAATATGGCTCGAAATCAAAACGGTGATGTTCTTTTCGCGGTTGAGCCTTAAAATAAGCTCCCTTATCTCGACGATTCCCTGGGGGTCGAGGCCGTTTGTCGGCTCGTCGAGCACCAAAAAGTCGGGCTCGCCGCAAAGGGCTATCGCTATGCCGAGGCGCTGGCGCATTCCGAGGGAGAAGTTTCTCGCCTTCTTTTTGCCGGTGTCCTCAAGCCCGACGAGCTTTAAAAGAGAATCGACGCCCTCAAACGACGGCATGCCGAGTATGCGGTATTGCTGCATAAGATTTTCCCTCGCCGACATATCAAGATATATCGACGGCGTTTCGACGACGGCGCCCATTCTCCGCCTCGATTTCGTTATCCTGCGGTCGCGGCAGTCTACGCCGTAAAGGGTGTAGTCCCCGTGTGTGGGAGATTGCAGCCCGCAGATTATTCTTATAAGCGTGGTCTTGCCGGCGCCGTTTTTGCCGACAAGGCCGTAGATCGAGCCCTTCGGCACGCTGAGCGACAGCCCCGTAAGCGCGTGAAAGCGGCCGTAGTCCTTGTAAAGATTGTTTGCTGTCAGAACGTATTCCATAGTGGTGGCACTCCTTTTTGATTATTCGGCATATTATAAATGCCCGCGTTGTCATTATAATATAAAACCGTTAAGAAAGCGGTTAAGGCGGCGTAAAATTAAGGTCAGGATTTCTGCTCCCCCTGCGCGCGGGGGTCTACAGTAAGCTTGAAGCCTATCCCCCACACCGCCTCAATATATTCGCACCCCGAGGCCTCGCGGAGCTTTCGCCGAAGGTTTGATATGTGGATTTTTAGCGAGCTCTCGGTGCAGTCGGGGGTGTCGGCGGAGATCTTGTCCAAAAGCTGCGACTTTGTGAACACCTGCGACGGCTTTTGCATCAAAAGCTTTAAGATGGCGTATTCCGTGCGGGTGAGGCGCACCTCGCAGCCGCCGGCGCTTACCGTTCGCATGGCGGTGTCGAGCCGAAGGCCGTTATACTCCAAAACCCCGCCCGACGCCGCCCCGGAATTTCTGAGCTGAACGGAAATGCGCGCCATAAGCTCGGACAGATCAAACGGCTTTGTGACATAGTCCTGCGCGCCGCCCATCAGCAGCGAGACCTTCGAGCCGGCGTCCGCCTTTGCGGAGAGCACTATCACCGGGATCCCCTTTATTTTCGGCAGCACCTTTTCGCCCGAAAGCCCGGGCAGCATTAAATCGAGCAGGATAAGATCCGGCCGCTTTGAATCCAGAAGCATGAGCGCCTCGGTGCCGGAATAGGCGCGCATAACGCCGTAGCCCTGCCTTGAAAGCGCCTCGGCGAGCATGTTGCTGATGTGTTCGTCGTCGTCGACAATGAGAATGTGTTTCATCGTATCACTCCTTTATAAATACGATTATAGATTATTTCGGCGGGAAGTGCAACAAAAATCGCTTTCAAAACCGCCCGCGGGAGAAAATCTTAACTTTTTGTTTACCGTTTTGGACGGTATGGCTTGGGTTTTGAATGTTGGATAAAGCCCATTTAAGGGGACGCCCTCGCAACGCAAAAGAATTTTTCAGAATCTCGCTTATGTTTTGTACCCGGCAAGTGTTATATGAACGCACACTGTAGACATGCGGCAACCGCCGCACCTAAAGCGCCGAACCCGATTTCAACTTCGCAACAAGCCTTTGGGAACACACCCCTCCCCTCGAGGGGAGGGGTCGCGCAGTTCACCGCAAGGTGAACGGCCGGGTGGTGGGGTGGAACCCCCTCTCCCTTCGCGAGGGAGAGGGGGCAGGGGGTGAGACAGGCAAAGAAACCGGGTGTTTTTGCTCGGCATCTTATATGAAAACAACCGTTTTATTTCCCTCGCTTCACTCGGCAAATCGGGGAGACCCCCGGCGAGGGTCTCCCCGCGAAAAAACTGTCCACCGGACAGATTTTTTCTCCCCGTCCTGCGCTTCGCTTCGCATTAACCGGAGCGTGCCTGTTCGGCCCGCTCCTTAAGATTCCGCGACTGCGGTCGCGGCTCGTGGGCTCTGCCCCCGAGACCCCTGCGGCCTTTTGAAAAAGGCCGGCGAAAACTTTTGATTCTCAAAATATGCAACTTGACATTTTCGCAAAAAGGTGATATATTTTAGTTAGCGTAAGCTAACCCGAGGGCGGCACGCCCCGGGAATTTTCCGAAAGGGTGACGGTCATGAACAAAATAACTCTTAAGATAGACGGCATGATGTGCGGAATGTGCGAATCTCACATAAACGACGCCGTCAGGCAAAAATTTAGGGTAAAAAAGGTCACCTCCTCGCACGCAAAGGGCGAGACGGTGATCTTAACCGAAGATGATATCGGCGAGCAGTCCCTTAGGGCCGTAATAGAAGCCACTGGGTATAAGGTTTTGTCCGTAAAAAGCGAGCCTTACGAGAAAAAAGGGCTTTTCGGATTTCTGAAATGATTCTCAGCCGGTGACGTCGATTATGAGGACTTTATCGGTTTCCGAAAGCCAGTCCTCCTCGCGCTCCATGGCGGCCCACTGATCATGCCCGCCGCTGAAGATAATGCTTTTTACCGAATTGCCTTTCGAATCCGTCGCGCTTATCGCCCCGGATTCGATTTTTTCAAGGCTTGCGGGCAGAATTATCTCGCCTATCCTTTCAAAGCCGACTATCGCATGCTTTTTCAGAAGCGTAACGCCCTCGGGGATAACCACCCTGTCGGCGTCCACCTCACTGTAAACCTCCGCGCCGATGATTTTAACGCTGCCGTCGTCGGGAACGCTTTCGGGATTCGGCGCGAAGATGAGCTCCCCGGTGTCTTTAAGGATAATGCAGTTGTTTGCGCTGTAGTAGACCGGGTTGTCCTCCGCAACGGTCAGGTCTTTAATGCCGCCGACATCGGTAAATCCGTAGCTTGAGCAAAAAGCCGCGGATCCGATTTCCGTAACCGACGCGGGGATATGAACGCTCTCTAAATCGGTGGCCTGAAACGCCCTGTTGCCGATTTTTTCAAGGCCGTCGGGCAGATTTGCTTCGCTCAGGGGGTTTCCCATAAAGGCGTTGCCGCCGATCTCCTTAAGCCCCTCCGGCAGAACTATCTTCTCAAGCCTCGCTCCCCAAAAGGCGTCTTTGCAAATTTTACTTACCGACCCCGGCAGCTCAATATTCCTAAGCGAGTTGCACACATGAAAAGCTTGCTCGCCAACGGTTTCAATCCCGTCGGGGAGGGAGACGCTTTCAAGCAGGGTGCAGCGGGTGAACATATACTCCGGGATTTCGGTGATGTTTTCGGGAATGTTCACCTCGGTAAGCTTTGCGCAGTTTTCAAAGAGATGTCCGCCGAGCAGATCGACATTTTTCGGCAAAACCGCCTTTTCAAGGTTTTGGCAGTCGGTAAAGGCGTAGCCCTCGATTATTTTAACGCTGTCGGGGAGGATTATCTCCCTGGCGGAGATCCCCCTGAAAGCGGCCTCGCGTATCGCCTCCACCGTATCGGGAATGACGACCGAGGTTACCTCGCTCTTTCCCCAAAAAGCGCGGCTGCCAATCTCCTTTATCGGCACGCCCTTATATTCCGCGGGTATGACGATGTCCCCGCCCTCAAGGCTGCCGAGGCCGGTAACGGTGTAGCTGCTCCCGTCGGAGCTGAGCTCCATGGCGAGGATCTTTTCGTCGCCGTTCTCAGAGGGGCCGACGTTCTTTTCCGGTCGGCTGTTCAAAAACACAAACAGCGACGCGACGATTATAAGCGCCACAACGCCCAGAATCAGGCTCGGGATATATTTTTTCATGATTTTCCACTCCTTTAAAATTATTTATATCAGGCTTCAAGCTCGTATCCGCCGGAGGCGGTGCGGGTGATTTTTGTGCGGAAAAGCTCGGCCGCGGCGCGCTCAAGGTAAAGGGTATCCATCGAACCGGCGGTCTCATAGGCCGAATGCATCGCAAGCTGCGCAAGGCCGACATCGACGGTGGCGACCGAAAGCTGCGAGGTGGAAATGTTGCCCAGAGTTCCGCCGCCCGGCATATCCGAACGGTTGGCGAAATTCTGCACAGGCACCCCCACCGAGGCGCAAATACGCTTGAACAGCGCCGCCGAGACGGCGTCGGTGGCATAGGACTGCCGCGCGGAATGCTTGATGACTATACCGCCGTTTATAGAGGGGGCGTTTTCGCGGTCGGAAAGCTCGGGGCGGTTCGGGTGAACCGCGTGGGCGTTGTCCGCCGAGACCGCAAAGCTTAGGGGGAGCATCTCGGAGAGATTTTTGCCGAGGCTTTTTGCGATCCTCTCGGCGGCAGAGGACAGAAAATCGCTTCTTGCGCCCTGCTTGGTGCCGCTGCCCACCTCTTCGTTGTCAAATATTGCAAGAAGGGCTATTCTGTCGGGGTGGCAGTCCGAGCGAATAGCCTGCATTCCGGCGTAGGCGCACTGAAGATCGTCGAGCCTTGGCGAGGAGACGAATTCTCCGCCGTCGCCCCAGACGGTGCCCTCGGTTTTTGAATAAAGGTAGAGGTCGAAGGCCGAGATGTCCTTTTCCTTTACGCCGGCGGCCTCCGCGACCTTTTTGGCAAAGGTGCCCTTTGCGTTGAGCGAGCCGTAGAGGGGTACGGTGTCAGTCGCGGGATTATAGCTCATGCCGTCGTTTATGTTTCTTTGCATGTGTATGGCGACGTTGGGTATCACTACGGTGGTATCCGAAAGATTGACGAGAACGGTTTTTATAGATCCCATCGAGGCGGCAGCCACTCTTCCGGCGACGGAAAGGGGCCTGTCGAACCAGGAGGGCATGATCATTCCGCCGTAGCCCTCGGTGTTCAGGCGGATATATTTGCCCGCGGCCTCGTTTTCGGGGGAGGGCTTGAGCTTGAACATCGGGGAATCGGAATGGGCGCTGAATATGCTGAAGCCCTGGGGATCCCTTGCGCCGACGCGGAACGCTATGAGCGAGGAGCCGTTTCTTGTGGTGAAATACTTTCCGCCCTTCTCGATCTGCCAGCTGTCCCATTCGTTGAGCTGGGTAAAGCCCTCGTTTTTAAGCTTTTCGGCTATGTTTTCCACCGCGTGGAACATCGTCGGGCTTGAGGCTATGAAGGATATCAGCCTTTCGGCGCTCCGGCGGTTGTCGGTCATGTCTATAAGATTTTCGCCGTCCTGAGCGGTGTCGGAGGAATGCCCCATGACCGTTGTGAGCCCCAAAAGATATTCGCTGGAGACGTCGTAAAGGCGGCTGAGGCGCATTATCGTCCCGGGGTTGGGCGCGCCGTCGTCCTTTTCATATCTTGAAAGGCTTTTGTTTGAAAGCCCGATCGCCTCGGCGGCGTCTATCTGTGACATGCCGCAGCGCTTTCTTGCGCGGCGAAGTCTCTCTCCGAATGTTGATGACATAGTTTTTTCCTCTCTTTCATAGCTTTGATATAATTTAAGGGCGCCGGCTGGGCGGCTGTCCGGGGCGGCTGCTTCTTTTCGGGGCGCAGCCCCCGAGGGTCCGTCCGCCGTTAGCGGACGGGCCCCGGCCCTGCGGGGAGGGAGGCCCTACGGGCGCGCCTCCCCGCAGGGGAGCGCGCGAAGCGAAGCTTCGCGCGCGGGGGGCTGCGCAGGTGCGGATATCACCTCACCTGCTCATATGCTCAAGAGCTTTCATCATCGCCGCAGCACAGCTCGCCGCGGCCTCGCTCACCATGGCCGAATACTCCTCCGGCCCGGCGGAGGCGCTGTCCGAAACAGCCTTTATCAGCAGAACCGGCACGCCGGCGCGGTTCGCCGTCAGAATTATCCCTGCGGCCTCCATTTCGCAGATTTTCGCGCCGAATCGCCTGTTAAGCTCCCGCTTTTCGACGGGATCCCCGACGAATTTATCCGCCGAGGCGCATATCACCTTTTCAAGCGACGGGTCTGCCTCAAGCGCAAGGTTCACAAGCTCCTCCGAGGCGGGAAGGTAAACGTCGGGGTATCCGGGATACTGCCCCACCTCGCAGTCGTCGATCTCAGAGAGGTCAAAGGCGTAGTGCACGGCTTTTTCGACCACCACCGCCTTTTTCAGCGCCATGTCGTCGGTCAGGCCGCCGCATATGCCGAAGTTGACTATCATTTTCACTCCGTACTGCGAAATCAGCATCTGCGCGGCGGAGGCGGCGTAGATCTCCCCCACGCCGCTTTTGACCACATAAAGCATGTTTTTGCCGAGCGAATAGGCCATCACCTCAAACCCCGAGGGCGATTCGGTTTCCGCCGGAGTTCCTATCTTTTCAAGGAGCGCCGCCACCTCGCTGCTCATCGCCACAATCATTCCTATGTTCATTCTTATCCCTCTGTTTCCGTAATTTATTCTCAGTCGTCCTTGGCGCGCTTTATTTCAAACCAGAAAGTCGAGCCCTTGCCCACCTCGCTCTGAACGCCGAAGCGGCGCCCGTGCAGCCGAAGTATCTCCTTGACTATCGACAGCCCGAGGCCTGTGCCTACGACGTCGCGCTTTGTGCGCTCGTCGCGGTAATATCTGTCGAAGATCAGGGGCAGCTTGTCCCGCTCGATCCCCACACCGAAGTCGACGACCTCAATGCGCACCACCGATTCGAAATTGCGCTGGCGTATGATTATCTTTCTCGAATCGCCGGAATAGTTCACGGCGTTGTTTATGAAGTTGTAAAGCACCTGCGAAAGCCTCGCCTCGTCGCCCTCGCAGATGACGTCGGGGTCGGCCTCGACGGAAAATTCATAGCCCTGCTGCTCGCTTAAAAGCTGATACCTTGAAAGCGCGTTGCGAATGAATTCCGCCACCGAAAACTGCCGGCATTCAAGGGCGATGCTGCCGTTTTGCAGCTTTGAAAGCTCCAATAGATTCGAAACCAGCTCGGAAAGCCTGTCCGCCTCGTCTATGATTACCTTCAGGTGCTCGCTGCGCTTTTCGGGGTTGTCCCCAGAAAGATCCCTTATCATCTCGGCGTAGGCCTTTATCATGGTGAGAGGGGTGCGAAGGTCGTGCGAAACGTTGGCGATAAGATCGTTTCTTAAGCTGTCCACCTTAGATATCTCCGATGCGGCGTAGTTCAGCGCGTCGGAGAGCTCGTTTATCTCGGCGTATCCCCCGCCCTCGAAATGGGTGGAATAGTCGCCCGAGGCGAGCCTGTCCGCCGATTCGGTGATGTGCTTAAACGGCCTTGAAAGCCGGTTTGAAAGCATAAGCGAAATAAACAGCGCTAAAAAGAAGATCATCAGCGTGATAAATACAAGCTGCTCTTTAATGACCTCCGCCGCCGGGCCTATCGGCTCGAGCGAGGCGTTAATGAACAGGTAGTAGTCGTCGCCGAGGCGCCCGCCGTATAGGTATTCCGTCGTGTTGAAGCGGTAGTTCGTAGTGACGGAGAGAAAGTTCCCCTCCTCGCTCGATTCCACCTTTGTGCGGTATTCAAAGAGATTTATGCCGTAGTCCTGCGTCAGGGCGGAGTAGCCGCCCATGAAGTCGGCGCTGATGACGGTGCTGCCGTTTCTTCGGGTGATGACCACCGTCATCGTGTTGTCATAGGCGAGGTCTTCGACGAGCGTTTTGCTCTTCGAGGGCATGTCCCCGTCGAAATTTGCGGATATCGCCGAGACTGTCTTGTGAATCTTCGCCCGCATTGAAGCCTCGTAGTAGCGGTCAAGGGTGAACACCTGGAAGAACCAAACGAGGCAGAGTATGGCGAAGGTGAAGCCGGCGAAATATACCCATATCGTCGAGCGGAGCGACAGAACCCGCTTCGGCGATCTATTTGATGTTGTCAAATTTATATCCCATTCCTCTCAGCGTCACGATGAGATCGCGGTAAGGCCCTAAGCTGTTGCGGAGCATTTTTATATGGGTGTCGACGGTGCGGTCGTCGCCGTAAAAATCAAATCCCCACACCTCTTCCAGAAGCTTCTCGCGAGACATCGCTATGTTCATGTTCTTGGCAAGGAAGAATAAAATGTCGTATTCCTTGGGGGTCATCTGGGCGCGCTTGCCGTCGATTATCACGTCGCGGGCGGCAAAATTGATGACAAGGCCTTTATATCTTATGACGTCCTCGCCGTCCTCGCGGGAGGAGCGCTTTATTACCACCTTTATGCGCGCCATAAGCTCCTTGGGTGAAAACGGCTTCACGACATAGTCGTCTATTCCCACCTCAAAGCCGAAAAGCTTGTCATATTCCTCTCCGCGGGCGGAAAGCATTATCACCGGAATGTTCTTTATCTTTTTTATCTCCTTGCAGGCGGAATAGCCGTCGAGCTTCGGCATCATAATGTCAAGTATAACGCAGTCGAAGCTCGGATCCTCCCGAACCTTTTCGACGGCCTCCATGCCATCGGCTGCCTCGACTACATCGTATCCCTCGAAAGCGGCGTATTCCTTGACGACCGCGCGTATCTTAGCTTCGTCGTCAACTATCAAAATTTTAGGCATGATTATACCTCCCTGATTTTTTATAATCTCAGTATATAACATTTATAGGAGATAAGTGTGAATAAGTTGTGAAATTTTCGGCAAAATCACGCAATTTCTCAAAGCTTTTTCAAAAAAACAGGCCGTTTCGGCGCAGGACATACAAACTTTTGCCGATTTGGCCTCAAAGGGATTTCTGCACTTGACAAATTCCCCGCGATGTGTATAATTGTTTGTGGACTAAGCACACTTGTGCTCAGCAGGGACACTAAAGGAGGCAGCTTATGGCTACAAAAGAATTGGTCGTCGTCAGCTCAGACGTTCTGCCAGAGGTGGTCACAAAGGTTTTAGAGGCAAAAAGGCTTCTTGCGCAGGGCGTATGCCGCACCTCGACCGAGGCCTGCCAGCGGGCCGGGGTATCGCGGAGCGCCTATTACAAATATAAGGATTCCGCCTTTATCTACTCCGAAAAGCTGAACGAACGGATAGTCACCTTCTGCCTTGTGCTTTCGGATCACGCGGGAGTGCTCGCCGAGGTGCTGAACGAATTTTACCGCCTCGACGCCAATATTCTGACGATAAACCAGAATATACCGATAGATTCCGCAGCGACGGTGATGATAACGGTGCGCTTCAACGATCTGGGAGCCGACCCTTCGGAAACCGTGGCCGAGCTGAGAAAGATCCCCGGCGTGGCGAGCGCAAAGATAATCTCGGGAAAATGACATAAATAAACGAAATGAGGAAGAGTATGAAAGTTTCACAGATAGCCGTAATAGGCTTCGGCGTTGTCGGCTCGGGTACCGTCGAGCTGTTTTACAAGAACAAGGATCTCATCGAAAAGCGAAGCGGCCGGAAGATGGACATCAAGCGGATATGCGATCTGCGCGATTTCCCCGGCAGCCCCTTTGCCGAAAAATTCACCAAAAACTTCAACGACATCTTAAACGACCCCGAAATAACCGTCGCTGCCGAGATGATAGGCGGCAAAACGCTGGCGTATGAATACACCAAAAAGCTACTTTCGCGCGGGGTAAGCGTTGTCACCTCGAACAAAGAGCTTGTCGCCTGCCATGGCGCCGAGCTTATAAAGCTTGCAAAATCGAACGGCTGCAACTACTTCTTCGAGGCCTCCGTTGGCGGCGGAATTCCCATAATCAGGCCGCTTCACCAATGCCTTGCCGCCAACCGGATTGAGCGCATCGCCGGAATTCTGAACGGCACGACAAACTATATCCTCACGAAGATGATTTACGATCAGGTGTCTTTCGAGCAGGCCCTTGCCGACGCTCAGCGCCTCGGCTACGCCGAAAGCGATCCCTCGGCCGACATCGACGGAGAGGACGCCTGCCGCAAGCTTTGCATACTCGGCTCGCTCGCCTTCGGCAAGCACATCTATCCCGAATACGTTCACTGCTCGGGGATAAGAAACATCACCCTCGACGACGTGGAATACGTTGCCAACGCCGGCTACGCGGTAAAGCTCATCGGTCTCATAGAAAAGACGGAGAAGGGCATCGTCGCGACGGTCTGCCCGAGGCTTGTTCCCATAAGCAACCCGCTCTCGGGGGTAAACGACGTTTACAACGCCATAATGATACGCGGCGACAGCGTAGGAGACACTCTGTTCTACGGCCGGGGCGCCGGCAAGCAGGCGACCGCGTCGGCGGTGGTGGCGGACATCATAGACGCCGTCAAGCACGAGAACGCCGACATCGCCTCCCTCACCTGGGAGGACAGCACCGACCGAAGCTTCATGGTTCCCTACAAATCGGCGGACGTCAGGGTTTACGTCAGGGTGCGTTCCGACGACGTAGACAGCCTCAAGGGGCTGATCACCGCGCTGTTCGGCTATGTAGACTTCATTCCGCGCAAGATGCGCACCGAGCGGGAGCTCGCCTTTATCACCCCGTCGATAGAGGAATATCAGATAGACAAAAAGCTTGCGCTTCTCTCGGAGCACGCCGACGTTATGAGAAAGATAAGGCTGCTTTAGTCAAAGAATATTCTGAAGATCAGGCACGCCGAAAGGCGTGCTTTTTCGTGATCCGCGCATTTTTAGGCCCTTCCCCTTTTTCGTATTGATTTTTTCGCAATAATATGTTATACTAAATGTGTATAGCGCCATAAGGGCGGAAAGGAAGTGGTTTCAGTGGCTTTTAATCGCGTTGTCGCGGCGGTCGTCGCGGCGCTGCTGATTTTTGGGCTTTCCGGCTGCAGCGATATGCGCGGCGACGCCGAAATAAGCCCTCAGACCACCGCCGGAACCGCCGCAGAAATTCCCGCCGTGAGCCCGGTGCGCACTGCCGGAGAATTCTACGGAAGCTTTCTTACGATGTACCTCGGCTCCACCCCGCCCGACATGCGCGGCATGCCCTACGTCAAGGTGTTTCACAGCCAGGAGGAGGTGGAGAACTATTACGACTCCACCTATGAGGACTTCTTCTACGGCACAGTGTTCACGATGTCGATGGCCTCCTTTACCGACGAATTCTTTGAGAGCTTCGACATGATGATTCTCGTAATAGACGAGCCGAGCTCCTACCTCAACCACACGGCCGACCCCATCGAGATATCCGACGACGAGATCAAAATAAACATTGTCCGCCACATTCAGGAGGACGCCCCGATGAGCCCCACGCAGTATCACCTCATTTTCATCGCCCCCCGCGGCAGCTTTGACGGCATAGACGGCAAAAAACTTTCTCTTGAGATCTCGGAGGTGACCGACACCCTCAACACCGCCTTCGACTCCGAGCGCTACAGAATATACTACCCCGAATTCTGGAATTTCTGCTACCGCACCGACGCCTTCATCGAAGACCCGCAGGTTGTCGTCGACGCGATAAGCAGCTACGACGAACTCGTCTATTTCTTCGACCGCTACGGCGCCGACTTCGACTTTGAAAGCGAATTCCGAAAATATGTCGGCACTCTTTACAACATGGACGCATTTGAAAGATACGTCATTCTGGCGACGATTATACCCTGCGCCCACGAAAAGCCGGAGCCCGAGACAACCGAAGCTTTTGTCAACAATCGCGAGATATACCTGACGATAGACGCCGAGCAGCCCGAGGAGGGCGAAAAGCCGGAGGCTTGCTATCTTCTTCTCACCGCAATCGAGAGAAGCGAGCTTCAGGGGGTGCACCTTGAATGGTTCAATCTTTCGTTTGCCGATGCCGCGGAATGAAAATTGCAAAAAAGTCTTGCTTTTTTGCGCGGCATGTGTTATAATACGCTTTGCCGGTCTGCGGCATAAAATGAAATCCACATGGTACTACTGTCTGAATCGGTAAGATGGGCTACCATTGGTGAATAAAATACCGATTCGGAAAGGAGAATGCATAATGGCAAAAGAGGGAATCCACCCGAAGTATGAGCCCACAACCATCACCTGCGCCTGCGGCAACGTCATCGAAACACGTTCCACCAAGAAGGACATCAAGGTTGAAATCTGCTCTAAGTGCCACCCGTTCTTCACGGGCAAGCAGAAGCTCGTGGATACCGGCGGACGCGTAGACCGCTTCAACAAGCGCTACGGCCTCGGCAACGAAAAGAAGTAATCACGCAAACGGGGGCATAAGCCCCCTTTTGTATTTTTACAGCAGCGCATTTTTTACGGAGGTCGCCATGCCCTACAGGACGGCCGCTTCGGCGGCGGAATTTTCAGTGACAATCGAAAAATCCGAATTCATCGCGCGGATATCCCCCGTCGTCTCCTCAGAGGAGGCTACGGCGTTTATAGATTCCGTGCGCGCCGAACACCGCCGCGCGCGCCACAACTGCTATGCCTATTCCCTGCGCGAGGGCTTTGAAACCCGCTTCTCGGACGACGGCGAGCCGCAGGGCACCGCCGGCCCGCCTATCCTTGACGTCATCACGAAAAACGGCCTTGCCGACGTCTGCATAGTCGTCACCCGCTATTTCGGCGGGATACTTTTGGGCAAGGGCGGGCTTGTCAGGGCATATTCCTCGGCCGCGGCGGGCGCGGTCTCGGCGGCGGGGATAAAAACCATGCGGGAGGCCCGCGCCGTCCGCCTGAGCTTCGACTACACCTACTACGACCGCGTTCTGCGGCTTATATCCGGCCTCGGGGTAAAAACCGTCTCGCAGGATTTCGCCGACAGGGTTGTTATGGAGCTTTGGTGCCGCGAGGAAAACTGCCGGGAACTCTTAGAAGCCTTGACCGCGCTTTCTGGAGGAAATATCCCCGCGGAATTCTCCGAGCCGTTTTTTGCCGATCTTGAATGAGCATAGTGCATAAAATTTACTGCAATTTTTGTGCATATATACGAAAATCAACTCCTTTTCTGAAAAGAAAAAGGAGTTTTTCTGTTTTTATAGTATAAATTTATGATCAGGGTAAAAACGAGGTCTGCAAAATCGGGGGGGTGTGAAGATGACCGTCAGGGAATATACCGAAGACGCGGAGAAAAAGATACTCTCGGAATACGCCTGCCTCAGCGTGAACACAAAGGGCAGGCAGCGCTTTGAGGAAAAGTGCGATCTGCGCACCGAATTCCAGCGCGACCGCGACAGGATAATCCACTGCAACGCGTTTGCAAGGCTTAAGCAGAAGACGCAGGTGTTTTTGAATCCCACCGGCGACCACTACCGCACCCGCCTGACGCACACCCTTGAGGTGAGCCAGATAGCGCGGACGGTCTCCCGGGCGCTTAGGCTGAACGAAGACCTGACCGAGGCGATAGCCTTGGGGCACGATCTCGGACACACGCCTTTCGGCCACGCCGGGGAGCAGATTCTTGACAGCGTTTCGACGAAGGGCTTTCGGCATTACCGCCAGAGCCTCAGGGTGGTGGACTACATAGAAAAGGACGGCCGCGGGCTGAATTTGACCGAAGAGGTTCGCGACGGGATTTTGACCCACACCGACATGACCGCCGAAACCGTCGAGGGACGGGTGGTGAGATACGCCGACGTCATCGCCTATATAAATCACGACATTGAGGACGCCATACGCGCCGGGGTGATAAGGCCGGAGGATCTGCCGAAGGAGGCCACCGATGTTTTGGGCGTGACAAAATCGCAGAGGATAACCTCGCTCGTAAAATCACTTATAGACAGCGGGGCGGAGAATCTCTCCTACTCCCCCGAGGTGGAAAAGGCGAAAGACGTGCTTTCGGCGTTTATGTTCGAAAACGTCTACCGCAACCCGGTGTGCAAGTCCGAAGAATCAAAGGCGAAGACGATGATAGAGATGCTCTACCGGCATTTCATTTCAAAGCCGGAAAGACTGCCGGAGGACTACTTAAGGCTTGCCGAGCGCTTTGACGCCGACACTGCCGTCTGCGACTATATAGCCGGAATGACGGACAATTACTGCACGAATGTTTTCATGAACATTTTCGTGCCGAAAAGTTGGACGCTTGTATAGATAACGGCGGAAAAGCCGCCGGCGAAAGGAGGCCAGAAGATGCCGCTTCCTCCCGAATTTTTGGAGCAGGTAAGAGACCGCAACCGAATTGAAGACGTCATGCAGGGATATACCTCGCTCAAGCGGGCCGGGCACAACCTGAAATGCCTCTGCCCGTTCCACTCGGAGAAGACCCCCTCCTGCATCGTCTACCCCGACACCAACAGCTTTTACTGCTTCGGCTGCGGCGCCGGCGGGGACGTGATAGTCTTCATATCGAAAATAGAAAATCTTGATTACATAGAGGCCGTGAGATTTTTGGCGGCGCGCTCGGGGCTTACAATGCCGGAGGACGGCTATGACGACAGCGCCGCTCGCGAAAAAAAGCGGCTTGCCGAGGCCAACAAGGCGGCCGCGAGGTATTTTTATCAGAATTTAAAGACGCCGGACGGCAAGGAGGGCCTTAAATATCTCATAGAAAAGAGAAGGCTCTCGCCCGAGACGGTAAAGCGCTTCGGGCTCGGCGTGGCGCCGAATCATTGGACAGGCCTTAAAAACCATCTGCTTGCAAACGGGTTCACCGAGCGTGAACTTCTTACGGCCAGCCTGATAACCGAAAAGAACGGCCGCACCTTCGATTTCTTCGTGAACCGCGTGATCTTCCCGATATTCGATCTGCGGGGAAACGTCATCGCCTTCTCGGGGCGAACTCTTGAACCGAATCCGCAGGGCATGAAATATCTAAACTCGCGGGAGACGCCCCTTTATAAAAAGGGCAGGACGCTCTTTGCGCTGAATTTTGCAAAGAACGAATCGGTAAAATCGAAAAGGCTAATTCTCTGCGAGGGAAACGTGGACGTCATATCCCTCCACCAGGCGGGATTTAAAGAGGCCGTGGCCACCTGCGGCACCGCCATCACCCCCGAACACGCAAGGCTTATGTCGCAATACTGCGACGAGGTGTATATCTGCTACGACGCCGACGAGGCCGGCCAGAAGGCCACAAAGGCCGCGATATCGGTGCTGACGGCGGCGGGGCTAAACGCCAAGGTGGTAAAGGTTTCGGGCGACGGCGTAAAAGACGTCGACGACTACCTGAGAATATACGGCGCCGATCACTTCAAGGTGCTGCTTAACGGCTCGGCCGGCTCGACCGACTACGAGCTTTCGGCGGCAAAATCGGGGCTCGACATCTCCGAGGATCTCGGAAAGGTGGAGTATCTCAAGCGCGCGGTAGAGGTGCTCGCGTCGGTGGAAAACCCCATCGAGCGCGAGGTGTACATATCGAAAATATCCTCCGAGCAGGGGGTATCAAAGCAGATCATCTCGGAGCAGGTCTCGGCGGCGCTGAAAAAGCGCAGGGGCGCCGAGCGCCGCAAGGAATGGCGGAATATGACCTCGGGAGTGATAAAGGACGACCTGAATCCCGACGCAAAGCTTTACCCGAAGCAGGCGCGGGCCGAGGAATGTGTGATAGCATATGTCTGCGCGCACCCCGACGGCGCAAAGGACGTCTTCGGGCGGCTTATGCCGGAGGAATTCGCGACGTCGTTCTACCGAAAGGTATACTCGGCGCTCAAGGAAAACTTCACAAGCCGCGGAGAATGCGATCCGTGGTCTTTGGGCGGCGAATTTTCCGCCGACGAAATGGGAAGAATATCAAGTATTATTGCCCGTTCGCGCGAAATTACCGTAGACAGCATGGTTTTGGAGGACTGCGTCAGACTTCTCAAAAAGGGCGTGAATAAAATCGGCACCGGGGATATGTCTGACGAGGAATTCTCGGAATATTTTGCTAAGCTAAGCAAATCAAAAAAGGATTGACAAAATAAAGTTCGGAGGCAGCTTATGAGCGAGAAAAAAGTAACAATCAACAGTCTTTTGGAAAGAGGAAAGGCAGCGGGCAAGCTCACCACCAAGGAGATAACCGAGGCGCTTGAGGAGACGGATTACGACGTTGAGCAGATCGACAGCTTTTACGACGCATGCGCCGCAAACGGCATTGAGATCATCGACGACATTGTGATGGAGACCGAAAACCTCGACGAGCTTATTGAGCTTGACGACGCCATTTTGGACGGCGACAGCGATTTCGACGACGACATCGACACGAGCATGACCGACACGATAGCCATCGACGACCCCGTTAAGATCTATCTCAAAGAGATAGGCCGGGTGCCGCTTCTGACGCCGGAGGAGGAGATCGAGCTTGCGCAGAGAATGAAGGACGGCGACAAGGAGGCCAAAAAACGCCTCGCTGAGGCAAACCTCAGGCTCGTCGTCTCGATAGCAAAGCGCTACGGCGGCAGGGGAATGCATTTTCTCGACCTGATTCAGGAGGGCAACTTAGGGCTTATCAAGGCGGTCGAAAAGTTCGACTACACCAAAGGCTTCAAGTTCTCCACCTACGCCACCTGGTGGATTCGCCAGTCGATAACCCGCGCGATAGCCGATCAGGCCCGCACCATACGCATACCCGTTCACATGGTGGAGACGATCACGAAGGTTCGCAAGACCTCAAGCCAGCTTCTGCACCAAAACGGCCGCGACCCGACGGCGGACGAAATTGCCCAGGCCCTCGACATGCCGGTCGAACGCGTCCGCGAGATTTTAAGGATAGCTCAGGATCCTGTCTCGCTTGAAACGCCTATCGGCGAGGAGGAGGACAGCCACCTCGGCGACTTCATTCCCGACGAAAACGCCCCCGAGCCCACCGAGGCCGCCTCGCTGGTTTTGCTCAAGGAGCAGATAAATCAGGTGCTCTCCACGCTCACCGACCGCGAGGAGAAGGTTCTTCGCCTGAGATTCGGCCTCGAGGACGGCCGCAGCCGCACCCTTGAGGAGGTCGGGCAGATGTTCAACGTCACCCGCGAGAGGATCAGGCAAATTGAGGCGAAGGCTCTGAGAAAGCTGAGACACCCCAACCGCTCGAACAAGGTTAAAGATTTTATTGACTGATAGCCGCCCCGGCCGCATATCAATTAAAAAAGTTTTCGCCGGCCTTTTTCAAAAGGCCGCGAGGGAAAGTCCGGCAAAGCCGGTGTTTGCGTAAGCAAACCTGAGGCAGGCGACGCGATTAAAACTCTTTGAGCACGAGCAGTCTATCGTTTTTAACTGCGAAGTGCGAAAAGTAAGTTTTAACGCTTCGCGAAGAGCCGAAGCGGCTTTGCAGCGCAACGCAAAACTAAAGTGCGATTTTGCAGAATGCTTTCGCGTTGCGCTACGCAAATCGTGGAATCTCTCCGGAGCGGGCCGAGCAGGCACGCTCCGGCTAATGCGAAGCGAAGCGCAGGACGGGGAGAAAAAAACTGTCCGGTGGACAGTTTTTTCGCGGGGAGACCCTCGCCGGGGGTCTCCCCATACTTAAAGACCCGCAACCCACTCCACGCTTACAAAATACAACACAAAAGCCGTGAACGATTACCGCGGCTTTTGTGCTTATCATTACAAATTTACTCTTTTGGAAAATCTACCTCCACCCTCGTTCCTTTCCCAACCTCGCTCTCGACCTCAATTCTCGCCCCATGAATCATAGCCGCGTGCTTGACAATCGACAACCCGAGACCCGTGCCGCCGAGGGCTTTGGAGCGGCTTTTGTCGACTCGGTAGAACCGCTCGAAAATGCGCTCCTGATGCTCTTTCGGAATGCCGATGCCCGTATCCTCGACCGCCAAAATCGCCCTATTATCGGCATTTTTCACGCTTACGGCGACCTGCCCGCCCTCGTGATTATATTTGATAGAATTATCAATCAGATTATAGATTATGCTGTTCAAAAGCTGCGGGATACCGTCAATTTCGGTTGCCTCGCCGCTGACTTCGAGGGCGATTTTTGCCGCCTCCGCTTCGGGCTGGAGCTGCTTCACCGTTTCCTTAGCAAGTTTAAACAAATCCACCCGCTCGCGCGGCATACCTTTTGCGCCCTCGTCGAGGTGCGACAGGCGGATAATATCTTCAACCAAACTAATCATTCTTTGCGATTCACCGTGAATCCGCGCGTAAAATTTCTGCTTGTCAGGCTCCTTTACAAGCCCGTTTTTCAAGAGCTCTGCCGCCCCCGAAATCGTTTGCAGCGGGGTTTTCAGCTCGTGCGAAACGTTTGCGGTGAACTCCCGCCGAAGCTGCTCCGCGCGCTCCTTTTCGGTCACGTCGAGAATCAGCAGCACCCCGCCCGACACTTTTTCGCCGTCCGAAACCGGGCTGATGTCGAGCTGAAACTTTCTGCCCTTTAAATCAAGAAATTTCTCGGCATGGCTGCCCTTTTCCATCGCCGAAAGCAGGTCGGAAACCTCGGGGCTGCGGTTCAGGGTCAACATATGCTGCCCGACAACATCTCCCGAAGCGTCAAAAAGCCTTGCCGCAGCGGGGTTTATGCTCAAAATCTCGCCCGACGTGCCGAGAACGACGATTCCCTCTGCCATATTTTCGGTGACAGCGGCAAACTCCTCCTGCCGCTTCCGCAGCTCGTCAGCCTGTTTTTTTATCTGTCGCTGCTGGCTGTCGATGCGGTGCAAAAGCGGCGCAAGCTCGTCGTATTGCTCGTTTGAAAGCGGGTCGTCGAGGTTGAGACTGTTAAGCGGCTTGACGATTTGTTTTGACAGGCGGTACGCCAAAAACATCGACAGCGCGACCGCAATCAGGATTATCGCGGCAAGCGGTTGGGACATGCCGAAAAGCAGCGTCAGCAGCGTGTTTTGGCTGACCGACATTCGCAGTACCGAGCCGTCGGGGAGTTTTTCGGCACAATATAACGCCCGTTCCATCAGCGTGACCGAATACCTTGAACTCTCGCCGAAGGCGTTTTCAAGAGCCTCGCGTATTTCCTCACGCTCAAGATGATTCTCCATTTCGCCGGTGTCCGAGCGGCTGTCAAAGATCACCTTGCCGTCCGGCGCGATAAGGGTGATACGGTACTCACGCGCGTCCAAGTCGTCAAAATATGCGACCCCCTCGGCGGCAACTGCTTTGGCGGCAAGCTCGGTCTGGACCCGAAGCTGCTCCTGCCGAACGTCCGAAAAATAGTTATAGAGCATAATCGAAAAGAGCAGCACCGAAGCCGCAAAAACCGCCATCGCGACGAGAAAAATCGAGCGGAAAATTCGCTTTGTCATTGCTTTTCCTCCATTTTGTAGCCGACCCCGCGCACCGTTTCGATCATGCCGCCGCACCCGCCTAACTTCGCGCGCAGGGTATTTATGTGGACGTCAACCGTGCGGGTCTCGCCGTAAAAATCGCTGCCCCAGACAGCCGAAAGCAGCTGCTCGCGGGTGAAAACCTTGCCGACATTTTCCATAAATAGCTTAAGCAAATCGTACTCTTTGAGAGTCAGGATAACACGCCCGCCGTCAGCGGCCACGGTGTGTTCTGCAGTGTTCATGACAATGCCGCCGAGCTGAAGTGTCGCTGCCTGCTCCTTTTTGCCCGACCGCCGAAGCACCGCTTTCACGCGGGAAACCATCTCCATCATGCCGAACGGCTTTGCAAGGTAGTCGTCCGCGCCGAGGTCAAGTCCGATTACTTTGTCGTACTCGGTGCCTTTTGCGGTCGCCATGATTATCGGAATTTCGGCGGTTTTAGGGCTTTCGCGCAGCTTTTTGAGTATCTCAATTCCGTCCTCGCCGGGGAGCATGATGTCGAGCATGATAAGCTCGGGAAGCGCGGTTTTTAGGGCTTCAAACAGCTCCGAGCCGCGCTCAAACCCTTTCGCCTCGAACCCCGCCGAAGTCAGGGCGTATATCATCAGATCGCGGATTCCGCCGTCATCTTCAACGCAGTAAATCATAAAATCACCTCTGCAATATATTATACCCCGCGGGCGCGGGAAAATCAAGGGGAAAGTGCTGAAATAGCGGGCTCGGGCGAAGCCCCCGGTGCGCCCGAAGGGCGCACCGCTCGGCTCCGAAGGAGCCGAGGGACGGTCGCTTCGCGACCGTCGGGGCTTCGCCCCGATCCTTCCTCCCGCAGTCCTCTAAAGAAAAGTCAGTCACCCCGCGCCCTGTCCCTCAGCCTTTTTGCCTGTCAGCGCATAGATCACCCACCCCGCGATGTTCGCCGCGTGGTCTGCCATTCGCTCGAAATATTTAGCTATCATAAGTAAATCGAGCGCGTATTCTCCGTCAGTGTGAATGCCCTGCAAAGCGGATATCAGCGCAGTTTTTATGCGGTTAAAGTGGCCGTCAACAACGTCGTCGTATGCGATAACCGACCGCGCTATTGCCTCGTCGCCCTTGACGAAAGCGTCGATTGAATCCGTAACCATCTTAACGGTCGCGCGCGCCATGCTGTCAATATCTAACTTGTCGTGCGCGGGGGTGATATGCCCGAGCGACACGATTTCCGCGATGTCGCCCGAGTTGTCGCCGATGCGCTCCATGTCCGTCACCATTTTCAGCGCAGAGGAAATCACCCGCAAGTCCCGCGCCACCGGCTGCTGCTGTAAAAGAAGTTTCATGCACATTCCCTCGATGTCCCGCTCCTTTTCATCGATTTTTGCGGTGAGTGCGGTCACGTTTTCGGGCTTTTCGCCGCCGTTTATCGCCTTTGCCGAGAGCGCGATCGCGTTTTCACACATTGCCCCCATGGCGGTAAGCTCGCGGTGCAAATCCTTAAGTTGATTGTCAAAATTTGTCCTCATCAACCAAACCTCCCCGTGATGTAATCCTCGGTGCGCTTGTCCTCCGGCTGAGAGAAAATCTTCTCGGTGTCGCCGAACTCGACAAGCTCGCCGAGCAGGAAAAACGCCGTTTTATCGGATATTCGCACCGCCTGCTGCATATTGTGGGTGACAATGATGATCGTATATTTTTCCTTCAATGTCATTGCCAGTTCTTCGATTTTTGATGTCGAGATAGGGTCGAGCGCGGAGGTCGGCTCGTCCATTAAAAGGACTTCCGGCTCAACTGCCAGTGCGCGGGCAATACAGAGCCGCTGCTGCTGTCCACCCGAAAGACCGAGAGCGTTTTTCTTCAATCTGTCCTTGACTTCGTCCCAAATGGCAGCGTCCCGCAGGGATCGCTCCACAATGTCGTCAAGCTTTGCGCGGCTTTTTATGCCGTGCGTGCGCGGCCCATAGGCTATGTTGTCGTAGACCGACATCGGGAACGGGTTCGGCTTCTGAAACACCATGCCGATCTCCTTACGGAGCGTGTTTACGTCAACGTCGCGGGCGAAAATGTCCTTTCCTTTGTAGGAAACCTCTCCTGTTATTTTGACACCTTGGATCAGGTCGTTCATTCGATCCAGCGTTTTCAAAAAAGTGGATTTCCCGCAGCCCGAGGGGCCAATCAGCGCCGTGATCGTCTTTTCCGGGATATTCAAATTGACATGATGGAGCGCCTGAACCGCCCCATACCAAAGATTTAAGTCACGTACTGTAATTATTTCATTCATAGTTCTGCCTCCTTTTGAACCGGCGCCCAACAAGCATAGCGAGGAGATTTACTAAAAGGGTGAGTACCATCAAAATGGCTGCAATCGCAAAAGCTACACCAAATTCGCCCTGTTCCTTTGCGTAAACGTAAAGGGAAACCGTCAGTGTTGCTCCGGCGCTTCCAAGTCCTTCAAAGAATCCATTTAATGCGTGAGCAAATCCCGCCGTAAACAGCAGCGCCGCCGATTCACCCAAAATTCGACCGACGGATAGGATACACCCCGTGATAACGCCGTCGATGCAGCCGGGCAGGACGACCGTGCGTATCACACGCCATTTTCCGGCTCCAAGCCCGAAAGCTCCCTCCCGGTACGACTGCGGAACCGTTTTCAAACTTTCTTGCGTGGTACGCATAACGGTCGGCAGGTTCATAATCACAAGCGTCAATGCTCCTGCCAAAAGAGAGGTCTGCATATTCAAGAACTGGCAAAAGAACAGCATACCCACCAGCCCGTAAATAATAGACGGAATCCCGGAAAGCGTCTCGGCTGCATATTCGATCACAGCGACAATTCTCTTGTTTTTCGCATACTCTGTGAGATAGACCGCCGCCCCAACGCCGAGCGGGAGAACGAAAATCAGCGTTGCGACAATGATGTAAACCGTATTCAGAATGTCGGGCAGAATACCTATTTTACCGGTCAGGTAGCTTCGCTTTGTGGTCAGCAGCTCCCAAGAGATGTTCGGAACGCCCTTTGCGAGTATGTAGACGAGGAGGAACAGCACGAGCGCGCAGGTGAATGCCGCGCTGATTCCGCACAAAGCCCGCAGTAAAACAACCTTGATTTTTCGTTTTGCGTTTATTTTACTATTCACAGTTTTCATCACTCCTTACTGCGCTTCAAAAAGAAATTCAGAGCCGCATTGATAAGCATAATGAACAGGAACAGCACAAGAGCGATCGAGAAAAGCGCCTGCCTTTGCAAGCCGCTGGAATAGGACATTTCGCTTGCTACCGCCGTTGTCAGGAAGCGCACGCTCCCGAAAAGCTCCGGCATATTCGGCGCGTTGCCGGACACCATCATAACAGCCATAGCTTCGCCGATTGCGCGCCCGACACCCAGCACCACCGCCGCCGCGATCCCGCTTTTTGCCGCGGGGACGGATACCCTGAAATAGGTTTCGACAGGGGTTGCTCCGAGGGCGAGCGATGCATCTTCATACTCCTTTGGCACAGCCTCCAAAGCTGTAATCGACACATTGATAATAGAGGGCAGGATCATAATTGCCAATACAATGATTGCCGCGAAAAGGCTTGCCCCGTCGGGAATGTGAAACAGTTTTCGTATGCCCGGGACAAGCACCATCATTCCCACAAGACCATAGACAACAGACGGGATACCCGCCAAAAGGCTGACCGCGCCGGATACGACCGTCCTGATTTTTGCAGGTGCAAGTTTGGCAAGATAAACCGAGGTCAGAAACCCGACAGGCACGCCCAAAACGATTGCACCCGCAGTGCCGTAAACGCTCGTCAGAATGAACGGCAAAATCCCGTAGGACGGCTCGCTCGCGGTTGACGCCCATTTCGTATTGAACAGGAAATCCCAAATGCCGATTTTGCGGATTGCGGGAATCCCCGCGATAATCAGATAAAGCGTAATCAGCAGCACAAAGCCGACGGTTATCAACCCCAAAATCAGGAAAATGCCGTGTACAAAATTCTCAAACGCTTTTTGCTTTTTCATTCTTGCACTCCTTACTTAAGGTGAGGGAAGACCGGCAGTGATGAGCGCCACCGGTCAATGCTCCTTTATTTTACGGGCACCGCGCCCGCCTGTGAGATGTACTGAGCTGCGTCGGCAGATGTCGCAAAATCAAAGAATTTCTGTGCCGCATCGGAAAGCTCGGTGTCATTTTTCGTCACCAGCACGAACGGGCGCTGAATGACGTAGCTGCCGTCCTTTACGGTGTCCTCGCTCGGCAGAACGCCGCCCACCGAAAGAGCCTTGACCCCGTCGCCGACCGCCGCGAGGGAGGCATACCCGATAGCGTCGGGATTTTGAGAAACAGTCGTGATTACGTCGCCGGTCGAGGTCAGCTCCTGACGGTATTTGCAGCCGTCCTCCGTGCCCGTGATGGATTCAAAACCGTCTCTTGTTCCGCTGCCTGCTTCGCGCCCGATAACGACGATTTCGGCATCGCTCCCGCCGACCTGCGACCAGTTCGTGATTTCGCCGGTGTAGATTTTCGCGATAGTTTCCACATCGAGGTCGCTGACGGGATTTTGCGGATTGACAATGACCGCGATGCCGTCGTTAGCAAGAACGGTTTCCGAAAGACCGTCGGCCTTTTCTTCTTCTTTCAGGCTGCGGCTCGAAAGCCCGATGTCGCACCGCCCTTCCTTGACAGCCTGGATCCCCGAGCCCGAGCCGGTGGGGTTGTAGGTGAAACTGATACCGTACGTTTCCTCGAACGCCTCGCCCAAAATGCCGATGACCTCCTCCATCGAGGTGGAGCCGTCGGTGGAAACGGTGCCGCTGTTTTGTGATGAGCAGGCGGAGAGGGTTGAGGCTGCTAAAACTGCAGCAAGCATGATTGAAATAATTCTTTTCATTTTCATTTCTCCTTTGAGCTTATTCCCCTTTGGGGTACAACTATATTTTAGCTCTGCAATATCAAATCCGTTACCGCGCTTGTGTAAAATAAATGTAAAATCGGCCGCTACGCTTATAAGCGTAGGCAATATTTTTTTAGAGCAAGATTCTACCGCGGGACCAAATTTGGCTATGCACGCGGGGTTTTGTCTGCAAGCACGAGCGGTCGAGCGTTTATGACCGCGAAGTGCGCGCAGCAACAAAACCAGCTTGCATTATGCTCAAATTTGTCTGCGCGGGAATCTTGTTGGGGATTGCCTTCCCCAAACCCTGCTTTATATAAAAATGTTACCAACGTACCAAATTGATACGTTGGTATTTTCATTTGTGCGTTATGAACATCTAAAAACTTACTGCCTCGCTTTCGGATTATTCGACAGGCTCGTAAGAATCTCTTCACCCCAGCCCGAACAGCTCGTGAATGACGATCGGCTGCACCGTAATCATAATTATCAGCGAAAACGCGGCAAAAAACGCTATCTCCGCGAGGTCGTTTATTTTGTTTGCTTTAAATTTATCAAACCGTGGTTTACGGCTTTCGCGGCAATTTTATAAATTCCGAATCCCAAGCAAGCACCGACGGTATTTGTAATCAAATCGTTGATGTCGGTCGTGCCGTGACCGAACATCTGAATCAGCTCAATAGTCAGTGACAGCATAAATCCGAGCACGGCAACTTTGTTCAACTTATTAAAGCTTTTGTACATTATCGGCAGGAAAATTCCGAGCGGCACAAATAGCAAAACGTTCAGCGCGGTATCTACAGGACCGCTTATCATATCCCAAAAAGGTATGAGAACAAGCTTCGGCGAGAACGCTTTCAGCTTACCTATTCCCGTCACCGTGAACACGCCGACGAGGTAATAGAGAAAAATAAGAGCCGTGACAATATGTGACCAAGACTGCGTCTTTTTTCGCTTGTTAAGCAGGAAAAAATACAGCGCCGCCGTCGGTAAAACGAAAACATAGCCGCTCAGCGACCGTTGCAAGATTTGAATAACGTCCATAATTTCCGCCTTTCGCATTTTTTTGAAATTATATCATTCTTAAGGCAGAGAGGCAAGGAAGTACATAAAAATTAAGAAAGATTTAATAATTTGACCTCGCCGCAATAAATGCCGTTTTTGAACATAAATCGCGACAGTTGAAGCAAAAAGCCGTGCAGAGCATATCTCCTCGACCGAGTATCCTCAAGCGTTTACAATGCAAGCTGGTTTTGCAGCCAATCGGACGTCGCGGACATAAACGCCCGCCCGCTCGTCCTCTTGGGCAAAACCCCCGTGCATGTCAAAAAGGAGGTTAAAATGACACCCAACAATGCAAAATATAGCACTGCTCTTTATATGCGCCTTTCCCGAGATGACGAAAATTTCGGCGACAGCATTTCGATAGAAACGCAAAGAAAAGTCCTCGAACAGTATGTACGAGAAAACAATCTGATTGTCTATGATGAGTATGTTGACGACGGTTGGAGCGGCACGAACTTTGAAAGACCCGCCTTTCAGCGAATGATGTCAGACATAGAGACGGGCAAGGTAAA
>CANQPB010000028.1 GCA_947625615.1 uncultured Clostridia bacterium | reverse complement strand
CGTGAACGCTATCCTAAAGGCGACCTGCCTTTCGGCTTGGTCGATTTCCTTTAATGCGGTTGCTTTGGACACTTCCCGAGCGGGCGGCGGCTTGACACATGCTGATTTGTTTTATATAATAAAAAGAGCAAGTGATAAATCTGCTCATTTAGAATATCCGCTTGCGGCATTCTTAAAGAAAAGAAGATAACTATGGTCAAAAAGGTTTCGGCAATTTTTCTGGCGGTTTTATTATGCGTTGCCGCCGCTGCGGCGGCATATGCTGATGACATCGCCGCATCTGCCCCGGCTGTATTGCCCGACGGTACAATTTATACCGGCGGCTCCGATTGGCCCGACTACGTCGGCGGTTCGGAAAGCTCCGGCAGCTATGTTGACGACGGCTCCGTCCCCGAGGATCTGATTCAAGTAAATGAAGACCCTCCGACTGATACGATTCAGTACGACCTTGTCGCGCCGACTGCAGGAAATGTTCAGTTGACAGAAATTTTTTAAGGAAGCCATATGCGAAAACTTCTGACGTTATTTTGCGCAGCCGTGTTCTGTATAGCTTTTGCGGGCGTAATCGGCGCGAGTTACAAGGCTAATCTCGACGTAACCAAGGGTTATGTCGACGTAGTAGAGCCGTCGAATCCCGGAGAACCTATTATCGACCACACCGACGAAATCGACTGGGACGCTTTTAAAGCTAATGAGAATATTACGTACGATTATTTTGACTATGGGCCCGAAATACCAGTAGCAGAAACAACCCAAACGGCGGATATAATCGAATAAACAGAGCAAAAGGCCTTAAGACGGATTTTACCGCCTTAAGGCCGATTTTTTATTTTGCCTTATAATTCAGCGCGCGCAGGGCGTTGAGTATGCATAAAACCGTCACGCCGACATCGGCAAAGACCGCCGCCCACATTCCGGCGAGGCCGAAAAGCTCTAAGACTATGACCGCAAGCTTTGCCGCAAAAGCAAACGCCATGCACTGATAGACTATAGACATTGTGCGGCGGCTTATTTTTACCGCCATGGGAAGCCGCGCAAGGCTGTCGTCGAGAATTACCACATCGGCGGTCTCTATTGCGGCGTCTGAGCCGAGGCCGCCCATCGCTATGCCTACGTCGGCCATCGCAAGGACGGGGGCGTCGTTTATGCCGTCGCCGACAAACGCCGTGCGGCCGGATTTTTTGAGCTCGGAAAGGGCGTCGCACTTGCCCTCGGGCGTGAGCCGAGCGCTCGATTCTTCTATCCCCGCGGCCTCTGCCGTCGATTTTACCGCAGATTCACTGTCGCCCGAGATGACGGCCAACCGCTTTGTGCCGAGCTCCTTAAGAGAGAATATCGCCGCCGGGGCGCCCTCTTTGATCTGATCCGACAGATGTATTGTTGCGATATAATTGCCGTTTTTGCGGACTTCCACGCCGTTTTCGCCGCGCCCGACAAAAATTTCGTCGCCGCCGACGTTTGCCGTAACTCCCATGCCGGCCTCCTCGCGGATATCGCTGACGAGCGAGGCAACGGGTTCTTTGCCGTATGCCTTGACAATCGCCTTTGCTATCGGGTGGGAGGAAAGGCTTTCGGCATGGGCGGCAAGCCTTAGAGCGTCGTGGTCGCCGTCTATTCCGCTGACGCTGAGCTCGCCCTTTGTCAGCGTGCCGGTCTTGTCAAACGCTATTGCGTCGAGGCGGGCGACCGTCTCTATAGAGGAAGTGCCCTTAAAGAGTATTCCGTTTCGGGAGGCGCAGCCTATCCCCGCAAAAAAGGTCAGCGGCACCGAAATTACGAATGCGCAGGGGCAGCTTACCACCAAAAGGGTGAGGCCGCGGTAGAACCAGCTTGTGAAGGTTGCGGCATAGCCGGTGAATATCGGGCAGACAAAGGCTATGAATATCGCGAGAAGCACCACCGCGACGGTATATTTTCTCGCGAACCGGGTGATGAAGCGCTCGGTCTTCGCCTTTTTCTCCTGGGCGTTTTCGACAAGCTCGAGGATCCTCGCGGCGCTCGATTCGGCGTAGGGCTTGGTCACCCTTACCTCGACCGCACCGGAAAGGTTTATTCCCCCGCCGTAAACGGGATCGCCGACCCCGCAGGGTATGGGCAGGGATTCGCCGGTCAGGGCGGAATTGTCTACTTCGGTGGAGCCTGAGAGGATAACACCGTCAAGAGAGATCCTCTCGCCGGCCGAGAAGACCGCGATGTCGCCGGCGGCGGCCTCTTCGAGGGGATATTCCGTGATCCTGCCGTCGCGCTTAAGACTTATCTTGTCGGGCCTGAGCTCCAGCAGCGCGGTTATCGACTTGCGTGAGCGGTCGCAGGCGATGTCCTCCAAAAGCTCGCCGACCGAATAAAACAGCATGACCGCAACGGCCTCGGTGAGCTCCCCTATCGCCATGGCGCCGACTGTCGCGATGGTCATTAAAAATTCCTCGTCAATTGAATGCTCATGTATGAGTTCGCGGACGGCGCTTATTATCACCTCGGCGCCGACTATTAAATATGCAACGCCTAAAATTGCAGATTTGACCCACAAAACCGGCACAAAGAACGACGATGCAAATAGAATTCCCGCAAGAATTATTTTAATAAGCTCGCCGCGGGTCTCGCTCTCTTCGTGAGCTTCTTCTTTTTCGATATGGCGGTTGTCTACGCCGTGTTCAAGGCAGTAGCCCCGTGCGCATGCCTCGCATGCGATAACTTCTTCAGACATGGTGATTCCCCCTTCGATTATTCCGAGATATGTTCAAGGCCGATTGCCAGCATCGTCGAGACGTGGCTGTCGGCTATGGAATAGTAAAGCGATTTTCCCTCGCGGCGATATTTTACAAGCCCCGCCTGCTTGAGCACTCGAAGCTGGTGGCTGACGGCCGACTGAGTAACCCCGACGAGCTCCTGAATATCGCAGACGCACATCTCTCCCCCCAAAAGGCAGAAGAGAATGCGGACGCGGGTGAGATCGGAAATCGCCTTAAAAAGCTCGGCGACGTAATAGGCCTCCTCTTCGGTTATCATCTTTTCGGCAAGGCGCTTGACAAGCTCGATGTTCTTGCCGCCGCATTCAACGTGGTGCGGGCAGTCAATGCAGTTAAGCTCTGTTTTGTCTGTCATGTCATGATCCCCTTTCGAACACATGAATAAGTGTTCATGTGTTATTATACTCATACGGAGGGAGTTTGTCAATAGGTTTTTGAAAAAAATTTTTGGGGAATTAGTATATGCAAAAAGCCGCCCCTTTTCGGGACGGCTAAAATGTTGCAATTCAAATTTTTTAAGGGACGCATGCTTTTACATAACAATGTAGGGTGCGCTTCATTTTATTTGCCTCGCTTGCTCGGCAAATCGGGGAGACCCCCGGCGAGGGTCTCCCCACGAAAAAACTGTCCACAGGACAGTTTTTTCTCCCCGTCCTGCGCTTCGCTTCGCATTATCCCGGAGCGTGCCTACTCGGCCCGCTCCGGGGAGATTCCGCGACTGCGGTCGCGGCTCGTGGGCTCTGCCCCCGAGACCCCCGCGGCCTTTTGAAAAAGGCCGGCGAAAACTTTTGCTCTCTGACGGATAACTTATTTTTTCAGCGTGCCAAGCCAGATGGCGAGCGCGGCTATCGCAATAAATGCGATCACGATGACAATATTTTTCGCGGTGTGCTCCAATCTTTCACGCCTTGCGTCGACGATATCCCTGAAATACGTCGCCTCAAGCGGCTTTTTGAGCATCGCGAACAGCGGAACTGCTACCGCGACCGCTATTACCGCGTTCACCGACGACGTCAGAAGATTTGTCGCCGAGGCGGTGAGGGCGGTGCCCACCTCGTAGCCTAAAATTCGCTGAGAGATATATGTCTTGCCGACATATAAGACAATGTAAACAAGCTGGCCGACCGCAGCGCTTAAAAATGTGTGAGCGGTCTCGCTGCCGAGACGCTTTTCGCTCTTGGCGATATATCCGCAGACGAAGCCCATCGCAAATTTTGAGAGAAATGTAAACGGGGCGGAAACTATGTACACCGGGTCAAGAAGATCGTATAACCCTGCGCCTATTCCCGAGGCAAGCCCGCCGGGAAGCGCTCCGAACAAAAGTCCGGCAAGAATGCACATGGAATTTCCGAAATGTATCCTCGTTATCAGGACGCCGTTCGGGATCTTAATTTGCAGGTAGTTTCCCACAAACACAAGCGCCGCCATAAGTCCGACAGCTACTATTGTCGCAAGCTTTTTGTTTTTCATGACTGTAACCTCCTTCGGTTGATGGGTAGATTATATCCCCTGCCGGAGAAGATTGCAAATTTCAAAAAATGCGATGTAAAATTTTTACTTTTATGCAAAATTGCCGCTTCGGTCAGACTTTAAACTGACCTTAACGGCAATTCTGCATAAAAAGGAACCGCGATAAAAAAGAAAAATATTTGGAGATATTGAAAATATACAAAATTAAGAGGGGTTGCGCAAAGAAAATGTGCAATAGGTAGAAGATTTCGGGCCGAGGGATCAGTCCTCCTCCGGCTCCTCGGGGGCGTCCCAGTTGTGGAAGACCTCCTGGACGTCGTCGTTGTCGTCAAGGGCGTCCAAAAGAAGATTCATCAGGCGGATCTGGTCGGAATCGTTAAGGGTGGTATAGGTGGAGGGAACCATTGCGGCTTCGGCGGATACCACCGAATATCCGAGCGTCTTAAGGGCTTCGGCGACCTTGAAGACGTCGTTGGGCTCGGCGGTGATCTCGACGGAATCGTCCTCGATGTTGAAATCGGTGGCGCCCGCCTCGAAGCAGTCCTCCATGAGCTTATCTTCGTCGGCGCCGTTGTTTTCGAGGATTATCACGCCCTTGCGGGTGAACATAAACGAAACGCAGCCGGTGGTGCCCATATTGCCGCCGAATTTATCGAAATAGTGTCTTACGTCGCTGACGGTGCGCTGCTTGTTGTCGGTCAGGCACTCGACGATAACGGCCACGCCGCCCGGGCCGTAGCCCTCGTAGGTCATGGATTCGTAGCTGTTCTTGTCGGTGTCGCCGGCGGCCTTTTTGATTACGCGGTCGATGTTGTCGTTAGGCACGTTGTTGGCCTTGGCCTTTGAGATGAGATCGCGCAGCTTGGAATTGCTGGCTGGATCCGGCCCGCCTTCCTTGACGCAGACGGTGATTTCACGGCCGATGCGGGTGAATACCTTCGCCTTGGCGCCGTCGGCGGCCTCTTTCTTTCTCTTGATATTATTCCATTTTGAATGTCCGGACATAAAAATTGCTCCTATCAAAGATGTTATTTGTATAATTATAGCACAGAATTTCGGGCGGGTCAAGTGCGATTTGGAAAGTTCGCAAAAGCTGCGGGTATGGCCTTATTTCAGCTCTCCCCGATTATCATCTTAAATATCTCGCGCAGGCGGTCGCGCTCGCCGGTGAGCTCAAGATAGCCGAACAAACATTCCAGCCCTGTCGCGCGGCGGTAATCCTGGGCCGAGGAATGCTTCGGCGGGGTGACGCCGTCGGCGTTGCGGCCGCGCTTATAAACTGACTGCTCCTCCTCGGTGAGGCGGTCGAAGACGCGCTCCACCGCCGCAGACTGATATTCGCAGCAGACGTATTTCACCGCCTCGTTGTGAAGCTTTGCGGCAGGCATGTTCGCGCGGATAACTATCATTTCCCTGATAAGCTGCTCGTAGACGGCGTCGCCCAAAAAGGCAAGCGCCGCCGAGCCGTATTGGTTGGCTTCCTGTTTTGTCATCGCTACCTCACATAGTCAAATTCAAAGCCGCAGACCGAGACGGTGTCGCCCTCTTCGATACCGAGGCGTTCAAGCTCGGCGATTATCCCGCTCGACTTCAAAACGAGCTGGAAATGCTGAAGGCTCTCGTAATCGTCCATGTCGGCCATGCGCAAAACTCCCTCAAGCCAGTCGGCCTCTACGAAATATACGCCGTCTTCTACGGTGACGGTAAAGCGGCTCTCCGAGGCGTCGGCGGTCTCCCAGACGGGCTGAGGATCTGCCTCGAATACCTTGAGCGGCGGGAGATCCCTGAGCCTGCGGTATGTGAAATCGACAAGCTCGCGTGTGCCGGCGGTGGTGGCGGCGGAGATCTCAAAGAAAGGTATCCCCTGATTGCGGACATATTTGCCGAAGGAATCTATCTGCTCCCTTGTCGCCATGTCGCACTTGTTGGCGGCGACTATCTGGGGGGCGTTCGCGAGCTCCTCGCTGAAATTGCGAAGCTCGCTGTTGATTATCTCGAAATCCGAGACGGGATCGCGGCCCTCGCTTCCAGAGACGTCAACGACATGCAAAATAAGCCGGCAGCGCTCGACATGTCTCAAAAATTCATGCCCGAGACCGACGCCCTCGGAAGCGCCCTCGATAAGGCCGGGGATATCCGCCATGACGAAGGAATTGCCCTCCGATATCTTTACGACGCCGAGATTGGGCGTGAGGGTGGTGAAATGGTAGTTTGCAATTTTGGGTTTCGCCGCCGAAACCACCGAGATGAGGGTGGATTTTCCGACGTTGGGGAAGCCGACAAGGCCGACGTCGGCCAAAAGCTTTAACTCAAGGTGGAGCTCCAATTTCTGGCCTTTATAACCCGGCTTAGCAAACCGAGGGATCTGCCTTGTGGGGGTGGCAAAATGAGCGTTGCCGCGGCCTCCCCTGCCGCCCTTGGCTATTACCACCGGCTCGGAGCCGGACATATCGGCAAGAATGCGGCCCGATTCGCGGTCGGACACAACGGTTCCCCGCGGAACCCTTATGACGAGGTCGTCAGCGGATTTGCCGTATTTTCGGGAGCCCTGGCCGTTTTCGCCGCGCTCGGCCTTGAATTTGCGCTTATAGCGGAAATCGACAAGGGTGTTAAGGTTGTCGTCGACAAGAAAGACTATATCTCCGCCCTTGCCGCCGTCGCCGCCGTCGGGGCCGCCCGCCGCGACGTATTTTTCACGGTGAAAGGAGACCGCACCGTCGCCGCCGTCGCCCGCCTCTACCGTGATGTTTACTTCGTCTACAAAACCGTCGAACATGAATAACTCCTTGGTTTAATAAAGTAAAATCCCGAACCGCGGTTCGGGATTGCTGTCTGAATCACTCAGCGGGGTAAACGCTGACCTTCTTGCGGTCGCGGCCGAGTCTCTCAAAGCGGACAACGCCGTCAACCTTTGCGTAAAGCGTGTCGTCGGATCCGAGACCGACGTTTACGCCGGGATGAATATGAGTTCCGCGCTGGCGGTAAAGAATGTTGCCGGCGAGAACCTTCTGACCGTCGGCTCTTTTTGCGCCGAGCCTTTTGGACTCGGATTCACGGCCGTTTTTGGTCGAGCTGACGCCCTTTTTGTGGGCGAAGAACTGCATGCTGATTCTTAACATTTATCACACCTCCGAAATTTTTACAGATATGTTCTCGGGATAGGTCTCCTCAAGCACCTTAAGATGCTCATATAGCGCGCCGACAAGCTTTTCGCCCTCCGTCAGGCGGCCTATTTTGCAGCTTACCCTCTCCCCCTCGGCGCTGACCTTTGCCGGCAGCCCGAAGGATTCGGTGGCGGCGTTGCAGGTGAGCATCACTGCAGAGGAAACGCTTGCGCAGACGATATCGCTTCCGATATCGGAATATCCCGAATGCCCGCTTACCGAAAAGCCGGTGAAGGCTCCCTCGGAGCGGAAAAATTCTGCTTTGATCATTTTAAGCCTTGATAGACTCTACGCGTACCTGTGTGTAAGGCTGTCTGTGGCCCATTTTGCGATGGGACGAGCCTTTCTTGGGCTTGTAGGTGAAAACGGTTATCTTTTTGGACTTTCCGTTCTTGAGCACCTTTGCTTCGACGGTTGCGCCTGAAACATAGGGTGCGCCGACGGTGACCTTTTCTCCGTCGGAAACGGCGATGACCTTGTCGAAGGAGACGTTTTCATCAGCCTCAACGGGAAGCTTCTCGATAAAGAGGATATCGCCCTCTCTGACCTGATACTGCTTTCCGCCGGTTTCGATTACTGCATACATTATAGCGGCACCTGCCTTTTCTATAAAACTCGCTGTGCTCGGGCGGGCATAATACGCCTCTTCGATGCCCTTAACATGCGGCTCCCCTATTATAACATAATATAAATGAAAATTCAAGCCGGGGATAAAAAATTAACAGAAAATTTACAATTGGCGTCACAAATCAAAGCGAACGAGCTCTCCTGATACCCTGCCGACAAAGAACAAAAGCGCGGCAACCGCCAATATACAAACGACAAACAGGACTGCCACCGCGATTTTACTTTCGGTGAGCTTAAGATTCTGCTGCAAAATCTCGTTATAAGCCAGACGTTCGAGGCGAAAAAGAGCACGTAAAGAAAGCTTTGGCGGAATGACATCATATTCAGAAGCGCATAGCTTATTACGGTGAAGCTTGCGCATTCGCAGAAAATGTCAAGATACTTTGAAATTTTATCTTTTACGGCCGTTACCTCAGACCCTCGACCTTAATCTTTCCGTCCTCGGCGGTGACGTTTATTGAGCGAAGCTTTATCACGCCGCTGTCGACGATAATGCCGGCGATCTTGTCCTCAATCTCCTTTTGCAGGACGCGGCGGATATCTCTGGCGCCGTACTTTTCGTCGTAGGCCATATCGGCTATAGCCTCCTCGGCGGCGCGGTCAAAGGTGAACATTATAAGCTTTTCGGCGAGGGGCGCCTCCATCTCCTTGAGCATGATGTGGGCGATGTCGGCGTAGTTCTCCTTTGTGAGAGGATTGAAGACGACTATCTCGTCGACGCGGGAGATGAATTCGGGGCGCAGGAATTCGCGGAGACCCTTTATTGCCCGATCGCGGGAGACCTGCGCGGCGGTCTTCTCGAAGCCGATGCCCATTGACTTGTCGGTGGAGCCGGCGTTGGAGGTCATGATTATGACGGTGTTTTCAAAGGAGACGTTTCTGCCCTGCGCGTCGTTGATGTGGCCCTCGTCGAGGATCTGCAGGAGTATGTTCATGACGTCGGGGTGGGCCTTTTCGATCTCGTCAAAGAGTATGACCGAATAGGGCTTGCGGCGGATCTTTTCGGTGAGCTGGCCGGCCTCGTCGTAGCCAACGTAGCCCGGAGGCGAGCCTATGAGGCGGGATACCGTGTGCTTTTCCATGTATTCCGACATGTCTATCCTTACAAGGGGCTCGGTGGCGTCAAAGAGCTCCGCGGCAAGGGTTTTTGCGAGCTCCGTTTTGCCGACGCCGGTGGGGCCTACGAAGATAAAGCTTGCGGGGCGCTTTCTTTCGGTGAGCTGCACGCGGGAGCGCTTTATAGCAGCGCAGACGAGATCTACCGCCTCGGGCTGACCGACTATCCTCTTTGAAAGGGCGTCGTGGAGGTTTCTTATCTTCTCGTATTCCGATTCGACTATCTTGTTGGCGGGAATGCCGGTCCAGAGCTCGATGACCTTGGAAAGATCCTCTTCGTTTACGGTGACGGAATCGACGACGGGCCGGATCTCGGTCATTCTGTTCTGGAGCCTTGAAAGCTCGGCGCGCTCGTTGGCTATCTGCTCATAGTCGGGGGTCTCGGCCTTTTCCTGCTCGGCTATGGCGTCTTCAAGCTCCTTTACCGAGGTTTGCAGCTCGGCGTATTCGCCCAGCTCGGGGCTGCGTATAGACGCGCTTGCGCAGGCCTCGTCCAAAAGGTCTATAGCCTTGTCGGGCAGGAAGCGGTCGTTGATATATCTCTCGGAGAGCACCGCGCACATTCTTAAGGCGGCGTCGGAGATTTTGACGTGGTGGTATTCCTCGTAGTATTTGCGGATACCCATGAGCACCTGAACGGTCTCCTCGACGGTGGGCTCGGTGACGGTTACGGGCTGGAAGCGGCGCTCGAGCGCGGAATCTTTCTCGATATACTTGCGGTATTCCTTGAATGTAGTGGCTCCGATCACCTGCACCTCTCCCCTTGAAAGGGCGGGCTTTAAGATGTTTGCGGCATTCATCGTGCCCTCGGCGTCGCCGGTGCCGACAAGGCTGTGCACCTCGTCGATGAATAAAATTACGTTCCCTTCCCGCTTGACCTCTTCTATAAGGCCCTTTATGCGGCTTTCAAACTGGCCGCGGAACTGCGTTCCCGCGACGAGAGCGGTGAGATCCAAAAGGAAAATTCTCTTGCCCTTTAGGTGGTAGGGCACGTCGCCCGAGACTATCTTCTGGGCGATCCCTTCGGCGATGGCGGTTTTGCCTACGCCCGGCTCGCCTATCAGGCAGGGATTGTTCTTCTGGCGGCGGGAAAGTATCTGAATTACGCGGCCGATTTCACGCTCGCGCCCGACGATTCTGTCCATTTTGCCCTCGGCCGCGCGCGCGTTGAGATCGGTGCAGTAGGTGCCCAAAAAGCGAAGCTCGCGCTTGCCCTTGTCGCCCTCGGGCTGCTTGTTGCGCTGCCTCTTTTGGGTCTCGCGCTCGGCGGATTCGGGGCGCTGCTCGGCGACGCCGCCGTTAAATTTGTTGAAAAAGTTTGAGATAAAGCCGGGTATCGAGCCGGTGCCGCCGGGCTCGAACGAATCCCCGTCGGAATCGATCTCGGGGCAGAGCGCCTCAAGATCCTCCTCGGAAATGCCCATCTGCTTCATATAGTCGTCCACCTGGGAGATTCCGGCCTTTCTGGCGCAGATAAGGCATAAGCCTTCGTTCTTCTTTTCGTTGCCGTTCATTGTAGTGATGAAAACGACAGCCTGTCTTTTTTTGCACCTTGTGCAAATCATGGGATCACTCCTTTTTTATGTTGCGTCTATAGCGTTCGTTTGTTATCCGAACAGCGAAATAATGTCAAATTCCGAGAAATATCTGAACAGATAGGTTTTGCCGACGGTCTGGGAATTAAGGAACATAAGAGAATCGGAAGTTAAAAGGCAGATTCCGTTGACCGCCTGAGCTATCAGATAAATAACCACTATCCCCTCGGCGAGGCCCAAAACGGCGCCGAGCGTTGAATTTATCGGCCCGATTATCGGGACGTTGTTGAGCTTTTTAAAGAGATTTGCAAGAGTTCGGGACAAGAGCATGAATATGAACATCGAGACAAACCAGATGACGCTTCTGAGAACCGCTTTCATGGCCGGGGCTATCATCTTTTCCTCTATCAGGCCGACGGTTTTTTCGGCGTCGCCCTTTACAAAAATGTTCATCGCAGAGCGAAAGTCCTGATTAGTGACGGAGACGCGGTCGAAAATTTCTTTGACGGTGGAATCCGCAACCTTGCCGCCGCCTATTATCGAGACGAGCCTGTCGATCACCTTGGCCTCGATATCGCTTTCAAGGGAGGCGACGGTATCGGCGGCGCCGTTGAGCTTTAATGCCGCAGCGGCGGAGGAGACGAAATCGTAGTCGCCCTCAAGCCCGTCGAGCATTGTCTGGGTCTCGTCCTCGGTCATTTCAACGCCGTAGCCGCCGGCGTTGACGGTTTGGCTTACCATTGAGGCGGGCTTCACCTTTGAAACCGACGCCGTGACCGCCGAAACCGCAGGCTCCTTAATAAAGCGGTCGTAGATAACCGGCGAAAAGACGGTGCCCGCAAACCAGCTCACCGCCACCGAAGCGACGGTAAGCACAACCAAAACAACGCTTCGCATAAGCCCGCGCTTGGCGCCGGAATAGAAATATATGAGCGCGACGCCTATGATGAGAAGATCATAGAACCAATATAAATCAGATGCCATTTAAGCCTCCCAAATCAGCTTGCAAATTCGATTTTTTCGACGGTGCGGTATCCCAAAAGGTAGATGCTACCGTCTAAAACCACCATTTCGCGGTAGACTGCCTCTACCGGCGCCGTGGCGAGAAGATTTCCGACGCTGTCTATGGCGTCGATCTTGGATTCACAGCAAAGATAGACCGTGTTGCCGTCGACGACGACGTCGCTTATCTTTTCATCGGCGGCAAGCTCATAGGCCGAGGCCGCGTCGGCGGATATTACCGCCGCGCCGACGCCTCCGCCGCCGACATTTTCAAATACGAGAGCCGCGGCGTTTTCGTTTATGCCGTAGCTTATCAGTTCGAAATCGTAGACGTAGCTGAACTCCACCTGGCCGTCAGCAGAAAGGCGGTAGGTGCTGTCCCGGCCGATAAGCCAGATCTTCCCGCCGTCGCAGTAGCTTACGGCGAAGCCGAGGGTCTCAATCGGGGCGGTCTGCAGGGCGAGCTCGGTCGAGCGAAAATCAAGGCCGGTTATAACGGTGCGGTAGTCGCCGCCGCGGGCATAGCTTGAAGCCAAAAGGCAGCCTGTGCCGTTTGAATTTATCGCGACGGCGGTGATCATGGTGCCGTCGGCCCAGTGATAGATCTCGGAACCGTTTTTATCGTAGACCGTTAGATATGAGGCAAATTTGTCGTTCGCGGTGACTATCGCGACGCTGCCGTCGGGGCCTATCGCTCCCAAAAGTATCTGGTCGGTGAGGCGCTTTGAGTAGATCTGCTTTTTAGGCCCGGCCACCATGAAATTATAGCCGCCCTGGTCGTATAAAAGCGTACGCCTCTCCGATTCCTCGACTATGGGATTTGCATAGGAGGCCTGCTCGGAATATACTATGTCGCCGTCGTCCTCATATACATAAAACGTGGCGTCGGCAAAAAGCGTCCAGTTTTTAGACATCTTGCCGATGTTGGTGTGGGTCTTCTTCGAGATGTCTATAGGATAGTTGCCGCCGGCAAGCTCGCCGTCGTTCTGGACGGTTTGGTTTGTCTGCTGGGCGCGCTCAAGAATACCGTCGAAGTAGTCGAGCCACGCGTCGCGGCTGATATAGATAAGCCCGGCGATGACTATCACCGCCGTGATGAAGGTGATGTTCTTTATGCTCCGCTTGGCGCGTCGCCTGCGGCGGAGTTTTTTCATATCCGTTTCAAAAGAATTAAGTGACGGCATTTTTTACTCCTTTAATAAAAAACCCTGTTTAAATAGAGGCCCTGCGGCGGGACTGTCTTTCCGGCGCGGGTGCGGTCGCAAGAGGCGATTATTGCGGGGATCGAATCCTCGCTCAGCTTGCCGTCGTTGATGAACAAAAGGGTGCCGACGGTTATGCGAACCATGTTGTATAAAAACCCGTCGCCGCTGACCGTGAATTTAACGATATCCCCCTCGCGGGAAACGCTGTAGTCAAAAACAGTCCGAACTGTTATCTCCTTATCGCAGGCCGAGGCGGAAAACGCCCGAAAGTCGTGCTCGCCGATAAAGGATTTGCAGGCTCTGTCAAGCTTTTCGGCGTCAATGGGATACCAGCTGCGATACATTCTGTCGGCGTAAAAGGGAGATTTAATCTCGGAATTGTGAATGAGATAAATATATTCCTTGCCCCGGCAGTCGTATCTTGCGTGAAAGTTATCCGGCGCGTTTTCAACGCAAAGCACCGAGATATCGGGCGGCAAAATTCCGTTTAAGCCGTACTGTATCCCCCGGCAGTCGATAGAATTATTTATCGCGGCGCTGAAAACAAAGCTGTTGGCGTGAACGCCGGCGTCGGTGCGGGAGCAGCCGTTTATATCGACCTTTTCGCCGATAAGTCTGAAAAAAGCGTTTTCAATCTCTCCCTGAACCGTTTTGAGGCCGGGCTGCCGCTGAAAGCCGTGATAGTTTGTCCCCGAAAAGGCTATAGTAGCTTTTATGTTTCTCATATCGGCGAAAACATGTTCAGGACTATAACCGCCGCCAAGAATATCAGCGTTATCACGACGGCGACATAGTCACGCGGGGCGGTTTTAAGCTGCTTTAGGCGGGTGCGGCCCTCTCCGCCGTGGTAGCAGCGGCATTCCATGGCAAGGGCGAGCTCCTCGGCTCGGCGGAACGCCGAGACAAACAGCGGTATGAGTATGGGTATGAGCGCCTTTGCGCGGTGGATAAGATTGCCTGATTCCATGTCGGCGCCGCGAGCCTTCTGGGCGGACATTATCTTGTCTGTCTCCTCGATAAGCGTGGGTATGAATCTGAGGGCTATCGTCATCATCATGGCGATCTCGTGAGCCGGGAATTTTATGACCTTTAGCGGCGAGAGGATTCTCTCGATGGCGTCGGTGAGGGTTATCGGCGAGGTGGTGTAGGTCAAAAGCGAGGTGCCGCAGATCAGAAGAATTATCCTTGCCGCCATGAATATCATGGTTCTGACGCCGTCGTCGGTGATTTTTATGAAGTGCCACTCTACGAGCGGATCCCCCGAGGAGATAAAGAAGAGATTGAGTATGCCGGTGAATATTATTATAGGCAGAATCGGCTTTATCGATTTGAGCATCATCTTTATGGGTATGCCGGAGATGATAAACGCGGCGAGCATGTATAAAGACGCCGCCAAAAGCCCGGTAAAGCCGGACGCCGTAAACAGCATTACGATATATATGACAGTGAGAAGAAGCTTTATCCTCGGGTCGAGGCGGTGAATTATCGACTTTCCCGGGAAAAACTGGCCTATTGTTATGTCTTTAATCAAGAGACTGTCCCCTTTCCCTTAAAAGCCTTAAGACGAGATCCTTTGCATACTCTACGCTGAATACCTCGTCTTCAAATTCAATGCCTGCGGCGCGGAGCCTGTCGAATACGCGGGTTACCTGCGGGACGGTCAGCCCCATGGAGGTGAGCTCCTCGGCCTTGGCGAAAACGCCTGAGCGGTCGGAATACATGAACACCTTTGAATTGTTCATGACAAGTATCTTTGAAACGGTCTTCGCGACGTCCTCCATAGAATGGGAAACCAAAAGGACGGTCGTCCCCTTTTCGGCGTGATATTCCTTTATCAGCCCGAGGATCCTGTCGCGGCCGCGCGGATCGAGCCCTGCGGTGGGTTCGTCCAAAATCAGCACCTTCGGCTCCATAGCCATAACCCCGGCGATCGCCGCACGGCGCTTCTGGCCGCCCGAAAGCTCGAACGGAGATTTTTCAAGATACTCCGGCTTAAGGCCGACGAGCCTCGCGGTCTCGCGGACGCGGCGGTCTATCTCGTCCTCAGAAAGGCCCATGTTTTTAGGGCCGAAAGCGATGTCCTTATATACCGTCTCCTCAAAGAGCTGGTATTCGGGATACTGAAAGACAAGCCCCACCTTGAAGCGGATCTCCTTTAAGCGGGATTTGTCCGCGAAAAGCTCATCTCCGTCGATAAAGACTTTGCCGGAGGTGGGCTTTAAAAGTCCGTTGAAATGCTGTATAAGGGTGGATTTGCCGGAGCCGGTTCTGCCGATTATTCCGACTATCTCGCCCTCGTCTATATCAAGATTTATGTTGTCGACCGCCACCTTGCGAAAGGGAGTTCCCTCGCCGTAAACATAGGTGAGATTTTCGGTCTTTATTATCCCCAATGCTATCCGCCTTTCTTTAAAAGGTTATAGAGCCGCTCGAAGCATTCGTCCTCGGAAATTATGTCGTCGGGAAGACTGCACCCTTCGGCTATAAGCGCGTGGGTGAGCTCGGTGACGTCGGGGACGTCGAGGCCAACGGATTTCAGCATTTCCATCTGTGAAAACACCTTTTTCGGCACGTCGTCGGCGATCACCCTGCCGCTGTCCATTACGACTACTCTTCCGGCCTGTGCGGCTTCGTCCATGTAGTGAGTTATCAAAATAATAGTCACCCCGGCGGCGTTGAGCTGCTTTATTGTCTTCATAATCTCGCACCGGCCTATGGGATCGAGCATGGCGGTAGGCTCGTCCATGACGATGCATTCGGGCTGCATGGCTAAAACCCCCGCTATGGCTATACGCTGCTTCTGGCCTCCCGAAAGCTTGTGGGGGGCGTGCTCGCGGTATTCGTACATTCCGACGGTCTTTAACGCCTCGTCCACCCTCCGCCTTATCTCGGCGGGCTCGACGCCTATGTTTTCAAGAGCAAAGGCTACGTCCTCCTCGACGACGGTGGCGACTATCTGGTTGTCGGGATTCTGAAAAACCATGCCGACGCGCTTGCGAATGTCGTATAAATGCTCCTCATCGGAGGTGAGCATGCCGTCTATTAAAACCTCCCCCTTTTCGGGAAGATTTATCGCGTTCAGAAGCTTTGCAAGGGTGGATTTTCCCGAGCCGTTGTGGCCTAAAACCGCCACAAACTCTCCCCTGCCGATATCAAGCGACACGCCGCGAAGGACGGTGTTTTTCGTCGGGGGATCGTCGTATTCGTTCATGTAGCTGAATTCCACATCTTTAATCTCTATAAATTTTTCCATTATACCCCAATACCCTCTGAAATATATTAGTCGGTCATAAGGCCGTCCGCTCTCCAGACGGCGGTGCTCCCCGCGGGGAGGGACATGTTCTTTTCCTCGACGTTAAGGCCTATTTCGTCGGCGAAGACGATGCCGCCGAATCGGGGCCGCAGAATTGCGCCGAGCATGTATGACATCACCGAGGGCGAAAGCCCGGCGGTGTAGCTGTTCAGCATAAAGAAGATCGGGTCGTCGCTGAGAACATTTGCGCAGAGCGTCAGAAGCGAATATATGGAATCCTCAAGCTTCCAAACCTCTCCCGAGGGGCCTCTGCCGTAGCTCGGGGGATCCATTATGACGGCGTCGTATCTTTTGCCGCGGCGTATCTCACGCTCGACAAACTTCTGGCAGTCGTCGACGATCCACCTTATCGGCCTGTCCGAAAGCCCCGAGGCCGCCGCGTTGTCGCGCGCCCACTGAACCATTCCCTTTGAGGCGTCGACATGGCAGACGCTTGCGCCGGCCGAGGCGCAGGCAAGCGTGGCGCCGCCGGTGTATGCAAACAGATTCAGCACTGAAACCGGCCTTTGGGCGCTAAGGATCATCTTTTGGGTGAGATCCCAGTTTACGGCCTGTTCGGGGAATAGGCCGGTGTGCTTGAAGCCCGTCGGGCGGATTATGAATTTAAGATCGCCGTAGTTTACGTTCCAGCTTTCGGGGAGCTTTTTGCGAAACTCCCAGCTGCCTCCGCCGCGGTCGGAGCGGTGATATATCGCGTCGCAGGAGCGCCAGAGCGGATTTTCCTTCGGCGTCTTCCAGATGACCTGCGGATCCGGCCGGGCGAGGGTGATGTTTTTCCAGCATTCAAGCCTCATGCCGTCCGAGGCGTCGATAAGGCGGTAGTCCTTCCAATTTTTTGCCGTTCTCATCAGTTGTCCCCCGGATATCCCGCGCAGTCGCGGACGGTTTTGGCTATCGCCTGGGCATATTGCCAAACGGTGTCGCGGTCGCGGCCCTCGGCGATGATTCGGAGCACCGGCGAGGCAGTCGATTCGCGGACGAACACCCTGCCGTCCCCCTCAAGCTTCTGGCTGCAGAAGGAGATTATCTCGGAAATTGAGGGGTGATCCTGCCACCTGCCGGCATATTCGGGGCGAAGCCTTACGTTTAAGGATATCTGCGGGTAGGGCTCGTATACCTCGGCAAGCTCGGAAAGCTTGCGGCGGCTGCGGGCAAGAATTTCAAGGATCTTTCCGCCGGCGAGCTGGCCGTCGGAGGTCTTTATGGCGTCAAGGAAAATTATATGCCCCGACGAGCTTGAGCCGAGATTGTATCCGCCGAGGAGCATTCTCTCGACGATAAATCTTATTCCCACGCCCGGCTCGGCGGAAACGACAATGCCGTTTTCCTTTGCCCATCTGAAAAATCCCAAATTAGTGGTCTGCGAAACTACGCAGGTGTTGGCATTAAGCTTCTGGTCGGCTTTCATCGAGTAGGCGAGGATAGCCGTCAGGCGGTTGCCGTCGATGACGTTTCCCTTTTCGTCGAGCATGACTATTCTGCTGCCGTCGCCGTCAAAGGCGAGACCTGCCTGGCAGCGGTTGTCAATAATGCATTTAGCGAGCGCCGAGGTGTCTACGGTGCCGCAGGAATCGTTTATGTTTTTGCCGTCGGGCGAGCTGTTGATCATAACAACGCCGGCGCCAATGCCGCGGAAGAATTTTTCGGCCGTGGCCGATGCCGAGCCGTTTGCGCAGTCTATGGCTATGCGCATCTTCGCAAGGTCGCCGTCTATCTGCTTCATAAGGGCGCGGACGTAGTCCCACTCGGCATTCTTTTCGTAAACCACCCTGCCGATGCTTTCGCCGCCGGGACAGCGCATTTCCTCGGGATTTTTGGTGACGAGCCTTTCTATCTCGCCGAGAAGCTCTTCGGGGAGGCTGTAGCCGCTGCCGTCGAAGATCCTCACGCCGTTGAATTCATAGGTGTTGTGAGAGGCGGTTATCATCACGCCGGCGTCGGCGGAATATTTTTCCGCAAGATAGGATACCGCCGGTGTGGGCACGACGCCTAAAATATGGGCGTCGGCGCCTGCCGAACAGCAGCCCGCCGCAAACGCGGCCGTCAGAATTTCGCCGGAAATGCGGGTGTCGCGGCCTATTACTATCTTTGCGGGGCGTCCCGCGCGGTTCTGCATTAAAAGCGCCAGAGCCTTGCCTATCTGCATTGCCGCCTCGCAGCCGAACTCGGTTATCGCCCTGCCGCTTGCTCCCTCGGGAGTAAAAAGTCGTGCCATTTGTGTCTGTCCTCTTTCCCTAAATGATTTTTACAGAAGCGTCTGCTGCCCGTCCGATTCCGTGCGTGGTATCCCGAGATGACGGTAGGCGAGCTCGGTGGCGCAGCGGCCGCGAGGGGTTCTCGCCAAAAAGCCGAGCTGCATCAAAAACGGCTCGCAGACGTCTTCAAGGGTGACGGCCTCTTCGCCGATTGCCGAGGCAAGGGTGTCGAGCCCGACGGGGCCGCCGTTGTAGCCCTTTATTATCATGGTGAGCATGCGCTTGTCGAGCGAATCGAGGCCGAGCGGGTCTACCTCCATGCGGTCGAGCGCAATTTTTGCTATATCCTTGGTTATCCTGCCGTCGCCCATAACGTCGGCATAGTCGCGAACGCGCTTTAAAAATCGGTTGGCAATTCTCGGGGTGCCGCGGCTGCGCGAGGCGAGCTCATAAGCGCCCTCGGGGTCTATCGCCACGCCGAGAATGACGGCGGAGCGGCTGATTATCTCGGCGAGATCCTCGGCGGAATAAAGCTCGAGGCGCTGTATGACGCCGAATCTGTCCCTGAGCGGGGCGGAGAGCTGACCCGAACGGGTGGTCGCGCCTATAAGGGTGAATTTCGGAAGATCTATCCTTATCGAGCGGGCGGCCGGGCCCTTGCCTATGATTATGTCTATCGCAAAATCCTCAAGTGCGGGATATAAGACCTCTTCTATAGCGCGGGAGAGACGGTGTATCTCGTCGATGAAAAGAACGTCGCCCTGCTGCAGATTTGTAAGCAGCGCCGCAAGATCCCCCGGCTTTTCTATCGCCGGCCCCGAGGTGACCCTTATGTTTACCCCCATTTCGTGGGCGATTATCGCCGAAAGGGTGGTCTTTCCGAGGCCGGGAGGGCCGTAGAGCAGGACGTGATCCAAAGGCTCGCCACGCTTTTTTGCGGCTTCGATGTATATGGACATGTTCTCCTTGACCTTGTCCTGGCCGATGTATTCGGAAAGGGTCTTCGGGCGGAGGGAATAGTCGGTTTCGGAGTCGTCCTCCTTAATTATCTGGGGAGCGACTATGCGGTTTTCAAAATCGAATTCGCCTGTTTCAATCATTCTTTAACTCCTTAAAATTTCCTGGCCGAAAGGGCGCGAAGTCCGCGGCGTATCATTTCATCGACCGCAAGGTTGGGGTCTAAACCCGAGACGGCCGACGCTGCCTCGGACTGGGAATATCCCAAAACGACGAGCGCCGCGACCGCTTCGGCGGCGTTGGAGCCGGAATTTGAAACGGCCTTTATGTCTATGCCCGCCCTCTCGCCTATGTAGGCAAAATCCTTGGCGACCTTGTCCTTAAGCTCCATGCAGATGCGCTGGGCGAGCTTAGGGCCTATGCCCTTTATCTTTGTGAACGCCTTGCTGTCCTCCGAGGCTATCGCGAGGGCGACCTGATCGGGGGTCATGCCGGAGAGAATTGAGAGCGCAAACTTTGCTCCCACCCCGCCGACCGACGTCAGAAGCTTGAAGCATTCAAGCTCGTCTTTTGAGGCGAAGCCGAAGAGATCTATGGCGTCTTCGCGGACGGCCAAAAAGGTGTAAAGCGTGGCGGTCTCCCGCCCCTGGACTTCGCCGGCGGTGTAAAGGGTGGTCTTGCAGGCGTAGCCCACCCCGCCGCACTCTATAACGCACATTTCCGGGGTGACGAGCAAAACCTTTCCTGTCAGACTGTATATCATTTGCGGGCGTCCTTTCTGTCGCGGTATTTCTGGTAATCGCCGCTGTTGCGGGTAAGTCTTGAATATTCCCCGAACGCGGCTGAGCTTGCGTAATGTCCGTGGGCGACGGCGAGCGCCAAGGCGTCGGCGGTGTCGTCGGGCTTCGGAACCTCTTTGAGATTCAATATCGAGCGCACCATCTCCTGAACCTGGCGTTTTTCCGCCCGGCCGTAGCCGACGACGGAATTCTTGACCTGCAGCGGGGTGTACTCGTAGATATTGACAAGCGCGTCGGCGGCGGAGAGCATTATAACTCCCCTCGCCTGCGCGACGTCTATCGCCGTGGTGTGGTTGGTGTTGAAAAAGAGCTTTTCCATCGAAAGGTCTTCGGGCTTGTAGACATCGAGGAGCTCGCGCATGTCGCGGTATATCGTTTGAAGCCTTTCGGGAAAGGGCTGATTCGGGGTGGTGGTTATCGCGCCGAAATTCACGACGGAGAAGCTGCGCCCGTCGTAATCGAGTATGCCGAAGCCTATCGTCGCGTAGCCGGGGTCTATTCCGATTATTCTCAGAAAGCCGCACCTCCCCATATTGATTCAGAATATTCAGTTCATTATAGCACAGTCGTACGAAATAATCAAGAGGTTTTTGGGGAGCGGTCAATGTCTAATTTCTAACCTCTATCTTCTGTTCGGCTTGACAACCCCTGAGATAAATGTTATACTCTTGCAAAAACTCAGGAGGGCTTTTTTATGTGGGCATACGAAAGCGTATTTTATCAGATATATCCCCTCGGATTCTGCGGCGCGCCGTTTGAAAACGACGGCGTTTTAAACAGCCGGATCCTAAAAGTCATCGACTGGATACCACACCTTAAGCGGCTGAACGTAAACGCGCTCTATTTTTCGCCGGTGTTCGAATCGGACACCCACGGCTACAACACCCGCGATTTCTCGAAAATAGACGTCCGCCTCGGGACGAACGAAGACTTTGCAAATGTCTGCTCGCGCCTTCACGAAAACGGCATACGCGTTGTTTTAGACGGAGTATTCAATCACGTAGGGCGGGGATTCTGGGCGTTTCAGGACGTTCTGAAAAACCGGGAGCGCTCCCCCTATGTCGGGTGGTTCGCAAGAATAGATTTCAACGGAAACTCCCCCTATAACGACGGCCTGTGGTATGAGGGCTGGGAGGGCAACTACGACCTTGTTAAGCTTAATCTGAAAAACGAAGATGTGGTCGGCCACATCTTCGAAAACATTCGCCTCTGGGTGGCGGAGTTTGACATCGACGGCCTTAGGCTTGACGTCGCCTACTGCCTTGACGAAAGCTTTCTTTCAAGGCTGCGCGGCTTTGCCGAAAGCCTTAAGCCCGACTTTTTCCTGCTCGGCGAGATGCTTCACGGCGACTACAACCGGCTCATGAACGACAGAATGCTGCACTCGGCGACAAATTACGAATGCTACAAGGGGCTCTATTCGAGCTTCAACAGCATGAATATGTTCGAGATAGTTCACTCGCTGCTAAGGCAGTTCGGCCCCGAAAACTGGACGCTCTACAAGGGAAAGCACCTTTTAAGCTTTGTCGACAACCACGACGTCACCCGGGTGGCGAGCATTCTTTCAAACCCCAGGCACCTGCCGCTGATATACACGCTCATGTTCACGATGCCGGGGATCCCCTGTGTTTACTACGGAAGCGAATGGGGAGCAAAAGCCGAAAAGCGGGAGGGGGATCCCGCGCTGCGCGCCTGTTTCTCTTCGCCGGAATGGAACGGCCTTGCCGAACACATTGCGAAGCTTTCCGAGATTAAAAGAAACTCCCCTGCCCTTAACTACGGCGCGTTTCGCTCGGTGCTGCTGACAAATAAGCAGTGCATTTTCGAGCGAAAAACCGACGGCGAGCGGATCCTGATTGCGATAAACGCCGACGGAGACAACTTTACGGCGCACTTCGACGCGGGCTGCGGAACGGCCGTAGATCTTCTGACCGGCGGGCAGCACGATTTCGGCGGCGGGAGCCTTCTTGAGGGATATTCCTGCCACATCTGGAAAACGGAAAGATAGCTTATAATGCGCACAGCTTCGGCCGTGCGCATTTAAATTTGCCCGGAACAAATCTGAAAATAATCAAATCATTGATGTTTTGTCATATACACTTGAAAGGGAGAGGACAATGTGATAAAATCAAGATGAGTATAAATCGCAAATAAAGACTTGGAACAGTATAAGGAGGTAACCATGAACCGATTTTTAAAAACAGCGCTTCTTGCCGCGATGGCGGCGTCGATGCTCCCCTTTTCGGGCTGCGGGGCGGAGGAAAAATCCGAGGGAGAGGAACAGCCCGCGCGCACCGTTTACGTCTCTTTAACGGGATCCGATGAGGCCGACGGCAGCGCCGAAGCGCCATTTGCAAGCATTTCAAAGGCAAAGGAATATGTCAGAACTCTCAAGAAGTCGGGCGGAGATATCGTTGTGGAAATAGCCGACGGATTTTACGCCCTTGACGAAACTCTTATATTTGACGAAAACGATTCGGGCACAAAGGACAGCAGGGTCATCTGGCGAGCCGCAGAGGGCGCTCATCCCGTTATCAGCGGCGGAAAGATATTCGACGGCGAATGGACGCCCGCCGAGGAGATCGACTGGCTGCCGGAGGGGCTTACCGCCTATAAAGCCCACCTTGAAAGGGACGCAAAGCTTCGGGCGATATATGTAAACGGCGAGCGGGCCGCCATGACCCGCCGCAGCGCGACGCCGCTTCGCGCCGTGGGATTTTACGACATAGTTGCCGGGCAGGCCGACTGGGCTTGGGTGTCGAGCACTACAAGCCTTAAGACCGGGAACGTGTTTTCTTCGGATTTCGGGCTTTCGGCCGACACCAAAAACCCCGAGAACATCGAGCTTGAATCAGGCTCGACATGGGTAAAAGCGACGGTTTGCGCCGAATCGCTCGAGCTCACCGACGAGGGCGACACACGCGTCAATTTCCAGATGCCCTATGCGGCGATAGCGCAGAACCTCGGCTGGAACACAAACTACAATCCCACCGGCAATAACGACGTTGTAAACGTATATGAATGGCTCGATTCCGCCGGGCAGTTCTATTTCGACGAGGCGGGCTCTACGCTTTACTATATCCCCCGCGAGGGCGAGGACATGAGCACCGCGCAGGTGGTAATTCCCGAGCTTGAAAAGCTTGTCGAGATATCGGGTAGCGAGCCGAAAAAGAAATACGCCGAATACATAACCTTCGACGGCCTGACCTTTGCCTATTCCGACTGGAATCTTTACGAGCTCGACGGCTCGCACGGAAACGCCACCACCCAGGGCTGCACCATATATACAAAATTCTCGGATATATTCTGGCATAACGACTTATACCGCGCGTTTGACGTTGCGCCAGCGGCCGTTCATGTTAGCGACGCGCACGACATCAGCTTTATAAACGGCGGATTCGAATCGACGGGATATCTCGGTATCCACCTTGAAAACGACGTATACGACTGCGACGTTTCCGGAAACTTTATAGGCTACACCGGCGGCGCCGGGGTGGTCATAGGGCATTTGCAGCACATCTACGAAAACGACACCGAAAAGCAGAAGGTATCCGAGACGAGCGCCGGGCCGGAATATGAAAAATTCCCGAAGGGCACCGAGGCGGTTCCGAAAAACATAACCGTTAAAAACAACTATCTCCTTGAAACCTGCTGCTTCTTCCCCGGAAACTCGCCGATAACCTCCTTCTTCACATATAACCTTACGGTCGAGCACAACTTTATCTATAAGTGCTCCTACAGCGGAATGTCGATAGGCTGGGGCTGGTGCAACTTTGACGGCACCGACGAATCGCAGCTGCCGGGACAGCCCACCACCACATCGCGCTTCAACCATGTCAACTACAACCGCGTCGAGGAGATATGCTCTGTCTTGCAGGACGCCGGCGGAATCTACACCCTCGGACAGCAGGGCAACGAGGACTGGTCGGAGATGACCGAGATGACCTATAACTACATCAACTGCTTCCGCAAGCCCACCGCCGCCAACGGCTCGAGAATGGTGAACGGCTTCCACCCCGACGAGGGCTCTGCATATATTCTCTTCGATCACAATGTGGTGACTAACACCATAAGAAACGTATATGAGCTGAACAACTGGATGCGCAAGCATGACTGCAAGGTGACGAACGGCTTTTCGAACACCGACCGCAGCGAGACTACGGCGCCGAACTGCACGCTTGAGCAGTATGTGAATAAAGACTACATCTGGCCGGTGGAGGGCTACGAGGTTGTGCTCTATTCCGGCCTCGAGGACGAATATGTCGGCATGGTCTCGAAAGACGTGATGCCGGACGACTATTACGAGCTCGCCGCAAACGTATCGATAACCTGCGGGGATCTTCTGCCGCGGCGAGGGCTTCTTGACCCCGGCGACACCGTTTGGCTCGCGCCGGCGGGCAGCGATAAATTCGAATCCGGCCCCGATATGACCTCGGCAAAGGGAAACGAAAAGACGATTGCGATCCCCGAGATCCCGGGAGAATATAAGCTTTACATAGTTTACGCCGACGGAAGCGTTTCGGGCGAGAGCACCTTTACCGTTTATGCCGGTGAAAACACCTCGGCGGCAAACGTCCGCGACGGCGCGGAATATACGGTATCCAACCTTAAGCCGTTCGTGCTGAAAATCAAGGAGGGATATTCGGCTAAGCTGAACGGCGAGGACATCTCGGCTCAGTATGAGATCAAGGAGCCGGGCGAATGGGAGCTTTCGGTGAGCGGCCCTAACGGAGAGAGCGAAAAGTTCAGCTTCACCACAGCGACTACCCTTGCAAACAGGCTTCTTAAGGACAGCGTGAGCGCTGCCCCAGGCGAGGAGATCACGCTTTCCGAGAATATTCCCGAGGGATATACCGTCTGGCTCGCGCCCTCGGGGCTTTCGGCCTTTGACGAAACCGATCCCAAGCAGTCGCATGCAGAGGGCGAAGCAAGCGCGATAAACGCGCCGGCCGAAAAGGGCGAATATATTCTAACCGCAGTCGGTGAAAACGTAAATACGGTTTCACAGTCGGACGCCGTGGTGACGGTAAAATAACCGGAGCCGGACGCATGGTTATCGGTCTTTAAAAGCCTGAAACGGGAGGTAAATATGAACGCTTTGGTGATGAATTGCAGCCCGGTGAGAGACGGTGCGACGGCGGAAATTGCCGACATCGCTGCAAAATGCCTTTCGGAGCGGTATGAGGTGAAAAACGCCTGCATCGACGATTTTGACATCGGCTTCTGCAAGGGCTGCAGAACGTGTCACAGAACCGCAAAGTGTGTAATCAGCGACGACACCGAAAAAATAATCGGCATCTATGAATGGGCCGACGTCATCATATCAGTATCGCCCTCCTATTGGGCGGACGTCCCGGGGCAGTTCAAGGCGTTTATCGACAGGTGCACGCCATGGTGCAATACCCACGAGCCGCACGCCTCGCTGCGCCCCGGAAAAAGGGGCTGCGTCATCGCGCTGAGAACGGGAAGCAGCATGCGCGAATGCGCGAGGATCTTCGAGACAGTGGAGCATTTTTACGGGCATTTGGAGATAAAACCCTGCGGCACTCTGGGGCTCTGCTCGGTGGAGCATAAAGAGGACGTCGAAAGCCGAAAGGACGAGATCATAAGGTTTTGCAGGGAGATTTGAAGCTGCGTGAATGCTCGCTTTGATTCAGAACAAAAATCGGGGCGGCCTTTTTAGAGGTCGTCCTCTTTTTATGCCTGATTGAATGCATCTGTAATGACACAGCTTGACAAAATCAGGCAAATCGCATATAATTTACATGTTATATTTCAAAATCCGTCAATTTTCGACGTTAAAGCAATCACAAAGCGAGGCGAATTTAAATGGCGCAGAACGGCCGCAGGGGCTTCACCCTTGCAGAGATGATAGCGGTGATATGCATCATCGCCGTTTTGCTGGCCGTCGCGTTCCCGTCGGCGAATTATTTAATCTCCGCCCACAGCTTAAGAGCCCTCGACAGCGCCGCGAAGGACATCTATCTTTCGATGCAAAACAGCCTTGCTTACATAAACGCGCGGGGCGGATCGGAGGGCGCCCGCGAGCTTTTTGAAAATAGCGGAGATATTCTCATTTTAGACGAAAAATCGCTTTCCGGCTGCCCCGGGCTTTACGGCGAAAGCATAAAGGATATAGTCGGGGGCGGCGCGGCGGTTTTGTGCGTCGACGGGCGGGAGATCACCGGGGTGTTTTATTCAAAAGAGCTTAGCGGCGATGACCTCGTCGATATCTGCCGGGGACTTGAGAACAGATCTTTCGGCGGGAGGCTCACACTTAGGCTCGGGTACTACGGCGGAGACAGCGCCGGCGCACTTATGCCGAGGAAATATAATGACCCGAAAATTGACATTTTGAACGGCGAAGAGCTCATACTTAAAATCGCCGGGGAGATTGATAAAAAATACACCCGCGAGGAAGTCTCCTTAGAAGTAAAGCTTATAAGCGACAGCGCGGAAGTAACGCTAAATATAGACGATTTCAGCTATATTGACGGCAGGGTTGAGGCGGAGATTTTACTCGACAAAACGCTTTCTGACGGCGGTTCAGAGTATCTTGAGCGCTTTGAAAGCAGGCTCGGGAGATCGGGGCTGATTTATGCGCAGGCGAAGATTATTCACCGCCGCGGCGGCGAGCTCACCGACTGCATAACCGCCGAGAGCGAAAAATTCAGTCCGCTTTACGGAGATATCGCCGACGGCGTTATTGAAATATCCTGCGCAAGGCATTTAAACAACCTGCGGTTTTCGGGCGGGGAGATTGACGCTTTGCAGACCGAAAATATCGACCTTTCGGCGCTGCCCTGCGCCTTTGCTCCCCTGCCCGAGCTTTTTGGCAGCTTTGACGGGAACGGACGGTTCATCAGCGGGCTGAGCGTTTCGGGCGAATACGAAAACGCCGGGCTGTTTTCGAAAATCAGCGGGAGCGTCAGAAATATTCATGTCACCGGGGCAAGTATATCGGCAAACGGCGGAAGCGCCGGGGTCATCGCGGGAGAGCTTGACGGCAGCGCCGAAAACTGTTCGGCTGACGGCTGCGAAATTGCCGCCGGCGGCGACGCCTGCGCGGGAGGCATCGCAGGAAGCTGCAAAGGGCGGATCGAAAACTGCTCGGCCGAGGTGAATATTTATCTGTCCTTGTGCTCGTCTGCGGGCGGGATTGCCGGCAATCTTGAGGGCAGCGCCATCTCCTGCCGTGCGGCAGGGTTTTCAGACGCCGAGGCAGGCGCGGAAAACGTCAAAATGGCGGGTATCGCGGCGGCGGGCAGCGGGAAAATCGAAAACTGCCTGAGCGAGAAAAGCCTTAAGCATGCCTTCGGCGCGGAGATATCCGTTTTCGGGCCGACGGAAGCGGAAATTTCGGGCTGCAAATTTGTCAGGGAAAACGGGTGGCTTTTTGACGGTGAGACCGACGCTATCGGCGAAAGCGGGCTTGAAAGCGCCGAAATCGCGGGATTTACGGTGACCGATCTCAGCCTGGCGGTCGGCGAGAGCCGCAGAGGAAGAAAAACGCCGGAATGCGTTACGGCCTTTGGCAGGGCTGCGCATTTCGGCGATTTTGTTTTGGCAGATCCGCGCGGGATAGTCGGCGCGGCGAGGGCGGAATACTCGGGCGGAAGGTTTGAAGTCGCGCTGCTGACCGCCTTTGACGCATACGGAAACAATTTTGCCGGCGTTCCCGGAATCAAGTGGGAAGACCCCGCGGACGGCGAGGTGAGGTATTACATATTCACGCAGACGTTTACCTACCCAGGGCGGGGCGAAGCGGGCGGCTGGGACGCGGTTTTTGACATCGATGGCGCAGAGCTTGAAGCCGCCGAGGTCTTCGGGGAATATTTTGCGATGAGGATTTCCGGGGCGGAGGCCGGCGGCAGGGCGGAGCTGAGCTTCGGCGAGGAGACGAGAAGCTTTGAGATTGAAGCCGAGGCCGAGGAGATAGCGGAGTATAAGATTGGGGTGTTTGCGTGCAGGTACTCCACGGGAGTATATCAATTAGATGACTATACTTTTGACGTAGGCCCGCATTACGAGTGGACATCATGCATATATGATATTTCCAATGATACAAATGATAACCCCCATAATGGATATGCTTTATCCTGCGGTGATATCGGAATTACTACCCCAAAAGAAAAGATAGTATATCTATATATAGCCGTGAGTAAAGGACTTAAACCCGATACTGATTGGAAATGTTCCGTCGAAAATACATACGCCGGGACAGAAAACGGATACGACTGCTACTTGGTTAAGATAGTAGACTTTTCAGACCCCAGAAGTAGAAAAACACAGGAAACTGTGGATTTGGATCTTGAGCTTATGGGTCATAAATACAATATAAGGGTGACAATCGAAAAAAATGCAAGCGAAACCTATGCAGAAGAAGTTCCCTAATTATTATAGGCAAGTTGTTCGGGCGTCCAGCTGTCAAGAACCGTGAGCATGCTCTCGGCCTCGGCGCGGGCGCCTTCGAGGTCGTGCTCGAGGTAGTTGCCGCATTCCTGGCGTTTGGCGCCGGGGATCTCCCCCTTGAATCCGGCGATGAACCTGAACGAATCCTTGACGAGCGAAATGGCGTCGGCCTCGGAAACGCCGTCGCGCAGGATAAGGTAAAACCCGGTGCGGCAGCCCATCGGGCCGACGTAGATTACGCTTTCGCCGAGGGCGCTGTTTCGCGCATAGGTGGCAAAAAGATGCTCAATAGTGTGGAGCGCGGCGTTTTCAAGATAATCGCCGCCGTTGGGCTTTTTCATGCGTATGTCGTAGGTGACGGCGTCGCCGTCTATCCGGGAGATATACATTCCCCTTTCAAGAATATCGTGGTTGACGGTAAAGCTTGCTATCTTTTTCATGGCTGCTCCTTTCAGTCCTCAATAAGCCTCA
>CANQPB010000027.1 GCA_947625615.1 uncultured Clostridia bacterium | reverse complement strand
AGCTACATATCGCTTGCGGCGCTTTTATCATGCTTCGCATTCAAAATCGCCGCTTCACTCATTCCGCTGCTCCGCCTTTTCCGCGAAAAGGCACGCTTGTTTCGCCTGCTCGCTTGCAAGCGCGCTCGCGACGGCTCCACTGCGCTACCACCTTTTCGCGGTATGAGTACCCCGTACTTCACCCCCCATGCTACGATTTATATTTCTCGCCCTCAGAGAAACGTCGGGACAAGGTTTGGCGGTAATCTACCCCCTCACCCACTCGTTTTCAGCATCGACAGGCATTCCTCCGGCAGGACGCCGTCTATCACCGCCGCCTCGACCCATGAATTGAGCAGCAGGCCGTCGTCATACCTCATGAGCACCCTCAAAAAGTGCCAGTCCATCTCGCCCGCAAGGATATTTTCAAAAATATTCAGTCTCGACTGCGTGCTTAAAATCGGCAAAAATCTCTCAAGGATCTCATAGTCGATTTCCTTGAATTCGGCGTCATGAAGCAGCGAAGTCACGCTCTCGTCGTTTAAATATTCGGCCAAACTGATTATCTCCGAGATGTCGATCCCCTTCTTCGAAAAATTCTTCGCGAGCTTTTCAAGAACGCTCGGCCTGAGTATCGGCGCCAGGCCTGCGATGTCGGAAAACTCCCCCGCCAAAATGTCCTCCCGCCCGTTCACGACGTTTTCGAGGATCGCAGACTCCCCCGCCGTCGGCCCGCCCGCGTTTATCAGCTCGTCGGTCGAGACCGCGAAGACCTCCGCAATTTTAACGAGCACCGAAATGTCGGGGAAGCTCTCGCCCCGCTCGTAGCGGGAAACCGCCTGCCTCGTCAGGTTAAGCCGGTCGGCGAGCTCCGACTGCGTCATGTCGGCCCTCTTTCTGAGGCGGGAAAGATATATCCCGAATTTTTCAATGCTGAACATAAAAACACCTCCCTGAGCGTATCATACCACATTTTTCGCCCTTTGTCACGCAATTATCGGTTGCTTGACACTCCCCTCCTCCTCGGTTTATGATTTAACCGAAGGGGGATTATTTATGCTTTCGCTTTTGAATCTATGTGATCCCGTCGGGGAGATCCCCGCGGCGGTCTTTGCCGATGTCTCGCTCGACAGGCTTCTTTCCAAAGGAGATCTCGCGGTATTGTCCCGCGTCTGCGCGCCCGAGGACATTTCGGCACGGCAGGAAATATTTAAGCTCCTTGAAGATTCCGCCTTTTACGGTTGGCTTCACGGGCTTTATCTCAGGCTGAAAAATCTGGATAAATCAAAGTATCTGTTTGAAAATTCCGCTCACGAGGTCGAGCGCTGCGCGCTTTTTTGCGGCTGCGCCGAGAGCTACGTTTTAGCCGTCGAGGGCATGAAAAATACCTATAAAACGCCTTTGTTAGAAGCTTTGAACGCCGAGGCGGTTTCAAGGGAGCCTCAGACGGCGGCTTTAAAGGAGGGTATTGCCGAGCACAAAAAACTGTGGGATCTGGTCTCAAACAACCGCCTCAGAATAAGCCCCGACGGAGTATACGTCAATCATGCCGAGGGCGGGGCGGAGACTGTCGAAAAAACGGTCTATAAAATCTGCGAGCGGCTGGGATACCCCCTTCAGGAGGGGCAGAAGCCCGCCGGGACAAAGATGTCACCCCGGCTCGCAGCCGCCCTGACAGGGCTTTGGGGTGGGGAATTCCGGCGAATGGCAGTGCTTCGGCAAGAACTGCTCCCGCTGATAAACCCGGATATTTTAAGGCTCGCGGGCGATCTGGAATTTTACTTTTCTCTGAACCGCCTCCGCCAAAGGGCCGCGGAGCGAGGCGCGGCGGCATGCTTCCCCGAAATTTCGGCCGAGCCCTGCTACGCCGCGCACGATCTTTTCGACGTCTCGCTGCTCTTAAAAGACGGCGCAAAAATCGTCCCGAACGACCTCGACATGACCCCTCGCGAGAGCGCATTTTTCATACGCGGGGCGAACGGCGGCGGCAAAACCACCTTTTTGCGGGCGGCGGCCATCAACCTTATAATGTTTTTGGGCGGCTGCCCGGTTTACGCAAGATCCGCAAAAATATACCCTTTTACCCGCATTTTCACGCATTTTCCCGAAAACGAGGGCTTCGGCTCGGGCGGACGTCTTGAAAACGAAGAAAAGCGCCTGCGCGACGCGGTAAAGGCCGCCGACAAAAACTCCTTCATGATATTCAACGAGACCTTTTCCGGCGCCGACGAGCACCGCGGCACCGAGCTCTCCCTTGAGCTGATGAACAGGCTCGCCGAAAAAGGGGCGTTTGCGCTGTTCGTCACCCATTTTCACAGCGTATGCGAGGGGGATATCCCGTCACTGACGACGGTCGTTTCGGGCGGCGGCAACGAGCGGACGTTCAAGATCGTGCGGCAGGAGGGCGGCCGTAGCTCCTACGCGCGGGACATTCTCAAAAAGCACGGCCTCGACCGCGACAGCCTGAGGAGGCTAAAAAATGATAAGTCTGCTTTATAATTCGGATTTTCGGGACGGCCGCGGGCCTCGCGAGCCGATAGATCACCTTGACGACTTCATGCTCGGGAAGATTCTTGCGCTGATTACGCCGGACATACGGCTTCAAAAGGCCGCGCGGGAGGTGCTGGAGCGCCCGCTGACCGACCCCGCACAGGTTGAATACCGGCGGGAGATAATTCGCGATTTTACCGCCCGCAGGCTGCCGGTCGAGCGGCTTGCTGAGCTTTTCGGCCGCTTCGGGGATATCCAAGCCGACTACCGCAAGGAAAAAAGCGGGCAGTTTCGGCTTTTCGGCGGCCGGGCCTACCCCTCCGAGCTGACAAAAAGTGCCGCGGGGGCGGTGGGAAAGCTCATCGAGCTTATAAACGGAATTTACGAAATTTTCCGCGACCGCTTCCCCCGTTCCGTGGGGCTGAACGCGCTTAAGGAGCGCATAAGCTGGCTCTGCGAATCGCCCGAGACAAAGCGGCTTTATATTCTTGCCGTGAAATTTCAGGATTTTTCCGCGGCGGAAAATCTCACCGTGACGGAATTTTCGGTCGACGAAAGCGGCAGGATCTCCGGCCTCGGCATCATCTCCACCCAAAGAATGCCGAGGGAGCAGAAGCGTGTCTTCGGCAAAAAATCGGCCTCCGAGGGCGTTCGCGCTCCGCTTTTTGCCGAGGAATCGGGCGGGCTGCTCTCGGCCTCGGCGCAGGGGCTCTGCGAGGCGTTCGAGCTCGCGATCTCGTCTTTGTGCGGCGAGTTTTTGCAGATCTGCTACGATCTCGGCTTTTACGCCTTTGCGGTAAGATACTGCGACGCGCTGAAAAATATCGGCGTTCCCGCCGTTTACGCCGATCTTGGCGGCAGCACCGACATCGCCGGGCTTTACGACCTTTATCTTCTATTGAGCACGCCGAACCCCGAGACGGTCGTTCCGAACGGTTTCAGGCTGGCCGGCGGGGAAAAGGGCATAATTATCACCGGGAAAAATTCCTGCGGCAAGACGGTTTACCTTCGCGCCGCAACGCTTGCGCTGGTCTTCACGGCGGCGGGGCTGCCTATCCCCGCGAGCGCCGCCAAAATTTCCCTTCCTCGGGAAATTCTTTTGCAGATGGCCTCCGCCGAGCGGGCTTATCACGGCGGCGGAATCGTCGGGCGGTTCGAGGAGGAGGTAACCGATATCAAAAAAATCGTCGTAAAAGCCTCGCCCGGCGCGCTGATACTTTTAAACGAGGTCTTTCAGACGACCGACTACACCGAGGGCGCCGAGGGGCTGTATTATATCCTCGAGCACCTCAGCGACCTCGGCGCAAAGTGGGTGCTGGTGACGCACCTGAAACGGCTTAAGGAGCTTTACGGGGGCGACGCGGGCGTCGTAAAACTTCGGGAGGACGGCGATGTGAAGTATAAATTCATAACAGACCCAGGCTGACGGAAATTTTCCGAGCGCAGGGCACAAAAAAGCAGGCTTTTCGCCTGCTTTTTGAGTATATTCACTTTGGGCGATTTATTCCTGCTCGCCCGTAAGCTCGCGGTAGAGGCCCTTATAGAGCTCGGCCGAGCGCTTCCAGCTGAAGTCCTGCCTGAGGGCGTAGCTTGTGAGCCTGCCCCATTTCATGCGCTGGTCGTAATAGGCGCGGGCGCGGACGGTGGCGTCGAGCATGTCGTGGGCGTTATAGGTCTTGAAGGTGAAGCCGTTGCCGCCGGGGCCGCCGCAGTCGGTGATGGAATCCTTAAGGCCGCCGGTCTCGCGGACTATCGGAATGGTGCCGTATCTCAGCGAAACCATCTGGGCGAGGCCGCAGGGCTCGGACTGCGAGGGCATCAGGAACATATCCGCGCCGGCGTAGATCCTGTGGGCAAGATCGGGAATGAAGCCTATTCTCACGCCAACTCTGTCGGGGTGGCGGTAGGCCATCTCGCGGAAGAAGTCCTCATACTGCTTTTCGCCGGAACCCAAAACCACGAATTTATAGCCTATGTTAAGCATGTCCTCGAAGACGTACTTTATAAGGTCGACGCCCTTGTGGCCGACAAGGCGGGTGACTATGCCTATAACCGGCTCCTTGCCCTGCGGAAGCCCCATTTCCGAGAGGAGCTCCTGCTTGCAGACCGCCTTGCCCGATTTGTCCTCCGCCGAGAAATGCGCGGGAAGCGCGGGGTCGGTCTCGGGGTTATAGACGTCCTGATCTATGCCGTTCAAAAAGCCTGTGAGCTTATACTGCCTCGGCACCAAAACGGGATCGAGCCCGTAGCTGAACCAGGGGTCGAGAATCTCGCGGGCATAGGTGGGCGAAACGGTGGTCACCTTGTCGGACACCTCTATGGCGCCCTTCATGAAGTTGCAGCACTTGTCATATTCGAGCACGCCGCGCCTGTCGGCGGGAATGCCCAAAAGATCCTCGCAGAGCTCCATGCCGTATTTTCCCTGATACTGAATGTTGTGGATAGTGAATACGGTCTTTATGTTCTCCATGCCCATGTAATAGCGGTAGAACAGATCGTAGTAAACAGGCACAAGCGCGGTCTGCCAGTCGTTGCAGTTTATTACGTCGGGCATGAAATCGATATGGCAGATCATTTCAAGGATCGCGCGGGAGAAGAACGCAAAGCGCTCGGCGTCGTCGAAATGCCCGTAGATGCCCTGGCGCTTGAAGTAATACTCGTTGTCCAACAGGTAATACTTAACGCCGTTCTGCTCGCCCTCGAACACTCCGCAGTACTGATTGCGCCACGACACCGGCACGAAGAAATTGGTGATGTATTTCAGGCTGTCGCGCAGCTCGCCCCGGATAGAGCCATAGAGGGGCATTACAACGCGGCAGTCGGCCCCAGATTCGACAAGGGCTCTCGGCAGCGAGCCGGCAACGTCGGCAAGTCCGCCCGACGCAACGTAAGGAAGCGCTTCGCTTGCAGCATAGAGAATTTTCATAGCATAGACCTCTTTTCTTTTTACGTATTAAAGTACCCTGCCCTTTGCGATGTAAAGCGGGCAGTTTTCGGAAGAGGCAACGGTAAGGCCGTCGCCTATGGTGACGTTCTTGTCGGTGATGATGTTCATGACGCTGGTGTCGCGGCCGACAACGGTGTCCTGCATGAGTATGGAATTTTTGATGACCGTTCCCTTTGCAACCTTAACGCCGCGGAAGAGAATGGAATTTTCCACCACGCCCTCGATAACGCAGCCGTTGGCGACAAGAGAATTCGTCACCTGGCTGTTGAAGCCGTATTTCGCGGGGGCGTCGGCGCGGTCTTTGGTGTATATCGGCCTGTCGCTGCTGACAAGCTTTGCAAGGTTGTCGTGGCACAAAAGCGCCATGTTTGCCCTATAGTAGCTTTCAATGTCGCAGATGCGGCGGTAGAAGCCGGAGAACTCGTAGGCGTGCATGTTGAGCTCGCCGCACTTTTCCTGCAAAACGTCGCGGCTGAAGCTGTATTTTCCGAGCGACACGAGGTCGTCTACCAAAGATATCAAAAGCGAGGTCTTCATGACGTAGATGTTGAGATCCATGGTGAGCCTGCCGGAGGCCTGGCGGTTTACCGCGACCGCCTCTATCTTCGAGCCGTTGAGCTTGAAGCAGGCCGCGTCGCGGGTCTCCTCCTCGGTGTAGTCGTCGGTGTGGCAGACGGCGGTTATGTCGGCGCCGCTCGCGATGTGCTCGTCTACAAGGTGGGTGAAATCCGGGTTGATGACGAGGTCGCAATCCGAAAGAACGGCATATTCGCAGCCGGTGTGGCGGATATAGCTCAGGCAGCTGTAAAGCGCGTCAAGCTTGCCCTTAAAGAGGCCGTTGTCCTGGTTGTTACGGCCGAAGGGTGTCAGAAGGGTAAGGCCGCCGTCGTTGCGGGAAAGATCCCAGGGGCGGGCCGAGCCTATGTGATCCAAAAGTGACTGATAGTTAGTCCTTGTGATTATCCCCACCTTGGACATTCCGGAATTTGACATTCCCGAAAGAAGGAAGTCGACCATTCTGAAGCGCCCGCCGAAGGGTATCGAGGCCATTGTTCTCTTTGCGGAAAGCTCGGGAACGGAGCCCTCGTGGGTATTCGCAAACAGAATACCCAAAACATTTGTCATATTATAGCTCATTTGTCTTTCCTCCCTTTATATGCTCTCGGAAATTATCTGCTTCGGCGCAACCGACGCGCCCTCGCTGACGGTTATATCCTGTCCGACAACCGCAACGCCCCACTCGTCCTTGTTCTCAATGGTTTCGGGGGCGGCGCCTACATGCGCGTTTTCGCAGATAACGCTGTTTTCGCCGACTATGGCATATTCCACGACTGCGCCCTTTTTGATTACCGCTCCGGGGAAGAGCACCGAATACTGCACCAAAGCGCCCTCCTCAACGGTCACCCCGCCCGAGACGACCGAGGTGTCTACGGTGCCGTCGATATAGCAGCCGTTCGTTACCATCGAGCTCTGTATCTTCGCGTTCTTGCCGATTATATGCGGCGCGGCGGAATCGTTGTTGGAATAGATCCTCCAGCTGGTATCGTAAAGATCGAGGTCTACGTTCACGGCCAAAAGCTCCATATTGGCGTCCCAGAGGCTGTCTATGGTTCCGACGTCCTTCCAGTAGCCGTCGAAGCGGTAGGCGAACACCCTTTCGCCGTGCTCCAAAAGCGACGGAATTATGTTCTTGCCGAAGTCCTTCGTCGCCGAGGTGTCCAGCTCGTTTTCTATGAGATATTTTTTCAGGGTCTTATAGCTGAAGATGTATATGCCCATTGACGCGAGGGTGGATTTGGGCTCCTTCGGCTTTTCTACGAAGTCGTAGACCGAGCCGTCCTCGTGGGCGAACATTATTCCGAAGCGGGAGGCCTCGTGGATCGGGACGTCGATAACGGCGATGGTGCACTCGGCGCCCTTTTCCTTGTGGAAATTGAGCATCTTCGAGTAGTCCATCTTATAGATGTGGTCGCCCGAGAGGATAACCACATATTCGGGATCGTAGCGGTCGATAAAGCTTAAATTCTGGTAGATGGCGTTTGCGGTGCCCTCATACCACTGCGCGCCCGAGGCGGTCTGGTAAGGGGGCAGAATATGTACGCCGCCGTGAACGCGGTCGAGGTTCCACGCCTGTCCGTTTCCGATGTAGTCGTTTAAGACGAGCGGCTGATACTGCGTGAGAACGCCTACGGTGTCTATGCCGGAATTCACGCAGTTGGAAAGCGGAAAGTCGATTATGCGGTATTTGCCTCCGTAGGGAACGGCAGGTTTTGCAACCTTTTTTGTGAGGGCGTAAAGCCGCGAGCCCTGACCGCCCGCCAGCAGCATTGCCACACATTCTTTTTTGTTATTCATGTTGTCTTCTTCCTTTCTTAAGGTAATTTACTTTTTAGCCTTGGGCGGTCTTCCGCCTGTCTTTTTCACCTTGAAATACATCGTGGAGAGGCCCTTGATTGATATTGCTACCGACTGATCAAAACCGTGGGCGGGGATCTTCTCCGCCTTTACCGGCTGATTGGCATAGGGTGCTCCGTCTCCGGCGCTTGAATTGAATACCTCGGTGTAAACCCCGCGGTAGGGAACCCCGAATCGGTAGTTCTCGCGGTCTACCGGCGCAAAGTTGCAGACCACGATGACCTCGTTCCCCTTTTTGTCTATCCTGCGGAAAATTATCACGCTCTGGGTATAGTCGTCGGCTGAGATCCACCTAAAACCGTTCCAGCTGTAATCGTCGTTCCACATCGGCGGATTTTCAAGATAGAACCCGTTGAGATTTTTCACGAACGTCTGGAAATCCCGGTGCATGGGGTAATCTTCAACCATGAACCACTCGAGCCCCGACTCGTAGTCCCACTCGCGGAACTGCGCGAATTCCGAGCCCATAAAGAGCATCTTCTTGCCGGGGTGAGCCATCATATAGCCCAAAAATGCCCTGTCGGTGCGCATCTTTTCCTCGGCGCTGCGGCCCGACATTTTATTCACCAGCGAACCCTTTCCGTGGACGACCTCGTCGTGGGAGATCGGCAGAATGAAGTTTTCCGAGAACGCATAGAAGAATGAGAACGTAAGCTCGTTGTGGTTAAAGCTCCTGAAATAGGGGTCGAGGGACATATAGTGCATCATGTCGTTCATCCAGCCCATATTCCACTTGAAATTGAAGCCCAGCCCGCCGACATCTACCGGCTTTGTGACGTTCGCCCATGCGGTAGATTCCTCGGCTATCATAAGCGCGTTGGGCAGCCTTGAAAATACCGCCTTGTTGAGCTCCTGCAAAAATTCCACGGCCTCTAAATTCTGGTTTCCGCCGTATCTGTTCGGCCTCCATTCGCCGCCCTGCCTGTCGTAGTCGAGGTAGAGCATCGAGGCCACCGCGTCGACCCTAAGGCCGTCGGCGTGGAATTTTTCAAGCCAGTGCAGCGCGCTCGATATCAAAAACGATCTCACTTCGGGCCGGCCGAAATCGAACACCCTGGTGCCCCAGCCGCGGTGCTCCATCTTCAAGGGATCGGAGTATTCATAGCAGGGCGAACCGTCGAATTCGTAAAGCCCGGTTGCGTCCTTCGGAAAATGCGCCGGCACCCAGTCGATTATAACGGGTATCCCCGCCTCGTGGAACATATCCACCATCTCCATGAAATCGAAGGGGCTGCCGAAGCGCGAGGTCGGCGCGAAATATCCTATGACCTGATATCCCCAGGAGCCGTCGAACGGATATTCCGTCAGCGGCATGAATTCTATGTGGGTATAATTCATCTCCTTGAGATAGGGTATTATCTCCTCGGCAAACTTTTTATAGCTGAAAAAGTTTCCGTCGGGATACTGCTTCCATGAGCCGATGTTCACCTCGTAAATGTTCATCGGCCGGTCATAGGGCGGCGTCTCGTTCCTCTTTTTGATATACTGCCCGTCCCGCCAGTTATAGCGGGATATGTCGAATATCTTGGTGCCGGTGGCGGGCTTCGTCTCCATATGCACGCCGTATGGATCTGACTTCCACCTTAAGGTGTTGTCCGCGCCCCACACGCAGTATTTATATGTGGAGTATTCGCCGAGACCCTCGATTTCGGCCTGCCATATTCCGCCGTATATCCTTTCCATAAGATTGGCTGTCTCGTTCCAGCCGTTAAAATCGCCTACGACCGAAACGCTTCTTGCATTCGGCGCCCACACGCGGAATATACACTTTCCGCTTCCGTCAAAATGAGCGCCGAAGAGATCCCCGCAGTCGTAATTCTTTCCCTCCTCAAACAAATCTATCGCCCTGCGGATATCCTCGGAAATTTCAAACTGCACGGTCAATTCGCCTCCTTTTTATGATTAAAAACATGACAAAATTCTGCACAATGATATTGTAGCAAATTCATGGAAAATTTGCAACAGTATTTTGTTAAATTCTTAGAAATTTCACATTTTGAAACAGTGATATTTGTATAATTTGCCGACAGTTCAGCGCGGAATTTTCCTTATTTTCACCACCGCGACGGTGATATCGTCGTTTTTCGGCGAAACCGCCCCGCAAATCGCCGCCGCCGAGGCCGCGGGGCCGGGCTCAGTTTTACCGAGTATCACCTTTTTTACGGCCTCGCCGCTAAGACCCGCCGCACCGTCGGACATCATGACGACGTCCGCCCTTTCGCCGACGAAAAATCTGCCGACCTTGACGCTGCACCCGTCGAGTATGCCTATCGGATATCCCCCGGCGCGAAGCCTTGACTGCCCCGATTCCGAGAACAGAAAGCTGTGGCAGCCCCCGGCCTTATAGACGGCCGCCGCGCCTGTGCGGGTGTTCACCGCCAAAAGATCAAGCGTGGCAAAGCTCTCCTCAGGCAGCTCGGCCGACATCTCAATAGAGGCGAGCGAAGCCGCCGTCTCGACCGAAAATCCCGCAAGGATAAATTCCTTCAAAATGCCGCCGAGGAGCTCGGCCGCAGCCCTTGCGCCACCTCCGGTGCCCATGCCGTCGGAGAGGAGAAAATATTCCCACGCGCCGCAGGAAAAGCCGAGGGCGACGTCGCCGCAGACCGCCGAGGGGTTGTCCCCCACGGATATCTGGCTGAAGCCGAATTCGGCGGAATAGCGAGGCTTCGGCAAAAATTCAAGCATGACCGCGTCGCCGGCCTCCCGCCGCCGAGGCGCATACGGCCCGCCGTTCAGAATCTCCGCGCCGGCGAGGGCGATTTTTTCCTCGCTGAACCGCGACGCCGCCGGCAGCACCACCGATGCGTAACCGTCCGCGCAGACGGTGCAGCCCAAGGGCCGCGCGCCGGTTTTTTTCACGCCCTCCGAAAGCCTGCGGGAAAGATGCCCCATCTCCCGCCGCAGGGGGATTGCCGCCCGCTCGGCGTCGGTAATTGCGCCCGCTATCGCCGACATCGTCCCTGCGCACTGCTTGAGGGTCTCCCGCCGCCCGGCGCTCATTTCGGAAAAGTACGCCCCGTTTTTGCGGCATGAGGAATTTTCCCCGCCGCCCGAGCATACCCTTTCACAGAAGGCCTCCATAACCTTCCCGCCGGGGCAGGGCACCTTTTCCCGGCATGCCATCAGCCTTTCGGAAGCAGAAAGCAGCGCCTCGCGCAGAAGCTCGGTCTTAAAGCGGGAGGCGGGCGGAGGGTCGCATAGGCTCTCCGAGACAAGTCTCGCCGCCGGGCGCTCGGTCAAAACGAGAAGTATAGCCGCGGCCGCGGCGTCGGCGATCATGCCGACGGAAGCTCTGCCTCCGAACAGCGCGGCGGAAGGGATAAGTATCAGAATGAACAGGGCGGACATTTTAAACGTCCCGCCAAAGCGTATAAGCCCGCCCAGAAGCGCCGGTATGCATAAAATCGCGTATATCGGGAATAGGCCGGGGTTGCATATCCCCGCGCCGAGGGCGCATGCCGCGGACACCACGGCGGCGGGCATCGCCCCAAAATTCAGGGCGGTAAAAAGTGTGAACCACGCGGCGGCGGCTCCACCAAGCGAAACGGCGCCCTCGCCGACAGGGGCGAGCGCACAGACGAAAGCCCCGCAGAAAAAGATAAGCTGCGCCGGGGACATGCTCTTTGCCGAGGAGTACGCGCGGTATATCCCCGAAAAGGCGGCGCAGAGCGCAAATAGCCCCGCGGAGATCAAAAGGGAAAAAATAAAGTCGTAAAAGCCTCCGCCCGAGAACGCCCCGAGCAGTGCCGACGACAGAAAATACGCCCCCGAGGATATCGCCGCTCGCGGGATATCCCCCTGCTTTTTCAGCCGGGACAAAAGCGCGGCCAAAAGCGCCGCCAACAGCGGGACGATCTTAAATGACAGTGTGAAGCAGCCGGGCAGCAGCGCGCCTAAAGCGGCGGCGGCTCCGTAGGGCAGGGGCAGCACGGCGGCGGGTATCACGGCGAAGGGGGCGAACTCCCCCAAAACCGACGAGCGGGACATCGCCGCGCCGACGGCGGCGGAAATCAGCAGAACAACGAGCCTTTTTCGGGCGGCAGCGGATTTTAACATATTTATCTTCCTTTCGGCTTTAATGGAAGATATTTTACCAGACCGCGCGGGCGAATTTAGGGGGAAACGGGGAGCAAAAGCAGATGTGGCCGAAACGGCCACATCAAGAAGATAGAAGTTAGAAATTAGAAGATAGAATTTCATGGTGTCGCCTGCGGCGATATATTTAAAAGTTGTCAACAATGTGTGCGGAACGGACGCGCCCGCAAAAATACCCCTCCGAGGGGAGGGGCATTTCAGATTCGGTTTCGGTCTTTCGGGATCAAAGATTAGCCTTTGCGGTTATCTCGGTGACTTTCAGCATCGCGACGGCGGTGTGCTCAAGCGCCGAGCGGTCGTAGTCGAAGTTTTTGGTTAGCTCATACCTCGCCATGATGACTTCGCTCATCGCCCTCTCCTTTTCCTCGCCCTCCAAAAAGACTATCTTCGCGCGGCCCATTACGCTTTTATACCTCATGGTGACGCTGCGACCCTTAGTCGTCTCCATTTTCAGCGGAATGTCCGCCTCGAACGAACAAACTCCGTTTCTTTTCATAAGCTCATATTTTCTGCCGGCGGCGGCTCCGTGGACAAAAAAGCATATCTGCCCGCCGTCGGCCGTGTAGCCGAAATTCACCGGGACTATATAGGGCGTGTCGCCGTCGCTGAGGCCTATGCGAAGAATGTCGCACCCGTCTATTATTTTTACGATCCCCTCAAAGTCGGCGATCTCCCTGTCTTTTCTGCGCATGATCTTTCCTCCGAAAAAGGAGGGGGCAAAATATACCCCCCTCCCGAATAAAATTTATCTCTGTACTCTTCCCGAGCCGTCTCCGCCGGCAAGGGCCTGAACCTCAGCAACCGAGCAGAGGTTGAAATCGTGCTCGACGGAATGCTTCAGGCAGGAGGCCGCCACCGCGAAGTTTATCGCCGCGTCGGGCTCGTAGTCCGAGAGGAGCGCGTAGATAAGCCCGCCGCCGAAGCTGTCGCCGCCGCCCACGCGGTCGACGATGTGCATGTGGTACTGCTTCGAGAAATGGGCCTTGCCGTCGGTGTAAAGCATGCCCGCCCAGTCGTTGTCGTTCGCAGAGATGGAGGAGCGAAGCGTTATAGCGACGTATTTGCAGCCGAATCTCTCGGAAAGCTGTCTTGCCACGCTGACATAGCCCTCGTGATTGAGCTTGCCCGAGTTGATGTCGGTGTTTTCCGCCTCGATCCCGAAGACGTCCTTTGCGTCCTCCTCGTTGGCGATGCAAAGGTCTACATAGGGCAGCAGCTTCGCCATGGTCTCGCCGGCCTCGGCGCGCGTCCAGAGCTTTTTGCGGTAGTTGAGGTCGCAGGAGACCTTTATCCCATGCGCGTGGGCGGCCTTGCAGGCCTCAAGGCATATTTCGGGGAGCTCGCCGCCGAGGGCGGGGGTTATCCCCGTGAAGTGGAACCAGTCGGCACCCTCGAAGATCCTGTTCCAGTCGAAGTCCGACTTCTTCGCCAAGGCAATGGCGCTTCCGGCGCGGTCGTAGATCACCTTTGAGGGTCTCTGCGAGGCACCCTTTTCGGCGAAATAGATGCCCAAGCGGTCGCCGCCGCGCACCATTTCCGAGGTGTCGACGCCGTAGCGCCTGAGCTCGTTCACGGCGCACTGGCCGATCTCATGCGAAGGCACCTTTGAGACGAACGCCGCGCTCATGCCGTAGTTTGCAAGCGAGACCGCCACGTTTGCCTCGCCGCCGCCGTAGGTGGCCTCAAGCCTGTCGGCCTGGACGAACCTTAAATATCCCTCGGGGTTGAGGCGGAGCATGATCTCGCCGAATGTGATTATTCTTTTCATATATATCCTCCTATATATAATAAATTGCAGCTTCTGCCCGCATGGCGCGCGGCCGCAGCCTTAGCATAAGCCCCCGCGCCGCTTCGCGGCGGGCCGCCCCCCTGGGGGCGGCTGCCCGCGCCCCTGCGGGGCGCGGGCCGGGGGCTTCCCCCGGCCGGGGTTCTCCGCGCGCCCATGCGGGACGCATCACTTTTTCACAAGCTTGATTTTGTCGCAGACAAGCCCCGCGGCGCGAATATACGCCTCGGCCCTCTCGACGCTGTTGCAGCCGAAGGTGATCCCCTCAGCGGAGACCTCCTTTACCTCAAAGCCCTGCGCCGCCAGAACGGCCTCGCGGGTGAGCTTTTCTATCCCCTGCCAGTCCTTACGGTCTATGAGGTCTTTTTTGACCATCCAGGTGCCGCCGCAGGCGATTATCTTTTCAAAACTCAAATAGGACGAGATATTTTTTTCGTTCACGCCGCCGGTGGGCATGAATCTCAGCTTCGAGTAGGGCGCCGAAACCGCCTTAAGCTTCGCGACGCCGCCGTTCTGCTCGGCCGGGAAGAACTTCACTATGTCGAGGCCGAGGCTCATGGCCTGCTCCATCTCGCCGGGGGTGGCTGTGCCGGGCATGATGATTGCGCCCTTTGAAAGGGCATATTTCACGATCTCGGGGTTGAAGCCGGGGGTGACGATAAACTCCGAGCCCGCCTCAAGAGCGCCGTCAACCTGCTCCTTTGTCAGCACGGTTCCCGCGCCGACGAGCATCTCGGGCACCTCCTCGCGAATCCGGCGGATAGCTTCCGCGGCGCAGTCGGTTCTAAATGTTATCTCGGCCGCCGGCAACCCGCCCTTGACGAGCGCTTTCGCAAGCGGAACGGCGTTTTCAACGTCGTTTATCGCTATGACAGGCACAACGCCCAGCGCCTCTATTCTTTTTACGATTTCCTCTTTTTTGCTCATGATCTTTCCTCCGTATGTATCATTTAATATAGTTGACAAATTTATCCGGCAGCAGCTCGCAGTAGACCGTCGATTGCAGCTCGCCGAGCCGGTCTATCCGGTTGTCGTGCGCTATCCCGACCTCTTCGAAGCCAATCTGCCTCAGTTTGATTATACAGTAAAAAAATTCTAAAGTCAACGCCCCGGCGGGACTGTTTTTACAATATGCAAGAAAAAAGTGTAAAAGCTGCTTGATTACCGCCCGAAAAAGTGGTATCATCTATATTGAGTTAATTTGTCCCGATGCAATAACTCGAATTCATGCCGAAAAGGAGACGGTCGGTTGACAAGGATTTATTTCGTAAGACACGCCCAGCCGCAGCACGATTTCGGCGACGACCGCACCAGGCCCCTCACGTCCCAGGGGATTAAGGATTCGGAAGCGGTGCTTGAATTTTTCAGAGATAAGCGCGTCGACCGATTCTATTGCAGCCCCTATAAGCGCAGCGTGGATACAATAAAGAGCGCCGCCGAATATTTCGGCTGCAAAATAATAACCGACGAACGCTTAAGAGAGCGGGAAAAGGGCGAGGGCGGCAACAATTACGGCATGTTTAAAAAGCGCTGGGAAGACCTTGATTACCACGAGGAAAACGGCGAGTCTATCCTGGCGGGTCAACGGCGCAATATTGAGGTGCTGAACGAAATTCTGACGGAAAACGACGGCAAAAATATCGTGATAGGCACCCACGGCACCGCCCTGAGCAGCATTTTAAACTACTATAACCCCGCGTTCGGCTGCGAGGATTTTCTGCGCATCATCGACTGGACGCCATATATCCTGGAAATGGATTTTGAACATCAGCGGCCCGTCAAAATCACCGAGCACATGCATATCGAGAAAGAATTTACCGGCTCAAGCCGCGCCGACAAACCGTGCGGCAACCCGGAAAATAAATAAACCTATCAAAAACAGAAAGGAAGAAAACTCCATGAAAATGACATTCAGATGGTTCGGCTCGAAGAGCGATTCCGTCACCCTCTCCCAGATCCGCCAGATTCCCGGCATGACCGGCGTTATGGGCTTTTTGGACTACAAAGCCGCCGGCGAGGTGTGGACTGAGGAGGAGATAAAAAGCTATATCGACGAGGTTCACGCCGCAGGGCTTGAATGCGAGGTAATCGAGAGCGTCAACGTCCACGAGGACATCAAGCTCGGCCTGCCCTCCCGCGACAAATACATCGAAAACTACCGCATAACTATCCGCAATCTTGCAAAATACGGCGTAAAGGTGATCGTCTACAACTTTATGCCGGTTCTCGACTGGCTGAGAACCGATCTCGCGAGGCCGAATCCCGACGGCTCGACCTCGATGTTTTACGACGAAGCCGAGCTCGGCACCCTTTCGCCCCTCGACATAGTAAAGCGCACCGCCGAAAATTCCAACGGCTTCTCTCTCCCAGGCTGGGAGCCGGAGCGCCTTGCCGATCTCGAGCGCGTGCTGAATCTCTACAAGGACATCGACGAGGAAAAGCTGCTTGAAAACTACAAATATTTCCTCGACGGCATCATTCCCACCTGCGAGGAATGCGGCGTCGTGATGGCCTGCCACCCCGACGATCCCGGCTGGAAGATCTTCGGCCTGCCACGCCTCGCCCACGATCAGGAGGGCTACGACAGGATAGTCAGGCTCCACGACAGCCCCGCAAACGCTATCTGCCTCTGCACAGGCTCCTTCGGCTCGAACGTGAATAACGACGTTGTAAGCGTTATCCGCCACTTCGGCGAAATGGGCAGAATAGGCTGCCTGCACGTGAGAAACCTCAGACACATCGGCAGCGACCGCTGCTTCTGCGAGTCTGCTCATCTTTCGAGCGACGGCGACCTTGACATGTACGAGATAATGAAAGCCGTCCACGACGTCTGCCCCGACACCTATATCCGGCCCGATCACGGCAGAATGATCTGGGGAGAGGTCGGCCGCCCCGGCTACGGCCTTTACGACCGCGCCCTCGGCGCCTGCTACTTAAACGGCCTTTGGGAGGCAATATGCAAAGCGGAGGATAATAAAAAATGAAACTGAATCTTAACTCTCTTTCCGACAAAAAATTCTGGCAGGCCGCAAATGTAGCCCTCCCGCAGTATGACGTCCCGGCTGTCGCCGAAAGCACACGAAAAAATCCCTTATGGCTTCATTTCGGCGCGGGAAACATCTTCCGCGGGTTCATAGCCTCGTTGCAGCAAAAGCTTCTCGATTCGGGCGAGGCCGACCGCGGCATCATCGCGGCGGACACCTTCGACTACGAGATAATCGACAAAATCTACAAGCCCTTTGACAACCTCACCTTAAACGTCAGCCTCAACGCCGACGGCAGCTCCGACTGCGAGGTGTTGGGCTCGGTGGCCTATGCTTTGAAAGCCGACAGCGCCGACGAATCCGCCATGGCGGAATTTCGCAGGATCTTCCGCTCGCCGTCCCTCGAGATGGTAAGCTACACCATCACCGAAAAGGGCTACGCAATCAAGAACACATCGGGCGGGCTTCTGCCCGTCGTCGCCGAGGACATGAAAAACGGCCCCGCAAGGCCCCGCCACGCAATGCCCTTTACCGCGGCGATGCTTCTTGAACGGTTCAATTCGGGAAAGCTCCCGCTCGCCGTCGTCAGCATGGACAACTGCTCCCACAACGGCGAAAAGCTGAAAAGCTCGGTGACCGCGATAGCCTCGGCCTGGGTGGAAAACGGCTTCGCCCCGAAGGAATTCTTGGATTACCTCGAGGGCGGCTCGGTCAGCTTCCCCTGGTCGATGATTGACAAGATAACCCCCCGCCCGGCAAAATCGGTGGAGGAAAATCTCACAAACGCCGGCATTGAGGATATGTCGCCGATAATCACCTCGAAAAACACCTATATTGCGCCCTTCGTGAACGCCGAGAGACCGCAGTATCTCGTTATAGAGGACGACTTTCCGAACGGCCGCCCCGCCCTTGAAAAAGCGGGGGTATACCTGACAGACCGCGACACCGTCAACAAGACCGAGAGAATGAAGGTGACTACCTGCCTGAATCCCCTGCACACCGCGCTCGCGGTATACGGCTGCATGCTCGGCTACACGCTAATCTGCAAGGAGATGCAGGACGCTGAACTGACTAAGCTTGTCAAAAAGCTCGGCTACGACGAGGGCCTGCCCGTCGTCACCGATCCCGGCATCATCAGCCCCCGCGCCTTTATCGACGAGGTGGTAAACGAGCGCCTGCCAAATCCGTTCATGCCCGACGCCCCTCAGAGGATCGCCACCGACACCTCGCAAAAGGTGGGCATACGCTTCGGCGAGACTATAAAGAGCTATTCCGCCCTCGGCAAAATAAACGAGCTCACCGCAATCCCGCTCGCCATAGCTGGCTGGCTGAGATATCTCTTGGCGGTCGACGACAATCTTGAGCCGATTGAAGTGTCCTCCGACCCGCTTAAGGACGAACTCCAGGCGAAGCTTGCGGGGATCGAGATAGGCAAGCCGGAGAGCGTAGGCGAAAAGCTCAGGCCGATACTTGAAAACGCCAACATCTTCGGCTCGGATCTTGTAGAAAACGACCTCGCCGAAAAGATTGATGAATATTTCAGGGAGCTCATCGCCGGAAAGGGCGCCGTCAGGGCGACTCTTAAAAAGCACCTCTCCTGATTCAAGGTGAAGCCGCTGATAATAAGGCTCGCGCCGGTATTGATTTTAGCGGCAGTAACCGCCCTGCTGTTTATCGCAGCGTGCACCGCAAGCGGCTGGGGCGGCTTGGGATATCTTATTTTGACGGTATGGGCGGCGGTTCTTCTTGCCGCCTGCGGAATCGGCTGGGCGGTGTGGGGGATCTCCCGCCTGATAAAACACGAAAAAAACTTCTGACCGCCTCCGCCCCTGCGAAATTCCCGCGGGGGCGGATTTTTTATTAAATGTGTTGACAAACTCACACGGCGGGAGTATAATATTGTCATAACCTTACAAAGGAGTGATAAAATTGAAAATAATAAAAATTTTTGCCCTTATTGCCGCCGCGGCGATGGCGCTGGCCGGGTGCACCGGCGGATACGGCGAGGCCGAGGGCGTTAAAAGCAACGGCAACACCGCGGCAGCGATAATATCCGGCGCGGACAAGCCCGCCGAAGAAAGCGTGCCGGTTGTTACCGCCGAGTCCGCTGCCACCGAACCCGCCGTAACAAGCGCGGCCGCCGACGCAGCTCACCACGAGGAAGAGACCCACGACGATTTCGACTGCGGCGTCGAGGGCTGCATTATTGAGGGCGAGCACACCCACGAGGCCGACCACCATGAGGAGGAGCACCACGGCGATTTCGACTGCGGCGTTGAGGGTTGCACTATTGAGGGCGAGCACACCCACGAGGCCGATCACCACGAAGAAGAGCCCCACGACGATTTTGACTGCGGCGTTGAGGGCTGCACCATTGAGGGCGAGCATACCCACGAGGCCGATCACCATGAGGAGGAACATCACGGCGATTTCGACTGCGGCGTTGAGGGCTGCACCATTGAGGGCGAGCACACCCACGAGGCCGATCACCACGAAGAAGAACCCCACGACGACTTCGACTGCGGCGTTGATGGCTGCACCATTGAGGGCGAGCACACCCACGAGGCCGACCACCATAAGGAAGAGCACCACGACGATCACCACGACTAAAAATCAGCGGCAAAATCTCCCGCCGAACCGCGGGAGATTTTTTTCGGTAAAATTTTATCAAATTTATTGCAAAACCTTTCAATCCCTGCTATAATGTCGGTAAGAAATGTGTTTGTGAGGCCGAGATGAAAAAACTGAAATTTATATTTATTTTTATATGCTGCATAGCGACTGCATTTTGCTCCTGCGGGAGGATAGAGCCGGATCCCGATATTCCGGACAACACCCTGCCCACCGATGAGTCCCCCGTGATCACGACAACCGCCGCCGCCACCTCCCCGCCCGAGACCACCACCGAGGCAACGACGACGCTTCCGCCCGAGCCGGAATTTTACTCCGCAAAGATAATCTGCGCCGGGGACAACCTTATCCACTCCTCGATTTACAATCAGGCCAAGCGCCGCGCCGCCGCAAACGACGAGGACGGCTACGATTTCGGCTACGTTTACGAGCGCGTCGAGCACTACATCAAGGACGCCGACCTTGCGATCTTAAATCAGGAGACTATAGTCACCGACGAGCTCGAGCCGTCGGACTACCCGCGCTTTTGCTCGCCGGGGGATCTCGGCCGGCATATGATAGACATAGGCTTCGATGCCTTTTCGCTGTCTAACAACCATGTCTTAGACCGCGGCGAGGAGGGCCTTTTGGCCACCCTCCGCTTCTGGGATTCGCAGGAGGGCATAGTACGCTACGGCGCCTACCGCGACGAGGAGGACATGCAAAATATCCGCACGCTTGAGGTAAACGGCATCACCTTTGCGTTTTTGGGGTATACCGAGCACACAAACGGCCTCTCCCTGCCCGAGGATTCGCCCTGCCGGGTGACATATCTTAAGCAGCTCGATCTTATCGAGGAGCAGATAAAACGCGCCGACGAGATCGCCGACGTAGTTGTGGTGTCCCCCCATTTCGGCAAGGAGATTTCAAACGAGGTCACCGACAGCCAGCGCGAGCTCTCCCGCAAATTCGTGGACTGGGGCGCCGATATAATCATAGGCACGCAGCCGCACACCGCGCAGGAGATGGAATATCTCGAGCGGGAGGACGGCACAAAGGCATTCGTGTTCTACTGCCTCGGGAATTTTGTCTCGGCGCAGGCCGATCCCAAGGCGCTCGTCGGAATACTCGGCGAGATAACGGTGACAAAAAATTCCCTCACCGGCGAGATCACCCTATCCGACGCCGGAGCCGTCCCGCTGATAACTCAGTACGGCGGAAACTACCACCAGATCCACATAGTCCCTTACGCCGAATACACCGAAAGCGAGCTTAATTCTCACGGCGCCGAGGGCTTCAGTCAGAAGTCGATAGATAAAGTGTTAAGTCATATTCCGGAAGAATTTCTGAGAATTGAATAATAAAATACGAAAGGATATGAGCGAAATGAAATTTGCAGACGGTTACTGGCTCAATCAGAAGGGCTACAACATCAGCTATGCGAACCAGGCCTATGAGGTTTCGGTCGGGGAAGATTACATAGACGTCCTTGCAACGCCCTCCCACATCTGGAACAGAGGCCAGACCCTCGGCGGGCCGAATCTTGAGATCCGCTTCTCGTCGAAATCGGAAAACATCATCAAGGTCTCGATCGTCCACTACAAGGGGATTCCCGACTGCGGGCCGCATTTTGATCTAAACGAAGATCAGGGATATAAGCCCGTTATAAACGACTGTGAGCACTATGTTGAGCTCGTTTCGGGGAAGACATCCGTTAAAATCTCGAAAGACCAGTGGAGCGTGGAATACTTCTACGCCGGCAAAAAGCTCACCGGCGGCGGATACCGCGCGCTCGGCTACGTCGAAGAGGAAAAATCCCACGCCGAGGCGAGGGCAAAGCTGCACGCCGACGACCGCTTCTGGGCATACCCCGCCGATCCGTCGACATCATTTATCCGCGAGCAGCTGACGCTTGACACCGGCGAATACGTCTACGGCTTCGGCGAAAAATTCACGCCGTTCACAAAAAACGGCCAGCACGTCGAGATCTGGAACGCCGACGGCGGCACCTGCTGCGACCAAAGCTATAAATCCATACCGTTCTACGTCACCTCAAAGGGCTACGGCGTTTTCGTCAACGAATGCGGCAACGTAAGCTTCGAGGTCGCCTCCGACACCGTCTCAAAGGTATCCTTCACCGTGTCCGGCGAAAGCCTTGAATATTTCGTCATCGGCGGCGAAAACCTTGAAGAGGTTCTCTCAAACTACACCCTTTTAACCGGCAGACCCGCCCTGCCCCCGGCCTATACCTTCGGCCTCTGGCTCACCACGTCTTTCACGACAAAATACGACGAGGAGACGATAAACAGCTTCATCGACGGCATGGCCGAGCACGACATACCCTTGCAGGTATTTCACTTCGACTGCTTCTGGATGCGCGAATTTGAGTGGTGCAATTTTGAGTGGGATCTCAGGCAGTTCCCCGATCCGCCCAAGATGCTCGAACGTCTGCATAAGGACAAGCACCTGAAAACCTGCGTCTGGCTGAATCCCTACGTCGGGCAGCGTTCGAAGCTCTTCGACGAGGGCGTCGAGAACGACTACTTTATCCTCAATAAGGACGGCTCGGTGTTCCAGTGCGACACCTGGCAGCCCGGCATGGCGATAGTCGACTTCACAAATCCCGAGGCCTGCCAGTGGTACGCCTCAAAGCTGCGCGCGCTCTGCGAAATGGGCGTCGACTGCTTCAAGACCGACTTCGGCGAGAGGATCCCGACCGACGTGGTATACTACAACGGCGCAGACCCCATCAAGATGCACAACTACTACACATACCTCTACAACAAAACCGTCTTCGACGTGCTTAAGGAATACTACGGCGAAAACAAGGCCTGTCTCTTTGCCAGAAGCGCCACCGCCGGCGGCCAGCAGTTCCCGGTTCACTGGGGCGGCGACTGCTCGTCGGAATACTCCTCTATGGCGGAGACGCTGCGCGGCGGGCTTTCCCTCTCGATTTCCGGCTTCGGCTTCTTCAGCCACGACATCTCCGGCTTCGAGGCCACCGCCACGCCAGACCTTTACAAGCGCTGGTGCGCGTTCGGGCTTCTGTCCACCCATTCAAGGCTCCACGGAAATTCCTCCTACCGCGTTCCCTGGCTCTTTGACGACGAGGCCTGCGAGGTATTGAGCTTCTTCACAAAATTAAAGGGCAGGCTGATGCCTTACATCTTCTCCCAGGCGGTGAAGACCCACGAAAAGGGCGTTCCGATGATGCGCGCCATGGTCATCGACTTTGCCGACGACCGCACCTGCCGCACCGTCGACACGCAGTATATGCTCGGCGACAGTCTTCTCGTCGCGCCGATATTCAACGACGAATCCAAGGCCGAGTTCTATCTTCCCGACTGCGGAAACTGGACTGACATCATCACCGGCGAGGTATACCCCGGCGGAAAGTGGATCAGAAAGACATGCAGCTACTTCGAAATGCCGCTTTTGGCAAAGCCCGGCTCTATCGTAGTCTTCGGCAGCTTCGAGCGCGATTTCGAGTACGACTACCTTGAGGGCGCAAACGCCGTCATCTATCAGCTTGAAGATCACGCCTCCGCCGAGGCAAAGGTATACGACACCGAGGCGAATCCCGTCTGCGAGATAAAGGCCGCCCGCGAGGGCGGCAGGGTGACGGTAAACTACACCAAGACCGACAAGACCTTCACCGTTACGGTGGGCGAAAAGCATGCCGAGGCAAAGGCCGGCACCGAATCGCTGACTATTGATCTGTAAATTTTATACTCAAAGGGCGCCGGAGCTTTCCGACGCCCTATTTTGGGAGAAATTATGAACACATTCGATCTTATCTACGCCGTTGTGAAAAGAATCCCGAAAGGCAGGGTGGCGAGCTACGGGCAGGTGGCCGCCCTCGCCGGAAACCCCCGCTGGTCGAGGGTGGTGGGCTACGCCCTTCATGTGAATCCGGACCCAGAGGGTATCCCCTGCTACCGCGTGGTGACAAAGGAGGGCGGGCTATCCGAGGCCTTTGCCTTCGGCGGCATAAACATGCAGCGCGAGCTTTTGGAGCGCGACGGCGTGGAATTCGACGGGGCCGGCAGGGTGATCATGGAAAAATACCGCTGGCGGCCGCAGGAGTAAATCACTCCTCAGCCCCGTCTTCGCCGAGCATTTTCGAAAACGCCTTGCCGTTATATATCAGCCAGCCGTCGTAATCCGTCCCGTTCGCGGCAACCTTTTTGCCGCCCTCGCGCGGAGAATTGAAGGTTATCTCCAAGGGCGAGGGATTGAACAAAAGCACCATCTGCTTTTTGACATCGCCCTCTCCGGAAAGAAAGCTTTCGTCGAGCGGCGGGAGGCGTCTTGCGCGCCTTGAAAGCACGAGCGGCGTTCCCGAGTGAAACGCAAGCGACAGAAGATAATATCTGAACACCCTGACATACCATTCATGACTGACAAAGTGATATACCCTTTTTCTCTGGCGGCAGGTGATTATCCTTATGAGATAATCGACGCCGCCGGTTTTTATTATTACGTCGGGGCGGGAGGAATACCTGACAAAGGACGCAAAGATAAATCTCGGCATATTCATTTCATAACCCCGGCTTTTGCACACCCCGCGCAGTTTGATATAAAGAGCTGTACGCAGCACTGCCGCATGCACCCAGTTGTATATCCCCTTGAGTACAAAAAGCGCCGCAAGAATCATAACAAGATAGTAAAGAATCATATAAACTCACTCCCCGTAAAAATAGTCTCCCCGCCAGGCGTTCTGCGCAAGGATCACCCCCGAAAGCTGCGCCACCGCGCTCATAATCGCAGATAGCAGCAGCCCGAGCGGGATCCCGAAGGCGTCGTACAAAAAGCCGTGGGCCGAAAGGCTGCCCTGCCCCAAAAGCCAGAGCACAAAGCATATCGCCACCGTCGTCACGGTAGACGCGATGTCGCAGACAAGATGCCTTTGCATGTGATATTTCAGCGCTTCACGGGTAACTATCGTTCCGCCGGTGTCGTGGATAAAGTCCTCCTCGCGGAACCTAAGCCCGCCGTTCGCGGCATATGTTCCGGGGAACAGCGCCAAAAGGGTGCAGAAGCTTCTTATTTTGGCGTAGATCAGCTCGGCGTCGTATTTTCTGCCTATGCCGTCCAAAAGGCTCTCAAGCGGCGGTATCAGCTCGGCCGCCACGGGTATCAGCATATATACCGCGACAAAATAGATGAGATAGCCGAACGCAAGGCTGAATATCACCGTGAACAGCACCAAAAACGGAAAGTCTACGGCTCCCGGGTGACCCTTTCGCCTTTCTTCGCCCTCTGCCGGATCGGAAGTTGCCTCGGGAAGACCCAACATCTCGGGATCGCCGCTTTTAAGCTCGCGCATGCTTCTTATAAAGTGAAAATCACGCTTTAAGATAAGCTTTCTTGAGGCCTCCGGCAGCTTTAAAAGTGATATCCTGAAAACCGCCCAGCGGGTGATCAGCAAAAGCATTCCGGCGAGCAGGTAAAGATCCTTAAAGTCGAAGTTAAAGTGGGTGATCTCGGTATAGCCCTCGGCACCCGTTGTCACCGCCGCCCTGTCGAGCGCAATAAAGTCGAGAGAGCCGCCCCACAAAAAGGCGTCCAAAACGGTGCTGCAAACAACACCCGCCATAAAAAAGCAAAGCGCGGCGGCCGTCAGCTTGGGGCTGCTTTTTACCTCACCTGCGCCGGTGATCCCCCGCAAAAGCGCCGGCCGCTCATATTTAAGATAAACGCAGAGCAGCGCGGCTATCGCCACGCCTAACACTGCAATAACAACGTCGGCGTAAAGGGGGTAGCGGTCGTGAAGCTCGGGGAAGATGCTCAGGGTGAACCACCCCGAGGAGTAGTGCGTGTGAAAGATCACATGCTGACCTCCCGAGAGCCGCGCGTTCACCGCAAGCTTTGAGAGCTGATCCGCAAGAATCAGCGCCAAAACCGCGGCGGAATAAATCAAACACTTCTTTTTCATTTACGTCATCTCCGTGTAAAATATATGGGGATATTATACCCCCCCCCGGTAACATTTGTCAAGGGGGGTAGATTGCCTGTTTAATTATAAAAGTTTTCGCCGGCCTTTTTCAAAAGGCTTTTTAATCTGTCTCACCCCCTGCCCCCTCTCCCTCGCGAAGGGAGAGGGGGTTCTACCCCGTCACCCGGCCGTTCACCTTGCGGCGAACGGCGCGACCCCTCCCCTCGAGGGGAGGGGTGTGTTCCCAAAGGCGTCCCACAAAATCGAAGCCCGCGAGGCACTTTCGGTGCGGCGGTTGCCGTATGTTGACGGCCTGCGTTCACATAACGATTACCGGAAACAAAGCATAAGCAAAACCCGTCATTAACCGCTTCGGGGCGCCGTACCAATGGTAACGACGCCCCGCTGTGACCGATAAATTAAAACAGTCCTGCCTCTTATCAGAGAACTACCTTGTCCGAAAACTCGGAGTTTACAACATAGTAAACCGCTCTGTCCTCGGGCTTAACATAGATCTCAACTGTCTTGACCTTGCCGCTGTATTTGCTCTTGCAGTCGGCCTCGACGGCCTTTTTGATCTCGGCAAGATCGTATTCCTCTCCGCCGTACTGAACCTTGACGGTCTCCTTGGGTGCGGCGGGAGCCTTGGCCTTCGCAGGGGTCTTCTTCTGGGCGGGAGCCTTTTTCTCGGCCGCCGCCTTCTTCTCGACGGGTTTCTTTGCGGGCTTGGGAGCCGGTGCCTCGGCGGCAGGCTTCACTGCAGTCTCAACGGCAGTCTCGGCTGCGACGGCTTCGGTCTTAAGCTCGGCGGTTTCGGTTTTCTTTTTTCTTGGCATCTTGGTTACCTCCAACAGGATAATTTTTATTATTATACCGCTAATTTCCGTTAATGTCAATCACTAAATCAAAAAAATAATCGATTTTTATAAAATCCGACAAAAAATGCCAAGGGCCGGACTTTCGCCCGGCCCCTGTACCGTATTAAGCAAGTCTTGCTTCGAGATTCTTGAGCTCCTCTGACATTTCCTTCGGGAGCTTTTCGCCAAACTTCTGGTAGAATTCCTCGATTCCCTTGGCCTCTTCCTTCCAAAGATCCCTGTCGACGGACAAAAGATCCTTAACGGTCTCGGTGGTGATTCCGTCGAGGCCTTCGACGTTGATGTCCTCCGGCTTCGGCTCGTAGCCGATGGGGGTTTCAACGGCGTCGACGGTGCCTTCGCAGCGCTCGATGATCCAGTCAAGGACGCGCATGTTGTCGCCGTAGCCCGGCCAGATGAAATCGCCGTTCTCGTCGGTTCTGAACCAGTTTACGTTGAAGATCTTCGGGGCCTTGTCGCCTAAGATCTTGCCCATTTCAAGCCAGTGCGCCCAGTAGTCGCCCATGTGGTAGCCGCAGAACGGGAGCATAGCCATCGGGTCGCGGCGGACGACGCCCACTGCGCCGGTGGCGGCGGCGGTGGTCTCGGAGGCCATTATCGAGCCGACAAACGTGCCGTGCTGCCAGTTGAAGGACTGGTAAACCAGCGGAGCGGTCTTGGCGCGGCGGCCGCCGAAGATGATCGCAGAGATCGGCACGCCCTGGGGATTGTTGAATTCCGAAGAGATGCAGGGGCAGTTCTCCGCGGGGGCGGTGAAGCGGGAATTCGGGTGGGCGAGCTTGTTGCCGGCGGCGACGTACTCGGGGCCGTTCACCTTTTCACCCTTCCACTCGGTGGCGTTTACCGGCGGATTCTTGTCGAGCTTCTCCCACCAGACCGTCATGTCATCGTTGTTGATGGCGACGTTGGTGAATATGGTGTTCTTTCTCGTGGAGGCGAGAGCGTTGTAGTTGGACTTTTCATTGGTGCCGGGGGCGACGCCGAAGAATCCGTTCTCGGGGTTTATGGCGTAAAGTCTGCCGTCGGGGCCGGGCTTAAGCCAGGCGATGTCGTCGCCGACAGTCCATACCTTATAGCCCTTCTTGGTGTATCCCTCCGGCGGAATGAGCATTGCAAGGTTTGTCTTGCCGCAGGCCGACGGGAACGCCGCGGTGACATACTTGATCTCGCCGTTCGGCTTCTCAATGCCTAAGATGAGCATGTGCTCGGCCATCCAGCCCTCATTCTTGCCCTGGTAGGAGGCTATTCTTAAGGCGAAGCACTTTTTGCCTAAAAGGACGTTTCCGCCGTAGGCAGAGTTTATCGACCAGATGGTGTTGTCCTCGGGGAACTGAACGATATAGCGCTTCTCGGGGTCTACGTACGCCTTGGAGTGAAGTCCTCTTACGAAGTCGTCCGATTCGTCGCCTAAGTTCTTGAAGGCCTGAGCGCCCATGCGAACCATTATAGCCATGTTGAGAACGACGTAAATCGAATCGGTGACCTCAACGCCCACCTTGGCGAGCGGAGAGCCTATGGGGCCCATGGAATAGGGAATGATGTACATAGTCCTGTCCTTCATGACGCCGTCATACATCGGGGTGAGCTTCGCGTACATCTCCTTAGGATCGCACCAGTTGTTGGTCGGGCCGGCGTCTTCCTTTTTGCGCGAGCAGATAAAGGTGCGGTCTTCAACTCTCGCCACGTCGTTCGGCTTGGTGCGGTGATAGAGGCAGCCGGGAAGCTTTTCTTCGTTGAGCTTGATCATCTCGCCGGTGGAAATCGCTTCCTCGCGGAGCATGTCGAGCTGCTCCTTCGAGCCGTCGATCCACATGACCTTGGCAGGCTTGCAGAGGGCGATCATTTCATCGACCCACTTGTTGACATTGGGATTTTTAGTCAATGTTGCCATAAAAATACTCTCCTTTTTATATAATATGCAATGGTAACGCTTTATTCGGAAGCGCCGGATTTTTTCCTCACGGAAAATCCAACTTTTCCTCAATTACAATTCTATTATCATTTTGTCAAGATGTCAAGTGTCTGTTCGCAATTTTCACCGAATTTTCAGCAAGCGAGTAAGAAATAATAAAATTGTTGCGATATAATGTATAAAACAACAAACGAAACTGTTAAAAGGAGGAAATTTTATGAAATATCTCATCAAGGACACCACCCGCGAGGAGCGGGAGGAGATTGTTAAAAAGGGGCTCGGCTGCGACGCAAACGAATGCGAAAACTGTTCGGCCTGCGGGCTTTACGGCGCCGGCGACATGCTTGAGCTTTACCGCCCCTATATCGACGGCGAAAAGGAGCTTTCCGAGATAAACGCCCAAATTCGCGGCGGCACGGTAAAATAGGCAAAAAAAAGAACGCCCCCTAAGGAGCGTTCATTTTTTGTCTTAGTGCTTCTTGGAAACCGCGACAGCGGCAAGAGCCATGACAGCGGGAACTACCGCGAGGGCGAGGCCGGTCTTAGGAGCCTCGGGAGCGGGAGTCTCGGCAGGGGTCTCGGCGGGAGCTTCGGTCTCGGCAGGGGTTTCGGTCTCTGCAGGAGCCTCAGTCTCGGCGGGTTCCTCGGTCTCAGCGGGAGCAGCAGCGCCGTCAGCATTGACGATCTCGATTACCTCGAAAGTGGTGTTGGCGAGAGGGGTGCTGGAATCCTGACCCTTGAGCATGATGCGGGTAGGAGCAGTAGTGCCGCCAAAGCCGCCCTCGTAGTCGATAAGGATATCGACAGTGGCGTCGAAAGCACCGCCGGTAACTTCGTAGTAAGCTACGTCGGTAACACGTCCTACGTCGCCGGCATCGGTCAGGTAAGCTCTGACGGTGGTGTTGTCAGAAGTGCCCTTTAAATGAAGAGTAACGGTAGCGCCGTCGGAAACATCAACCTCGGCAGGAATGTCGAAGCTAAGGTTTTCGTTGAGGGTGCCGGAAGCGTTGCTGGTCAGATCAAGGTTAGCAAAAACGCTGACGGTGAGTGCCATAACCATAACGAAGGCTACGGCGAGAGAAAGAATTTTTTTCATTCTGAAATTTCCTCCTTTTTTCTTTTTAGATTCAATACGAATCCTATTTATTATAGTGCCATAAAAGTCACAAAATGTCAAGAAAATTTTTCATATTTTTTATGAAAATTTCCGGTCGCCAGTTTTCTGACTTCGCGCAAGGTTTTACTTCGCGTTCTCAACGAGCGCCTTCATAATGTCGGGGCGGAGTATCTTTGCGGTCGAGCGGTTTATAAGGATATAATTCCCG
>CANQPB010000026.1 GCA_947625615.1 uncultured Clostridia bacterium | reverse complement strand
CTGTAACTGGATTTGAACCGGTGACATTCCGGGTATGAACCGGATGCTCTAGCCAACTGAGCTATACAGCCATATTGACAGCTTGATTATTATACCCGAAACCGCGCCGTTTGTCAAGCGTTTTTTCAAAATTATTTCGGATTTTCTGTATAATAAAGGTCGAAGCCGTTGCTGTCAAGCCACCTAAGCGCCTTTTGCAATCTAAGGCCGTAAATTTTGTGTCTCACCTTTTTGTCCGACGTCGTGTAGATGAGCAGCGTGCAGCTCCCGGAGATCCGCTGAAACGGGCTCTGGCGCAGATATACCTTTACAATGCGGTCTTTCGGGGTGATAACCGTGTGGAATGTGAAAAGCCGGGAATATCTTATAGTCACATAGCCGTCGTTCATTCCTATTCCCGTTATGAACATTGAAAGAGTGCGGCAGACGGCGAGCCATATCGCCGGGAAGACGGTTATGGCCATCGCGGGATATAAAAATGAAAACCACTCGGGCAGCAGGTAATATATTACCACAAACCCGCAGACCGGCAGCGCCGCGAACAATACCGGGTGAAGATAGAATCCGCCATAGCTTCGGGGGTCGGTCTTAAGCTCAATTCTCGGGCGGGGATATTCCGGGAAGACCTCCTTTATCGCCCCGTTGATCTCCTTTCTCGTCGTTATCGGCAGGACAACGGTCATCTCGTCTCTGCCCGACGAGCCGTAGCCCGCGCAGTTCAGGTGGAGCGAGCTGACGTTGAATACCTTGGCAAGAAAGCTCTGCTTCAGGTCGATATAGTTGATCTTCTCCCGTAGGATAATGTGGCGGTTTCTCGTTAAAAGCCCGCTTTTGACGTAAAGGCTGTCCGAGCACTTTGTAAGCACAAATCCCCAGAATACAAACAAATTCGAGATAAACGAGAGCGCCCATGCCCCCGACACAACGATTATTATCACCGAAATTATCGGGGGAACGTACATGGCGGCGCGGTTCACCGCCTCGGTGAGGGTGTCAAGAAGGAGGCGTGCCTCGATCTCACGGTCGAATACCTGGCCGGTCTCTATCAGCAGCGCGATAATTATCAGCACCCCCGAGAGCGCCGAGGAAAAGAGCATCGAAAAAAGTATCAGCCTGAGCTTATTCGGCGAGACCGAGTAGTTGAGGCTTTTTTGGCGTGAGCCCTTCACCGCCGCGTAAAGGCGGTCAGCGTCGGCGCGCCTCATCGTTATGGTGACGTCGGCGCTGTCGAAAACCCCGGCGTTTGTGGCGATGGCGACAGTGCAGGCACCCAACATTCTGTATAAAACGCCCTGCTTTATACTTAAAGTAGTGATCTGACTGTAAAATACGGTGTCCTCGACCGAGACGTAAAGCCCCCGGCGGAGGACTATTTTTTCGCTGTCAAAGGAAAACCACACGCAAAGCCAGCGAAGCCATGCAAAGCAGATTATCGCCAGAAGCACCATGAGGTCGAGCCAGGCGCCGCGCAGCCAAACGCGCAGGGCGTCGAACTGAAAGCTCAGCGAATAAAGGCTTCGCGCAAGGGGTATGAGAAGAAGCCAGAAATAGCGGGTGGTATATGAAAGAAGTCGGACGGGGTGCTGTCTTCCGACGGTTTCGGTTGTCTGCACTTTACGGGCCTCCTTCAGCTTCGGCGGGAAATTTCAAGCCGAAGCGCCGACAGAATCTCGTCGCAGTCGACGGAATTCAGAAACGGCAGTATCATCGTCCCGCCGAGGGCGTGAACGGCTATGAAATTGAACCCGGAAAGGGAACTCAGCGGCAGCGACACCTTTGTGACATACTGCACCGCCGGTAGCTTCATATGCTTGCGCGTCAAAAAGATCAGCCCCGAGTGAACGGTTATCTCGGAGGGGGAGATGTATATAACCGTGCGGCGGAAATACATCGGCAGAAGAATAAGCCCGAAGAGCACGGCAAGTCCCCAGAATAAACCGACGAGGGAATACATAAGTATTTTAAAGGAGACAAGATATCCGACGATAAGCAGGGTGGCGGCGGCCGCAAGCAAAAACAGAGAGCCGCTTATAATATACAGCGCCGCGGGCTTCATTGTATATTTTCGCATTTTACCGTCTCCTTTTCGGGGTGATTTTTTTGGCCGATATATTAAAATCGCTCAGCGACGCGGTCTGGGGGCTTCCCACCGCAGGGGCGATACTTCTCACGGGGATATGGCTGACCGCAAAATTCAGGCTGGCTCAGCTTCGGGAGATCCCCAAAATGCTCCGCCCGTTTTCGAAAAGCCGAAGCGGGGGAGTTACCGCCTCGCAGTCTTTGGCGACGGCCCTTGCCGCGACTGTCGGAACAGGGTCGGTGATAGGCGTCGGGGCCGCGATAGCCGAGGGCGGCGCGGGTGCGGTGTTCTGGCTGTGGGTATCCGCCTTTTTCGGAATGGCCACCGCAAGGGCGGAGGGGATACTTTCTATAGTCTACCGCGAAAATCTTTCGGGCGGCGCCCGCCGCGGAGGAATTTGGTACGCGATACGCGACGGCCTTAAAATGCCGCGGCTGTCAAGGCTCTACGCGCTTTTGTGCGTGGGAGCGTCCTTCGGAATGGGCTGCGCGGTGCAGACAAATTCCGCGGCCGCGGCCGTCAAAGAGGGCTTCGGAGTTGATCCGGCGATATGCGGCGTCTGCCTTGCGGCGCTTTTGGGGATCTGCCTTTTCGGGCGGGGATTTGCAGGCAGGCTCTGTGAAAAGACGATGCCCTTTATGGCGGGGCTTTATCTGACCGGCGCGGCGGCGATAATTTTTGTAAACATAGGCAGCCTGCCCGGGGTGATCGAAAGAATTTTTTGCGAGGCCTTCGGCCTTAAGCAGGCGGCGGGCGGCTTTTTCGGATATCTGATGATACGCGCCCTGAGCGTCGGCTGCCGCAGAGGGGTGTTCTCGAACGAGGCCGGCCTCGGCACCACTGCGCCGCTTCACGGGGCGTCGGATAACTGCGATCCCCTGCGCCAGGGGCAGATGAACATGGCCGAGGTGGCCATAGACACATTTATATGCACCGTTACGGCGCTCGCCATTCTCTGCTCGGGCGCTGAGGGCGGCGACGGCGCCTCGCTTGTGATGTCGGCGGCTTCGGGGGTGTTCGGCCGTTCGGCCGGAAAGCTCGTCTCGCTCTGCATATTTTTGTTTGCGGCCGCGACGGCTGTCGGGTGGTCGCAGATAGGCCTTTCGGCGGCGGAATACGTCTTCGGCAAAGCGGCAATATACCGCGCGACGTTTTTGATATGCGCGTTCGCGGGGCCGCTTTTAAGCCTCGGTTCGGTGTGGGCCGTCAGCGACATCTTAAACGGGCTTATGGCCTTTCCCTGCCTTTTTGCGATAATCCGCCTGTTTCGGGGTTACAGCCTCCCCGAGGAGCCGAAACCCGCGGTTCCCCTTTCGGTCTCGGGCAGAGAATCCGCCACGGCGGTGTCGGGAAACAGCACCGGCACCGTAACAAGCTGAGCGAAGCGCTCGCCCGGCTGCATGGTATAGGGCTCATGCCCTAAATTTATTATCGGCACGGAGATCTCTCCGCGGTAGTCGGAATCAATAACTCCCACGGAATTTGGGAGGGTGAGACAGTGTTTAACGCCGTGGCCCGAGCGCACGAATATGAGCATAACTACGTTTTCGTCGTCGGGGCAGACGGCTATGCCTGTTGGGAAATTGAAGCTTTCGCCGGGGTTTATCGTCACCGGGGCGGGAATGCAGGCGTAAAGGTCGAGCCCCGCCGAAAGGCGGGTGGCGGCGGTGGGAATCTTCGCTCCCTCGCGGAGTTTTTTAAAGGTCAGGGTCATGTTTAGGCTCCTTTTTGTTTTTTATCCCCGGGTGAAGGCGCCGGGAGCCTTTTTGCCCTCAAGGTAGGCCGCCCATATGTCTGCGGCATCTTCCGCAGATTCTACGGTGAGCCATATGTCGCCGAAATCGAGGCTGATCCCGTCAAGGCGGTCGGCGAGCCATATCGGCCTTGAGTTTAAAAGCTCATATATCCCCTCGGGGCGGCGGCAGAGAACCGGGAAGATCGCGCCGGTGCGGTCGGTTAGGCAGCAGCGGCAGTTTTTGCAGCCTGACTGCGCGGCTATCGGGCAGTTTCGGGTGATCATCAGCGGCAGCCGGCCGTAGATTACTGCGCCGAGCCTGCCCGGGCAGGAGACGCCGCCCGAGGCCTTCAGCTCGGGCGAGAGGACGAGCGTTTTAACGCCCTCCGAGAAATAATGCCTTGCGGCGAGGGAATTCGTCACGTTCAGCCCGAAGCCGCCCTGCGGGGTCATGCCGAGGCGCTTGACAAGCCTTATCTGACCTATGTTCCCACATTCTACATCGGAAAAACCGAGAGATTTGGCGAATTGAAGGCGCTCGGCAGTCTTTTTTTCGTCGGCGTCGAAGCGGGGCAACGAAAGCACGCATTTTTCGGGGCGGTACCCCGCGCCTGCGTATTCCTCGGCGAGCCTTAGGGGTATGACCGTCTCGGTATTTTTTATGTCGATCTTTGAGAGCTGGGATATTTTTTCCGCCCTCAGCCGAAGCACGGGGCGCTTGAAATTGAGCGGCGCCGGAAAATCGAGCGAGAGCGCCGAGGAATCAAAGCTTATCGGGGAAAATTTATTCTCCCGGGCAGAATCGAGCTCCTCTACCGCCCTGCGGCGCAGGCCGTTTATCTCCGACGCGGAAATATAAAGCCCATCGCCGAGAGTAATTACCGAGGAGGCGAGTTCATACTGCGTGCCGCCAAGCTTTGAAAGCTGCTCCGAAATTTCCGCCCTGGTTGTTGCCCTCGTCTTTGCCGCCTCGGGAACGCTCCCCGAAACGGTTGCGGAAAGCTCGCCGTCGCTTAAGGTCAGGCTCATCGGCTCGCCCAAGATCGCCCTGAAAGCGGCCTTTAGCGAAAATCTCTTAAGCGGCTTTGCGTAAAGCCGCCGGATATCTGGCAGGGCCCCGGGCGCGGCGACAACGTCTTCGCGGCGGCGCGCGCCGAACATATCCTTGCCGAGCCTTTGGATAAGGTAGCCGTCGGTAAAGCCGCTTCGTGAGAACACGGCCCTCAGCTGCTCCCGGTTATATTCAAGGCCGTTCATGGCGCTGTAGACGGCGTTTGTAGCCGCGGCGACATATTCCGGCCGCTTCATTCTCCCCTCAATTTTAAAGGAGGACACCCCGGCTTTTTCGAGCTCGTCAAGGTGATCGCACAGAGAAAGATCCTTTAAAGAGAGGGCGTATTCGTCGTGCGGCTTTCCCTGCGAGGAAAATGGCAGCCTGCACGCCCCCGCGCAGAGGCCGCGGTTTGCGCTTCTGCCGCCGATGGCGTAGCTTAAAAAGCATTGTCCCGAAACGCACATGCACAGCGCCCCGTGGACAAATACCTCAATCTGCGGGCCGAGGCCGCAGAGCGATTTTATTTCCGAAAGGGAAAGCTCCCTCGCGACGACCACCCGCTTTATGCCCATCTCGTCCGCCGCCGACACACCCTCGGGGGTGTGAATGCTCATCTGGGTGGAGGCGTGCAAAGAAAGCCCCGGGCAGGCGGCTTTCGCCATTTCGTAGACGGCCATGTCCTGAAAGATTACGCCGTCGATCTTAAGCTCGCAGCAGAGCCGCAAGAGCGACGCGGCCGCCGAAAGCTCGTTGTCCTTAAGAACGGTATTTAAAGCAAGGTAGACCGCAACGCCCCTGCGGTGGCAGAGGCTGACGGCGGCCTTAAGCTCCTCGGGCGTGAAATTCACGGCGTTTTTTCGCGCCGAAAAATCCGCGGCGCCAAGATATACGGCGTCGGCGCCGCAGTTCAGGGCCGCCTCGACCGATTCCGGGCCGCCGCAGGGCGAGAGGATCTCGGGCCGGCGCTTACTGATCATCTCTTAGGCCGAACCCGCTTTTCTGCTTAAGGCGCTCCTCAAGCTCCTCGATGCGCTTTTTCAGAGAGGAGATCTCCTTTTTATAGCTCTCCGCGTTCGAGCGTGCGCGGTCGGCGCTGGCGACGTATTCGCCGAGTTGGAGCCTTATGTTGTCGGCGTTTGCCGAGGCGCGCTTAAGGTCGTCCATGGCGTCGAGAGCGCAGAGAATTGCCACGTCTATCCCGCTCAGGGAGCCCGATTCCGAGAGCATCGAGTTCATTCTGGCGTCGAGCTCTGCGGCCAGAGAAAGGGTGTATTCCTCGCTGTTGTCGGTGCCGAGAGTGTATTCCCGCCCGATTATCCTTACCTTTACCTTGTTCTGCATAATCAGTCCCCCTAAAACTAAAAAGTATATTCATATACAGTATACTACATTTCGACAGCGATTGCAAGTAAAATTGCGCAAAGACGCGGGAAATGTTGAAAAAGGGGGAGTCACGCCGCCGTTTTCGCCACAGATATGCCTCAACCCATAGCGTTTTAACAAAAAACCGCTGACGTTCCGGGGGGATCCGGCGCGTCAGCGGTCAGTCTTTCGGTATTCGGTTGTGTTCGGTTCATCAAACGGGAATTTATTTTTCTGATTTTTCCAAGGTAAACGAAAAACTGCCGTCTCTGCATTTACCGTCTGATTCAATTACTATGTAAATTGTTTTATTGCCTGTAAAAGCTTCGGTTTTTCCGTCAACGGAACCGTCGGTTTCAATGTCAAATAGGTTCAGCTTTTCATCATTAAAATCATAGTAAACATTTATATTTCCTTCTCCCAGCGTCGCTTCATAATTTATAAACACCTCATCTGCGCTTTTGTTTTTCAACTGTATCACGTATGTTCCGTTAAAGCTGTCAAATGAAACCGACCCTTTATTTGGGGTGTTTTCCCCTACCATCAGCATAGCGCTATACCGGCTTACATATTTATTCCCGCATGCCGATAATGTAAAACACAATACCAATGCTGCCGCTGCAATAATTACCCTTGCAAATTTTTTCATAATACATTCCTCCAACAAATTTCACTGCCTTTTAAGTAATCGCTGTTTGAAAGCTCTTATTCTTTGCCCGTAACAACACAAAGTGAGAGTTACCGCAATTTAAGGGCAGACATATCATGTCTGCCGAAATTAAATCGGCAAATCCCAAGCGGGCATTAAAATACTAATTCCATTTTATATCGCTCCGCAGGATTTCCGTTCGCCATTTTGCCCGCGAACTTCTCCGTAATCTTGAAGCCGCATTTCATGTAACAGCTCTGTGCGCGGCGATTGCTTTGGTTTGTATACAGAGCCGCCGCCGTAAATCCCCTCGACCTCAGCATTTCCAAGGTTTGCTTGAGGGCATAAGTCCCTATCCCCTTATTCTGATATTGGGGAAACAGGCCTATCATTTTAATGCACGCCACTTTATCTTCCGATAACAGCCCGTTTATGCCCAGCCAACCGATAGGTGTGTTTTCATCGAAAATAATATAATCTTCTTCGTCGGGATCGCAATTCCACGCGGATATTGCGTCAACCCAATCGCTGAACTGCGTAGGAATTTCGTCTAAAGCGTCAAGAATGTCTTTGTCGTTCATGAACCTATACAAAAATTCCGCATCTTCCTCGCGGACATTTTGCAGTTTGATATCCACTTTTTTATCCTCCTCATATCGCAGCCTGAAAGCCGCTTTTTATTGATTTAACGGCCTTGTTAATGCGGTGTTCAGCTTAAAGATTTCATCGTCACAATTCCATCTTATAACACTTTGTCTTAAATATTTGACTGCCGTCAAGCTTTGTGTATTCTCCGTAATGATCGAATTTCAAGCCGCATTTTTCCATAACTTTGCCGGAGCGCGGATTGTCCACCGCATGGCTTGAGCAAATCTTATTTACGCCGAGCTCTTTGTGTGCAAAATCGATAATAGCGCGCATTGCTTCGGTGCAATATCCCCTGTGCCAATAATCATAGTGGAGATTATATCCGATGCCCCAGTAGCCTTTCATTTTGGCGCTTGGCCCTATGCTCCCCGTTCCGATCACTTTATTTTCTGTCTTTAGAACAAACGCCCAGATCCATTCATTTTCATCGGTAAAAGTCGATTTTATCCAATCTACAGTTTGGCTGATATCGGTATTTGTAGAATATGACATATATTTTGTAACTCTTTCATCACTCTTCCAACTGTAACATGCTTCCGCGTCGTCAAGCGTGAGCGGGCGCAAAATCAGCCTGTCCGTCTCAATGATCGGTTCTTTGCTCATGTAATATCGTCTCCTAAATTCCGATTTCAGGTTACTGTCGCAGCCTGACAGCCGCTTTTTATTGATTCATCGGCCTTGTTCAGTTCAAGGACTTCATTGTCGGGATTTCAAAAATAGGGTGATTATATACATTTGCTGGTAATTATTAGGCGATTTTGTATAACTTAGATTGATAAATAATAATTATTTATTGATGTAAACTAATGCACCAACTGCCAACTTGGTGTAAAATTGGTGTAGGGTGGTGTATGAAACAATCGCTATAATAATTATACCATATCTCTCCCAAAAAATCAACAGCAGCTCAGACCAAAATGCAGCAGGCGACCGTTTAGATCGCCTGCTTTTTTCATTCCTCTTCCGTCTCAGTCCGCCCCACCTGAACGAAATCCTCCACCCCACTCATCTGCTCTTTCTTAAACTCCTCCGTTGCCTCAGTGTAGATATCCATAGTCGTGCTTATATCCGCATGACCCAGCACCGACTGAATAAATTTGATATTAGCACCCGATTCGCACAACCTTGTAGCAAAGGTGTGCCTCAGAGAATGGCAACTGAAATTCGGGAGCAACGTCAGACCCTCTGTATCTTCAGATTGCTCAAGAATATCAAGATTGCAGTCGCGGATAATACGGTCAAGTGCTCTGTTGAGCGTACCCTGATGCATAACTCCGCCGAAGCGGTTCACAAAGATAAAATTCCGATAGCCGTCAACAACTGCCTGCGAGTTCAAACCCATCATCTGTTGATACTTTGCTTCCAAGAAAAGCGCCTGCTTTACACTTTCGAGCATTGGCACCGTTCGGCAGCCTGCTTTTGTTTTAGGGGTATTTATCCCGAAATAGCACCCACCCTCGGCGTGGTTGTAGTATACAAGAGTATGGTTCACGCTGACAGTGTTATTAGTAAGGTCAACGTCCTCCCATCGTAAACCTGTTACCTCTCCAACTCTCAGACCCGTACCGAGCATAAATGCAAAAATAGGGTACCAATGTCCATAGACGCGGCTGTTCATAAGATAGTTTATAAAGAGATTTTGCTCTGCGACGGTGAGGGAGTGAACCTTTTCTGAGGTAAAGCAGTGTGCCTGCTTTAGAATTTTCAGAACATTGTCCGAGGGATTTTTTCTTATATATCCGTCGTCTGCTGCAAGTTCCAATACCTGATGTAAGACCGTGTGAACACTCTCAATAGTTGAAAGCATCAAGCCGCGGTTTTCTGCAAGGTAATTGTAGAATCTTATGACATCTGACTTGTGTATTGTTTCAAGCCGCATAGTGCCGAAGTCCTGTCTTACAAACATCTCATAAAGATACTTATAATTCTGGAATGTGTTGTCCTTGAGACCTCTTTTGATTTGCACCCAGTTGTCATATATGTGGTTTACCGTCAGATTTTTGCCATCAAGACGCATGCCGTCGAATATGTCCCGCTGAATATTCATCTCCTTTTCGCGGAGTTCATTAAGAGTAGAGGCATATATGTACTGTCTTTTCCCGCGGGTGGTATAGCGGTACTGATAACCGCCCTGCTTGCGTTCGGATTCTCCTGTTTTAAGGACTTTTCCGCTGCTGTCCTTTCTCTTGTCAGACATACTTTCGCTCCCCTTAAATTGAATATGCGCTGTTGATGAATTTCTCAAACTGCTCGCGCTTGATAAGCCGCTTTCTGCCTATCCACATCACGAACGGACATTTGTCGTCGTCGGTGATTTCGCGGAGCTTGCAAATCCCTATCCCGGAATACTCTGCCGCTTCATAAATCGTGAGCGTTGTTTTCCGCCAAATCGGCACTCCCTTTTGAATTACTGCCTCATCTGCGGGAATTTCGGGAGGAAACGTCGGCTGAGGCTTTGTTTCCTGCTCGTTTGAACGCGGTACAAGCGGAATGCAGTAAACCGCGTCGCCAAGTTCGGATAAATCCATTTCAATTATTTTTTGTTTGTTCATAAATGACCTTCCTTTCTTTATGGATTCAGAGTGATAATATGCAACTGAAAAAGCTCTGAAATCCGATTGTATTACAGAAAGGTTGGAAGTCTTGTAAAAAAATACGCAGAGCAGCCGTCCGACCACTCTGCGTTTAATTATGAATATGAAGTAACATATTTTTAAGGGTGTGTAATACATTTACACACCCTTGCTCCTATTGTCCCCCTACAGAGAGGCTATCATTTATGCTGTTGTCTGCGTTTCTTTCCACATTATTTATTGTATAGCTGTCCTATATATACCCTACAGATCATTTATCTCAATATAATGTTACTAAGAAATGAGGTTATTACATGTCAAAATCGAAGATTATCACTCTACGGGTCTCAGACGATGAGCTGTCTGAACTCAGAAAAAGGGCTGATACCCAAGGTGTCATAATGAGTGACCTGCTCAAATTTTCAGCGCTTGCAAATGACGGACTATCGACTTTGGATAAGCAGAGGATTTATACCCATCTGAATATTATAAAGGATAGTGCCCGACAAATAGTGCGTGACTATGAGGATAATTATTCGTCGAGGATCATAAAGGAGGCAGATGACCTATGGCAATTACTAAACTGATTTCTAATCCCTGCAATAGCGACGAGGATTTACAAAACCTATGCAACTACATAGTTAACCCCGAAAAAGTAGGCAACTCGGGACGTTACGTTTTTGGGCGTGGAATCCGCTCAGATACCGCCTATGAAGATATAACCGAAATGCAAGAACTTTTCGGAAAGACTTCCGGTAGGCGGGCATATCACTTGATGGTAAGCCTGCCGGATAACCTCGGTCTCGGCAGTGAGGATATGTTGGAGATATCCCGACGCATAACGGATTTGTTTTATCCGATGTATCAAATATTATGTGGCGTTCACGTTCGTCAGGATAATCTTCACGCCCACTTTGCTGTCAATCCTGTCCAAATGAAAGCAGGAAGCAATCCAAAGCTGGATATGAACCTTGCCTATATTGGCAATCTATCGTGTCAGATCGACAAAATAATAGATGATTATATGAGCGGGTAGCAGGGCAGATTTCTCTGCCCCGCACTCATTCTTTCTTTGAAAAGTAAACGGTAATCGCAAGCAATATTCCTTCAAGGACTTCTCCTATCACCGTTATTACTTTCTCAAAATTTTTCTTGGCTTCATCGTTCATTTTATCACCTCACTGTCATCGGATTTGGCTTAGCGAGTATGAGAAGGACAAACATAGTTAAGAATCCCAAAAGCTGAAGCATTTACTTCACTCCCTTGATGCGTCTGTAAAACGTAGTCTTTTTCATGCCGAGTTGCTTCATAGCTTCGACCGCGGAAATTCTGCCGCATTTCCATTGAGAAACTACCGCCTCAAACTCGGGGCAGGGTTTCGGTGCCCTGCCCTTGTAAATCCCGTTCTCCTTTGCGATAGCGATTCCCTCACGTTGCCTTTGCAAAATATACTCTCTTTCGAGTTCAGCCACTGCTCCGAAGATAGTCAGCATAAACTTGCCGGTCGGAGTGGTTGTGTCTATGGCTTCTTTCTTCGACACAAACTCGACCTTTTTCTTTGTGAGCTGTTCCACCAAGTCCAAGAGGTCTCTCGTGTTGCGGGCAAATCTGCTTATCGATTCAACTATAACCGTGTCGCCTTCACGCACGAAAGACATCATCTTTTTCAGCTCGGGTCTGTCTGTGTTCTTCCCACTCATTTTGTCGATGTAAACTTGCTCAACGCCGAGCTCTTTCATCAGAACCTCTTGACGGGCGGTGTTCTGGTCAGCGGAACTGATTCGTATGTAGCCTACTTTCATTTGACCTCTCCTTTCCCGATAGGGTCGCTGAAAAAATTGGAACGTTCCAAAAGGGCAAAACCAGCTTATTTGGAACGCTTTTTTTGCGTCCCGTTAGGGTAAACTCAAACGGGACTAAATTGCGAACAAAAATTCTTCGATTTCGTCCAGTGTGTACCCGTCCTCATAAAGCTCCTCGATGTCCTCGGGCATATACCCGCAATGACAGGCTACGCCTTTGAGGGCATCAAAATATTGCTTCTCGGCGGGATCCATTTTGACCGAGTTAGTTTTCGACGATGTCCACCAGTCATCGTCCCAGCCGTGGCGGCATGGAAAGTAGTAGCTATAGTACAGCCCGGAATCGTTGAACTCTGACCTCGTTCTATAGCCTGAGCTGTCTATTTTCAGAATTTCGCCGCTTTCTATGGAAATTTTCTCGCACTTTCCGAAGTTAAGATATAGCCTCTTCAGACCTGCTTTCAAAATTTCCTCAGTAGAGGCGTAGATATACAAACCGCGTTCCGGATAGTGGTAAAGGCACAAAGGATTGTCACCCTTAACGATGTAGAGATTATTCTCCGAATCCATAATCGTTATGGTCATACTGCCCTGAAGTTGCTCCGCCATGTATTTGAGGGAATCGAAAGAAAGCACTTTCTTGTTCTCAATGAGCTGAACCGCAACATAGCTATCTGTCTTGATGTGAGTACTGGGAAGCTGCTCGTTTTCTCTGACACGCTCATCGTTGTAGATGACCCCGTTATGTGCGAGGGCAAAAGGTGTATCAGCTTTGCCGTAGAATGGGTGATTGTTGAAGTTCAACTTTTCGCTGCCCTGAGTAGTCATTCGCGTATGACCCATAACTGCGTTGACCCCATCTGGAACATTGAACCTCATAAGATGAGCAGGAATCGGACGTTTGTAGATGCGAAGTTTTCCGTTGTGATTGTAGGCGATGCCTGTCGCATCTGTTCCACGGACTTCGCAGGCAGTGGAAAGCACGTTGAGAATGCGGTTCATCTGACGCTTGCTTAGGCTGTGGTTGTAATCCAAAACTCCAAATAAGCAGCACATCAGACTTCCTCCTCTCCATTAACAGGTTCATTGACGTATATTTGCCGCTCCTTGAGATACTGGACAAGCTCGGGAGACGTGCATGACTTGGCAAAAGTCGTCCAAGAAACGTTCTGTATCTCGTCATCGGAAAGACAGGTCGCAAGGTCGCAGATTTTGTTGACTAACTGCAAAGTCGCGAGCAGGGTGTTGAGCTTCAACGTGCCTCGGAAGATTCTGAACTCAACTGTATTGAAATTGAGCAGGTTTATGCAGGCGTATCTGCCTTTGCTGGTACCCTTCTTCACATGTTCCATCATAGCTCTCGGGTTGTCCTTGTAACCGTACCTTGCAGCCCAGCTGTCAAGCTGACGCTGGGTGCGCCTTGAAAACTTCAAGAGCTCGTCCCAGTGTTTCTCAAAGAAGAAAAGCAAGCGTCCGATGCTTGCTTCCTGATCTTCGTTCGTATCGCCGAATGAATCTCTGTTGACGTGAATATGAAGTCCGCAGGTTCCCGCCTGATGAGATATGTACCCCATACTTCTGGCTTCCTTGAGAATATCTGCCCAAGGCATCTGGTTCATGTGATAATCGAGGGTCATCGGGTGGGTGACGATTTCAAAGCCGTCATGCAATGAGCCATCGTGCTTGCAATAAATGTGTTCTGCATCGTGATTGCCGACAGACATAACCTGCTCTGCATTGTTATCGCTTTCACCTGCCTCGTCAATTTCAAGCTCAACACCGAAGTAACGCGAACCTGAACCGTAGAATATGGGGTCGGGCTTATAATAGTAGTCCTGAATCCCGCCGTCGCGCTCAAAGCGGCTATAGCAGTCATAACAATACGGATCATCATCGTATCTGTCGCGATAGTAGGTGTCGTCCGTGTGAATAACCCTGCCGCAGCGGGTGCATGTGTTATAATGGTCGTCGTAACAGGCGTTACAAAGTGGGGTTTCCGAGCTGCCTGCGTTGTTTTCAAGCAAGATTGGTTCGCCACAGTGGGAGCAGGTTGTGGTGTACTCACGCATACAATGGTTGCAAAGCCAGTATTCCTCCTCAATGAAATGAAGCTGGGATTCCGGGAGCGTCTTCTCGCAGTAACAGCAAATGTGGGTTGTTGATTGGGTGGGTGCTTTTTGATTTGACATGATATTTACCTCCATGCAGATTTTTTATGTTCCGGGGTGCGTCGCCCCGTGCTACAAGGAGATAATATACGGCTGAAATTTACGCCTATTTCGGTTGACTATCTCATTAAAATATGGTATACTATCTGTTAAATATAAAAAGGAGGTACAAAAATGAAATGCAACAAATGCGGTGCTGAGCTTAAACCCAGGGCAAAATTCTGTACTATATGCGGCGAAAAAGTCGAAGTACAACGTACTTGCCCAAATTGCGGCAAGCCTATAAAAGAGGGCGTAAAGTTCTGCAGGGAGTGTGGTGCGGCGGTCAATACCGTAGATAATACTTCAATCAATACCGAGCAGGTCAAATATGCAGCTCCTGCGCCCGTAAAATCAAGCAAAAATAAAACCGCAATCGGAATAATCGCGGCGGTGATTGCAGTAGTCGTTGTGATCGGAATAGCGGGAGCGGCGGTGCTTCCGAAGCTTTTTTCAAGCCGATCTTCCGGCGACTTGGCGATGTATGTCAAGGACAATTCCATCTACCTTGTGGAGGGGGACAATGAGCCGAAAGAGCTTACCGACAGATTTTTAGGAGCCTCCGGCGTTGATTTTCTTGATGTAGAGACAGATAAGTTTTTCAGCGTCAGGTATTATAATCACTTTGTCGGAAACAGGCTTATCAACTATGACGACATAAAATGTATGGCGAAAGACGGATATTATGACGACGGTAACTATGTTTCCGCGGGCAATTACGGTTCTGACAAAGAAGATGATTTTGTCAAATTGTTCTATACTGACTCTGTAAATGGTTTTGTTCTGTTCCCGCAGAATGTAGAACTCAGTCTGTTTGAATGCGCTCCGACCGACGGAAGCTCACATTGGTATGAGGTTGAAGAAATCACCGGATACGACTTGTATTATTGCAAAATCGGCAAGAAGAGCGAGCCGGTGAAGATATATTCCGATGTCGATCGTTACGAAGTTACCGAAGACGGAAGAATGGTTGTTTTCCAATGTGATAACGACTTATTTACATATGATTTTTCAACAGATAAAGTACTGCGGATAAGTGTTGATGTGCGGCTGTATGAGGTCACGCCCGAAAATGCGCTTATTTACTATACTACATACGACGGCAAACTTTACGAAGCGGAAACGGTTTCGGACAGTCTTGAAGCAAAAACAGAGCTTATTTCGGATGAATGCGGATACTTCCGACTTTCCGATGATGGAGAATATATTGTATACTCATCAACTTCCGGGAATTTCGTCAAATACAAAGGAAAGCCGGCAGAAAAGCTCGCTATGTACTATGACTCGGATTATGAATATATATCTGACGATTACACGGTATTCTATTATGTAAGCGAAAATACGCTCTATAGGGACACGCTCGGCGGCTCTGATGAGGTTATTGTCGACAATGTCGCGGAAGTGTTGAAAATCTACGACACCGGCGAGGTGTATTATATTGAGCTAAGCGATAACAGTCTTGCACTGAGAGATTATGTCATTGATGATATGGCTGATGCAGACGAGCAGTATAGGGAAAAATATGAAGACGACTACTATGATCTGACTGAGGAAAATCCGGAAGTTTGCGCGAGGTTCGATTTGAGAAGAGATATCTACGAATACGATTCCGGTTCAAAGGGAACGCTTTGCTATTATGACGGAAATGCCAAAACCATTATTTCCGAAAATGTTTACGGCATACCGTCTTGCGCCGCTGAAAAACCGGTAATTGCTTGGCAGGCGTTTAATCCCTCGGCAGATAAAATGACTCTTTCGGAAATAGTGGAAAAGTACTCATTTAAGATAACTTTGCACGATGGCGGAACCGGCTTGTCAGACACTGTATATAGCAATTTTGTCGAAACATATTATGCCGAGCAGGCAGAAGCTCATAAGATTGACGTAAAATCTGTCGACAATCTGACAGTTACTGGATCGGGAGACGCGATTTTTTATCGTGAAGGAGTGCCGAACATTGTAAACTATTACGGAGATATGCCCGGCGCCGATCTTTACAGGCTAAGTATAGGCAATGGAGAACAGAACGCGGAGCTTTATGAATATGGCGTTGGAGATATTTATTCAGCATACGGCGATTCAGATATTTTGTATTTCAAAAATTATTGGCGCGGGGACGATGATGCCATAGGGGATTTGTATTTAAATCATGAATTATTAGGGGAAGAAATCGGTGAGCTTGAAATGTCCGTAAATGACGATGGAACTATAAGTTCCGACGAATGGAACGAAGACGCAGGAGAATGGGCAGAAAAGATACTGTTCTCGCCGAATGAAGTCCATGAAGAAGATGATCTGCCTGAAAAGAGCTTTTCGCTGGACGGCGACAGGCTGTATATCAATGACGACGGCAGCAGAAAGCTCATTGACACCGGCGTAAGTCTTCTTGTATAAAAAACAAGCCTCGGACGGTTGCCCGAGGCCTTTTCTATTCATCAAACATCAGAAACTTATATGGCGGAACGTCGAGGGCTTCGGCAATGTCAAAAAGCGTGTCGAGCGAAACCGCTTTTCTTACGTTCGGCGCCTCGACGTGGCCTATAAACGCCGGAGTGCGTTCGACTTTCTCGGCGAGCTGCTCCTGAGTCAACCCGCGAAGCTTTCGATAATATGAGATCTTCAGACCGATTTGTAAATATTTGTCGTCGTATACTTCTTTCATGATAATTGCCTCCGCAAGCCGCAAATGTGTTCTCTTTTCCTTTATATTTTATCAGATTGCAATACATCTTGACAGGAACGGCAAAATATTGTATACTATCTTATAGATATAATTTGCTTATTAAGGCATAGTATATCAATAGTGTTTGGGAGGTAATTCAATGTTTTGCCCTAATTGCGGAAAAGAAATTGAGGACGGCGCTAAGTTCTGCGGAGAATGCGGAGCTGACTTAGCGGAAGAGCAGACGGCCGAAGTTGCGGCGGAGGCGGCGGGCTCTGCGGCGCACCAAAGCGCGGACGCAGTTGAATTCAGCTTTGAAAAGGGAAAGATGATCGGGAATATCGTTTACCGAAGAACCGTAACCGAAGCGACGGTCAGCGGGGACAGAATCGCGATTTCGCAGTCGGTCAAAAAGATATTCAGAAAAGAGAGAACCGAGACTTGGGAGAGCGACAGGTCGCGGATTCTGTCTGCCGAATTAAAGACTTCGTTCGACATTTGGGATCTCATATATGCGATAATATTCGTCGCTTTGGGATTCGTCAACCCGCTTTTCTTCCTTTTTACAGCGCTGTTTCTGTTTACCGGCTATACCAAGTCGGTGATAATAAAATGCGATGACGGTAGCAGCTTTAAGATCCCGGTCAGAATTCTTCAAAAGGGCGAGGCAGAAAAATTTGCACTGATCTGCGGGAGGCAGGTATGATTTGTAATAAGTGCGGCACCGAGTTTGAGGACAGCGCTAAGTTCTGTCCTGAATGCGGCGAGAAGATTGCTTTGCCAGAACTCGGGAAATGTCCATCTTGCGGGGCACAAAACAGCGACAGTGCAAAATTTTGCCGAGAGTGCGGAGCGGCACTTAATGTTCAGCTCCCTGTTGCTGTAGCTAAGCCAGATAAATTCGTATGTCAAGCTTGCGGTACCGAGATAAGCGAGGGTGTGAAATTTTGCTCAAACTGCGGAGCCGAATTTGATTGGGAAGACGACGGCACCGACACCGAAGCCGAAGTCAGCGAAGCAAGGGCTTCAAATCCTCTTTTGCCGCCGGAGGGGTTCGTCGAAGATGCAGCGGACACTGTCTGCCCGTTCTGTCATCAAGGCGGCTGTGAGTGGTTCAGAAAGAACAATACCACAGTAAAGCAAAAAGCCTTCAGCATCTGGGACGGCATCTGCGGAATGATTTGTCTGGGACCTGTTGGACTTCTGTGCGGGCTTTGCGGCGCGGGGCAGGACGTAAAAGTGACGGACGAAAATTGGTATTACTGCAAAAAATGCGGCAAGCAGCACATCTCTCGCGGAAGTGCGCTGACTAAGGCAGAGAATATCTTCTATTCTTGCTTTGCGTCTTCACTTATAGCGGCGCTGATACTCTCGTTCCTCCTTCGGAACGATGATTACGGTATTTTTACCTTAATTACTATCTCGGTGCCGATAGGAATGTGGAGTTCTATGTTCAAGGATATGAAAACCGACCTCGGTGTACCGCTGACGAGTATCATCGACCGAAACACGCTTATAAAGTATATTCTTATTGCCGCTATTCCGACGGCTATAGTGGTTATCGTTTCGTATCCGATCATTGAGGCGATTCTCGGAATATGACGGACAGACTGTACAAAGCTATGATGTCAATAGGCAGGTCGCTTTGCCACCAGCGCCCCGACCGCAGCTTTTTCATACGCGGCAAACAGTTTCCCGTGTGCGCCCGATGTACAGGCGTTTATATCGGAGAGTTCGCGGCACTGCTGTCATACAGGTTCATAAAGCCGCCTGTAATGCTGTGCGCGGCTTTTTGTGCAGTAATGCTTGCCGACTGGCTGATACAGTTCTTTAAAGTCTGCGAGTCAACGAATCTGAGGCGGCTCATAACGGGGCTCCTATGCGGCTACGGTGTCGGGAATCTCGCAATCAGGCTTCTTGTAATTGTACTTAAATACTTGGAGGGATAGATGTGTTTTGCACAGAATGTGGAAAGGAAAATGAAACTGGCGCTAAGTTCTGCGGAGAGTGCGGTGCAGCGCTTAATTCCGACGCGGAGACTGAGCGCGAGCCTGAACAAACATCTGCTGAGGCTCAGCCTCAGTCGGACGCAGCAGACAAGATCATCTCCGGCGTATCTGTAATCTGGAAAATTATAAAGGCAGCGGTTGTGCTTTTCTTTGCGGCTGCGTTTATCTTCGCAATTCCTTCCTTAATGGATCCGTATCATGACAACATCGGCAACAATGAAAGCCGCCTATATTACGCGACCGCCGGTGATGTTATGACCGACCTTATTAAAGAGGAATTCGGAGATTGCAAAATTAAATTTGCAAAGTATAGCCCGAATTCGGTCATTACCGGAAACGGCAACATTGTCTATTACGGCGAGGAATACCATACAGCGACTGTCGATTCATATGTTACGGTAAATGGTGAGAATTGGCATTATCAAATCGTCATCGGACTGCACGATGAAGACTATCTTGGGGCTAACGATTGGTATATACCGAGCTTTGCGGGATTAAAGGAAAAGCTCGGGATCAGAGTTAAAAGCGATGTTGAGGAATGTTATTATCGGCTTATTACTTTTGAATAATGAGGTGTTTTGATGTTTTGCACGGAATGCGGGCATAAGCTGCCCGACAATGTAAAGTTCTGCACTAACTGCGGAGCGAAGCTCGACAGTGAACCTGAACAAAATCAGGCTCCCATGCCGACGCCGACTGTTAATTATCAGCCGCCGCTGGCTCAGCCGTCGACGTCGCCGTCTTCTCCGATGGTAAAGTGCCGCGAATGCGGTGCAAATATAAAGCAGGACGCGAGAACCTGCCCCTACTGCGGTGCTGAAACCGAAACATCGGCAGAAATTAGACATTCAGGCGGGTTGAAATCTTTTCTTGTCGAGGAGGTCAGCGACGGCAGTTCCGGAGTGTCTGCGCAAACTATTAAGACGCTCGCCGTTATCGTGATAGTCGCGGTAGTTATTATTGTCGGGGTAATTGTCCTCTTCTCACATGGCGGCTCAATCGTCGAATCTTTTGACAAAAAGCAGGCTTACAGGCTTGCGCAAGAGAAAATCAATGAGCAGCTTTTATCGCCTGCAACGGCGAAATATCCGAAACTGACCGATGAAATGATAGTTTATGAAGGCGAGTTCCCCATCGGCGATTATGATTTTGATGTGTATTTGATAAGCTCATATGTCGATTCTCAGAACGCTGCGGGTGTGCCTGTCCGAACATATTTTGACATCGAAATCGGTCTGCCGATAGACGAAGATGTCGAGAAATACTATCACAATGTTATAAATATGGAGTAAAATTGAATAACCTTAAAGGCTCAGGAGCTATCTTGCCCCTGAGCCTTTGCTTACTGCCGGATTCGTCCTCCAGCTTCTGAGGTATTCCTCGACTGCCTCAGTCGGTATCTTCCAACTTCGCCCGATTCTTATTGACGAAATCGTTCCGTCGTTCAGCATTTCATATACGCGGTTTTTCCCTACTTCCAAGACTTCTTGAACATCTGCCACGCTCATCAGCGCTCCGTACTGCTCTAACATTTGCAGTCCGCCTCCTTTTTAAGTATTTATTCTTATGTTGGATTATTAATAAGGGATTAACATCACCACTTTTATCTGCTATTTTGCGAAAAAATCCAAGATAAAAGTAAGATTTGTGACGGACAAATCCAACATAGAAATAAGAATAAATTGTAAGGGGACTTGAAGATGCATAAATCTCAGGCAATTAAAGACAAAGTGTTAGCGCTTCGCGAGGGCATATCCGAGAAGCAGTCGAGTGCTTGGACGAAAGATGAGAAAAAGCAGCTTGCGGAAATGTTTTACGACGGAGTCGGGATAACGGAGATGGCGATTTTCTTTGAGAGAAGCGAGCCGGCAATTATAAATATGCTCGACGATATGAAGATGTATGTCAAGAAGCAACGACACCGGGTTGCGAGCATAAGCAGTGCCTGCAAATGTCCGGAGTGCGAACTGTTCACTACCGGTCGCTGTGATGGCGGCAAATATTGCAAAAAAAGAACCCCTGCCGAGTAAGCAGGGGTACTCCGTCAACAAGGCAGAACGGTGAGCTGTCCGTCGATGCTGATGAGCATTTCTGGGACAGAGAACAGGTCTGAGAAGTGAGTAACCAGCTCCGGCGACAGCGAAGAAAAATCTTCCTCGCCGAGACCGGTAATTAGGAACGTGCCAGCAATATAATCGTAGATTTTGCCGTCCTCATCTCGCAAAGCTCGGTTGAAGGGCTTATTCTTTAGCTTTGATTCTTCGTCGCAGACCAGAGCGGCAGGCTCCTTCCAAGGGTAGACGGCTTGTATGTAGCCGTCAACTTCGTGCTGAAGTGATTTTAGATTGTCCTCGATTTCTTTGACGTAGGGCTTCTTGCCGGGCTCAACTACCAAAACTGTGATTTTAGACATGATAAATCCTCCTGAAATATAATTGAAACGATGTTTCAGAAGGATATTATACAGTTTAAATATTTAAAAATATCGTCTTTAGGTTATGATTACTCTTGATCTGCTTTTTCGCTTGCAGCTGACTTCGCCCCTACAAACACGACAGGGTCTTTGTATAGTTTAAGCCTTCGGTATCCGTTGAGACTGCCCTTTCTATCCGATTCAATAGCAGGAGCGTATAAGTACATCAGCCTTTGCGAGAACCCCGGCATTGAGTTCAACGCCTGCATGCTGTTTTCTCTGCAAAATGCGAGATACTCGGTATACAAATCGTTTGCGCTGACAAAGTCATTATCGATATCGGTAGTTTCACAATGCATAGTGAAGAACAACTTTATGATGTCATTCGGATCCATTCGATAGGTGACCTTCGGTTTCAAATGGTCATTGCCGGAGAACGTAAAGTTGTTTTCTCTAAGCACATAATAAAGCGCAAGTGCTTTGGCTGTGATATAAGGTCTTTCAGCATTCAGCTTATCAAGCAGTTTCGAATCCTGTTTTTTATACGGAACTGATTTGGTAAACGGTATGCAAACCGTTCGGTTCAAAAACGCCTGGTCATAAATCTGCATATCAAGCGGGAAGTTTGTGGAGAATACAAATTTGCATTTATTCCTGTACGGCTTGGCGTCCTTGTATTTGACCTCGTGAGTGATTATATCGTCGCCTGTCAGCATCTTGAGAACCGCGACCGATTTATCCGACATTTTTCCGTTCGGCAGATCCATCGACAGGTTCAGGCAGCTTGTCGATAAGGCATCGGGAAGATACTGCCCGCCAAGACGCGAGATATCAAGAGAGGTAACAAGCTCGGGAGGGAAGTAACCTTCGAGAAATTTCCCCAAAATGCTCTTACCGGAGTTGCTCTCGCCCTGAAGCAGGAAATACGCCTTTGCGTCATTGCCCGGAACCAGTATATACCCTATCATCTGATAAATGCGCTCGACGATGTTAAGGTCGCCGTTTGCAATATCAGAAAAGAACTTGTCAGCGACAGGCGTATGCAAATTCAAAATGGTATTGTAAACAGAAATAAGAAATGAAACGCTGGTATTATAGTAAAACATCTCACTTCCATCGTTATTTTTAACAGGAGTTACCAGTGCTATGTTTGCATTATATATGTTGCAAAAGTCCGGAAAAGGAAACGTATCAGTACTATTAATGCGCATAATCTGTTGCTTATACGAGATTCTCTCATAGCTCCTGAATTCAAATCTAAACTTTTGACCGAACCACTCAGGATTCATTTCCATATTCAGCTCATATCTGCTGCATATTTTTGTTTCATCAGAGTAAAGATCAAGCGGATTGCTGTCTCCATAAAACCAAAAGGCTTCAGCATCAAAAACCCCGTTTTTAAACGCGATAATCTTATTGTCAGGAGGAATATTGATGAAATCTTTTGGATTACGAAGTCTTATCAGATCAGCGACCGATTTCACCCTACTTCTCTTACCGATTAATCTGAATTTGTCGTCAAGGACTGACAGGACGAGAGATTCCAGTTTGCCGTCGGGAACCGGCTCAATATGATATCCGTTGCGTACATACAGATTGCCATCTAAATAGTAAAGCTGTTTGCGAGCATAGAAGAGTTGCTCTAAAAGAAAGTCGTCGAGTTCCTTTGAAGATAGATTGTAGCATATTTGTTCTATATTCTGGTTCGTATTCACGGCAGGGATGGTCTGGTCAGGCAGCATGGTTCATCGTTCCTTTTTAAAAATTTCTAAAAAAATTATAGCACCTTAGTATGGATATGTCAATATTCCAGTGTAAAACCGCTAAGATACCGACATTTTTAGAAAAAATTATAAAAATTAGACAACAGGCAAAGAACAACCGCCCCGACTCTTGCAAATCGGGGGCGGTTTATCATTTACTATAGGTTAATGCCTCGTGGTGTATACACCGGTGTATTCAACGCGTTTAAGTATCCGCAAAGGCGCATAAACAGCGGCTTTTACTTGTCGATGCTCTTCATCGTTGGGAACAGCAGCACGTCTCTTATCGCCGGGGAGTTGGTGAGAAGCATTACCATTCTGTCAATGCCGAAGCCGATGCCGCCTGTCGGGGGCATGCCGATCTCGAGGGCGCGCATGAAGTCCTCATCGATCGAGTTGGCCTCCTCGTCGCCGAGCTTCAAAAGCTCCTCCTGGCGCATGAAGCGCTCCCGCTGATCGACGGGGTCGTTCAGCTCGGAATAGGCGTTGCACATTTCGCCCGCGTTGATATACATCTCAAACCGCTCGACGTAGTCGGGATTTTGGGGCTTGCGCTTTGTCAGCGGGCTTATCTCAACCGGGTGATCCATTACGAACGTCGGCTGAATAAGGTGCTCCTCGACAAACTCCTCAAACAGAAGATTGAGGATATCTCCCTTTTTATGCCTTGCCCTGTCATATTCAAGATGCTTTTCCTTGGCGATCTCATACGCCTCTTCGTCCGATCTTACCTCGTTCCAGTCTATGCCGGTATACTTTTTGACGGCGTCCACCATGGTGATGCGCTCAAACGGCTTGCCGAGGTCAATAATCACGTCGCCATAGGGAACCTGCGTGGTGCCCAAAACCTCGTTCGCCACGTGGCGGTAAAGGTTTTCCGTAAGATCCATCATTCCGTGGTAGTCGGTATATGCCTGATAAAGCTCCATCAGAGTGAATTCGGGATTGTGGCGGGTGTCGAGGCCCTCGTTGCGGAAAACCCTGCCTATTTCGTATACCCTGTCGATGCCGCCGACGATGAGTCTCTTTAAGTATAGCTCAAGGGAGATCCTGAGCTTGAAGTCCTCGCTGAGGGCGTTGAAGTGGGTGACGAACGGCCTTGCGGCGGCGCCGCCGGCGTTCTGAACGAGCATCGGCGTCTCGACCTCTACAAAGCCCTGCGCGTCAAGATAGCGGCGGATAGAGCTTATTATCTTCGAGCGGTTCACCATGGTCTTTCTCACGTCGGGGTTGACGATGAGATCTACATATCTCTGGCGGTAGCGCTGGTCGCGGTCTTTAAGGCCGTGCCACTTTTCGGGCAGCGGCAGAAGCGACTTCGAAAGCAGGGTGATCTTTTCGGCGTGAAGCGAGATCTCCCCCCTGCGGGTGCGAAATACAAAGCCCTCTATGCCGGCGATGTCGCCGATGTCCCACTTTTTGAAGTCCGCAAAGGCCTCGTCGCCGACGTCGTTCGAGCGGACGTAAACCTGCATTCTCTCCGTCGAATCCTGAATATCGATAAAGTTTGCCTTGCCCATGTCCCGCCGGGAAAGTATCCTTCCGGCGATCCGCCACTTTGTCTCCTTTATTTTTTCGACGGCGGCGGCAAAGGCCTCCCCGTCCTCGCCGGCGGCCTCCTTGGCCTTTTCCTCCTCGGCGGCGTAGAATTCCTTGAGGGCCGCGGTGGTGGTGTTCCAGTCGAATTTTGTGATCTCAAAGGGATTTTTGCCCTCAGCCTTAAGGGCCTCAAGCTTGTCCATTCTTATCTTCTTAAGCTCGTTTACTTCCTCGCCGGAAAGCTCCTCGGCGGCGTTTGCAATAATTTCGTCTGTCATGTTTTCCTCCTGTGAATTTTGTCATAAAACAGCTGCGCCGCCCCGTTCAAAGAGCAGGGCGGGCGCGTTTATAGCTCTTTGGTTTTTATCTTGTTATGTCAAGAACCTCGAATTTAAGCGTGCCGACGGGCGCGTCGACCTCGAAAACGTCGCCGACGCGTTTTTTAAGGCATGCCTTGCCTATAGGCGATTCGTCGGATATCTTTCCGTTGTCGGGATCGGATTCCGTCGAGCCGACTATCTGAAGTTCAATGATATCGTCCTCGTCAAAGTCTTTGAGCTTGATTATTGAGCCTATGCCGATTTCGTCGATGTTTGCGCTGTTGTAGTCGACTATTACCGCGTTGGCGATTATCATTTCAAGATCGGCTATCTGTGCCTCAAGCATTCCCTGCTCGTTCTTGGCCTCGTCGTATTCGGCGTTTTCCGAAAGGTCGCCGAAGGAGCGGGCCTCCTTAAGCTTTTCGGCCACTTCCTTTCTGCGAACCGTAACAAGGTTTTCCAGCTCTTCCTGAAGTCTGTTGAAGCCCTCGCGGGACATTGTCGTCTGTTTTACTGCCATTATAATTTACCTCCGCGTATTATTTTATATTTAGTATATTATAGCGGTCTTTTCGGCGGGTGTCAAGTGGAAAATGCCGCCCCGAAGCGCAAATCGGCAAAAACTTTTTTCGGCCCCCTCCTTTTCTACGGTATCTCGGCATTTGCGGCGCAGTCCTTGCAGGCGTTTTTGGCAAGAAGGATATTACGGCAGCCCTCTTCGCAGAATCCGCACTCTGCCTTGCTGAGGCATTCCAGAGTATAGCCGTTAGGGTCTTTTTGAGTCTCCATAATTACGTTCCGCCCTAAAAGAGGGCAATAGCGGGGTATGCAGCGGCTGTTTACGTTCATTTCGAAGGTCTCCTCCCGTTTTTTTGTGGGCAAAGCGCCCTTTATAAAAGTATATGCGGCTTTGGAATTTCTAAGCGTTGTCCCGAATAGAAATTACCGAGACATTTTTTACGCGTGGCAAAACTCAATTCACGCCCGAAACGGCAAAGGAGAAATTATGACGCTTTTAAAAAATCTTCGGTCAAGGGGTAACGCCGCCGAAAGCCTCGGCGACGAGCTGAGAGAGCTTTCCGAGGCCATTAACGCCTCGGAGGCCGCGTTCAACGAGGTGACCGACGCAGACCTCGTCGAGGCGCTGATTTACGAGCGCTCGGCGCTCATGTCGCGATACCGCTGCCTTATGAAGCAGATGCGAAAGCTCTGCGAATAGAAAATCAACCCCAAAAAACACCGCGGGAGTGTCCATTCCGCACGCATTATCAGAAATATTTAGATACGTCGCCGCAGGCGACACCTCGAAATTCTGACTTCTGATATCTAACTTCTATCTTCTTGATGTGGCCGTCAGGCCACATCTTGACAAAGCCCCCCTCGGAATGTATACTGAAAATCAGCACTTTACGGAGGGGATAGACATGGTAACAACGGTAACTTTAAGCCCGAGCGTCGACAAGACCGTCACGCTTTCTGGCCTCAAAACGGGCGGCGTGAACCGCGCCGAAAGCGTCCTTTTCAACGCCGGCGGCAAGGGGATAAACGTCAGCCTTGCGCTTTCGTCTCTCGGCGAAAAAAGCGAAGCCCTCGGCCTAATATTTGACAAGGGCGAAATTATAACCGAGGCGCTTTCAGGGGCGGGCGTCGCGCATTCGTTCATAAGCTGCCAGGGCGGCATTCGCTGCAACACCAAAATCTACGACCGCGCGAGCGGGATCACCACCGAGATAAACGAAAAAAATCCCGGGGTGCCGCCCTCGGCGCTTTCTGATCTTAAGAAGCTGGCCGCCGAGCGCTGCCTAAAAAGCGATATTCTCGTTTTGTCGGGGAGCGTTCCGCCCGGCACGCCGCCGGACATTTACCTTGATCTCGCCGAGGCCGCGCGGCGGGAAAATCCCGATATAAAAATTATCCTCGATTCCTCGGGCAAGCCGTTTTTGAGGGCGCTTGATGCCTCGCCCTATCTAATAAAGCCGAACACCGCCGAGCTTGAGGAGGCCTTCGGCGAACCCGCCCGCACCCCCGCCGAGGTGGTCTCGCTCTCGCGCAGGCTTATCGAAAAGTATCACATAGGCGTTGTGCTCGCCTCCTGCGGGGCAGGGGGAGCCTATATCGTCACCCCCGAGGAGGCGCTTTTCGCTCCGCCCTGCAAAATATCCCCGAAAAGCGCTCAGGGCGCCGGCGACGCCATGACCGCCGGGGCCTGCCTCGCCGTTTTGCGTGATCTCGGCGCCGCGGATATTTTAAGATACGGCACCTGCGCCGCCTGCGGCTCCGTCGAGCTTGAGGGCACTGCGTTCTGCTCCCGCGCCCGCTTTGAAGAACTCCTTGACGGCTGCGAGGCAAGGCCGGTCTGAGAGATCCCGCCGGGGCATATGTGTAATTTTAACGATTCGCCCCCGTTATTTAAATGGCGTTTTTATCAATATGTGCAAAAACTCGCTCAACTTTTGGTTAATGTGCTGATTGAAACCTCAAGTTGAAAATGCTATAATATTACTACCAAATTTTATTGGAGGTAAAAACTCATGAAAAGACTTTTAGCACTATTAGTCGTTGCGACGCTGCTTGCCTCTGTTTTCGCAATGACTCCTGTCATCAGCGCGAATACCGCTGAGCTGACTGTAAACTCTGCCGAAGGTACTGCCGTCATCGACGGCGTAAAGGACGACGCCTATTCCGCGGCCACCGAACTGAAGTTCAATCAGTGCGGCAAGGATAACGGCGGCGGCGCTGTCCTCGACACACCTAAGGCTCTCGGCTACATCATCAACGACGCCGACGGCGTTTACGTCTTCATCAGCGTAGCCGACACCGATATCGACAACTCCTCTGTCAACAACTACGAGCAGGATTCCGTTGAGGTATTCTTCATGGCCGACAACGCGAAGACCCAGTGGAGAATCCACTACGACGGCACCGTTGACGCCGATTCCGGTCTTCCCGCCACCTTGGGCACCGAATTTGCCACCGCCATGACCGACACCGGCTACGACGTCGAGGTCAAGGTTCCGATCACCGACGTTTTGGACAACCAGATCCAGATGGTTCTGCAGATCAACTCCGCCGCTGAAGGCAAACGTGAAGCCACCGTACATATCGAAGGCCACACCGACGGCGACCTCGCCTATCAGAGAAACACCCGTCAGGACACCGCCTATGACGGCTGGTGGACTTTGCAGCTCGCCGGCGAGTTCGAAAACACCCGTGTAGACCCCGTTGAGGAGCCTGCCGAACTCACCATCAAGAACTACAAGGAACTCCGCGACGCCCAGATCTTCGTCCAGGCTTACACCCAGGATAAGGTATCATGGGGCTGGCACGGCGTAGGCTCCGGCTCCGCCTGCACTCTCGGCAACTCGGTCACTCCCGAAGGCATCACCAATCTCTTCCCGCCCGTATATGAATACACTGCAGAAGAGACCGCCGACTGGACGAGTCTTCCTATCTTCGCCGTACAGATCGGCGACAACGGCTACCTTGAGCCCTCCATCAAGAACGACGACGGCTCCTACAAGGATTCCGGCACCGTCGGCGATTCCGCCCGTTATAAATTCACCTACAGCGACATCACCGTTAAGGCCAACGGCTACAACGACGTAGTCGTCCCCGGCGGCGAGATCGTCACCAAGTGGACTGCTAAGTCCGAGGGTTCCTACACCTCCGGCACCGCCTCCACCATCGACCTCATCGGCCCCGCTTCCGAGCAGCTCGGCCTTGACATTCAGGGCGCCTGCACTTGGCTTGCAAACGTCACCGATATCAACGTCACCGTAAACTACGATCAGATCGAACTTCTCACCCTTGATGACATCAACGCTTTCGAGACCTCGCTTGCCGAGCTCGAGCAGACCTTCATCGACGAGTCCCTTGCCGAATACACCACCCGTGTAAACACCGCTCTTGAGACCGCCAAGAAGGAAGGCGTTACCGTTGAGGAGCTTGAGGCCGCTTTGGACGATGCCCAGAAGGCCGCCAACCGCGCCCGCAAGGATTCCGAGAACGCCGGTTACATCGACGGCGCTGCCTATGCTTACTGCGACACCCTCCAGGCTTCTGTCGACGAGATCCAGGGCATCTATGACGCCGCCGTCGCGGCTGCCGCTCCCGAAGAGCCCGCTCCCGAGGAAGCTCCCTCCGAAGACACTGCTCCCGCTGAAGAATCCGGCTCCTCCTCTTCCGAGGGTGGAAACACCGGCCTCATCATCGGCATCGTTGTAGTAGTAGTCATCGTGATCGTCGCCGTTGTCGGCGTAGTTCTCAGCAAGAAGAAGAAATAATCCGACGGATCTTTTAGACAGTTAAGATTTGCAGATTACATACCAATACTCTTCTATACGGAAACCCCCGCTGCCAAAACAGCGGGGATTTTCGTGCAATTTTAAGGGAGGCTTCCTTATAGGGGCCTCCCGATTGGTTATTAAGATGAGGTGCGCATTAAGGGGACGTCTTTTCAAAGGGGCGTTTTTATTTGCCTCGCCATGGTCGGCAAAGCGAGGACAACCCCTGCAGGGTTTTCCCCGTGCCCTTTTCCGAACTGCGAGGCGCCCAAGGCGCCTCGCCGGGGAGCCCCCCGGCGAGGGTCTCCCCGCGAAAAAACTGTCCACCGGACAGTTTTTTCTCCCCGTCCTGCGCTTCGCTTCGCATTAGCCGGAGCGGGCTCTGCTCAGCGCAACGCGAAAGAAATCTGCAAAATCGCACTTTAGTTATGCGTTGCGCTGCAAAGCCGCCTCGGCATCTCGCGAAGCGTTAAAACTTGCTTTTCGCACTTCGCAGTCAAAAACGATAGACTGCTCGTGCTTAAAGAGTTTTAATCGCGTCGCCTGCCTCGGGTTTGCTAACGCAAACACCGGCTTTGCCGAAATTTCCTACAAATTGTCAAATGTGATAAAAACAGATTTTTATTTGCCTCGCCTTGCGTGGCAAATGGGGGAAACCCGTTTAACAAACTTAAAGACGCGTGTTTGCGTTTTAAT
>CANQPB010000025.1 GCA_947625615.1 uncultured Clostridia bacterium | reverse complement strand
CCTCGGCATGCCGAGGGTGATAATCCAAAAATTTTACTTCATTCTATGGGAATTTGCGAAAAATACTTGACAGTACCCAAGGGAAAGGGCGACCATCACGATTTTTACGGAAACGAACGCTATATCAATATTTTCTGTGATATTTGCCATGGCGAAAAAATGTCACTAAGCGAATATGATCTTGAAGCCGTTGCGGAAATGATAAAAAGGGGATATGTTATCAAGGAGAACGAAACATATAGAGCAACCGTTCCGGTTTACACAGTAGAACAATACCTGACAGTTATCAATAATGTGAAGGAATTTATATCCGCTGAACTTGTATCGATTGTGCGAGAAATGGATAAAACTGTTGCAACAATTTTAAGTTCGCATACACCCAAACATTTGCAAGACCAAGTTGCAGGAATTGCCGCCATGGACAAGTTTGTAAATGCAGTATGTATTCCCGCTACGATTCTCATTGAAAGACAATTTTTGAGTACCGTTTGGCATCCTCTTGAAATGCCTACAACTTATGTTGTTCTAAAATAACAATTACCGCTGAGAGTAAGCGTAATGGTTGCTCTCGGCGGTTGTTTTTCAATTATAATAACTGGATGGAACGAATTATTCACAAATATGTGATATAATAAACTCAACGCAAAGTTGAGAACGGTTCGTTTTTAAGTCGCTTCTTATTCTCCAATGTATGTGTTACAATATAATCACGGTACCGATATATTCTATCTGGAGGTCATATCATGTCATTATCAATGGGACAGATCATCAAAGATCTACGTAAAAATAACGGTTTTACACAGGAAGAACTTGCTGAACGGCTTGGTGTTACCTATCAAGCTGTTTCAAAATGGGAAAATGATACGGGAATGCCAGACATTTCTCAGGTTGTTCCGCTCGCATCAATATTTGGAGTTAGTACAGATGTGCTGTTTGGCATTGCCGACACGACAGAAAATGAAGAAGCTTGGAAAATTGTTCAGCATGCGGGCAGCATAGAAAAATACGGTGAGATCGAAACGTACTTAAACGCGTATGATATTTTGCTTGATGGGCTGAAGAAATATCCTAACAACTTGATAATTATGATCAATTGTATGAATCTCGGAATTTCGCTTTCTTTGCCGGAAAACGGATGGATCTATGCCAAAGAACGAGCAAAAGAAATCGCCTCTGAAACAATTCGTCAGGCAAATTTCGTTATAGCAAATTCGAAAAATATCACAGATATATTATCTGCGCGTCAGGTATTAGTATTTTTATATTGCAGTCAGCAGAAATTCGATCTGGCCTCAAACGAAGCAAGAAATTTTCCGCCTCGTGCCGATTTAACCTTGTATTCAAATATGGCAATCATTAATGAATATATGAATAATTACAAAAGAGCCGCAACATATCTGTGCTCCAATATTGACTATACGCTGCAGGCACTTGAAAATGATATTGCACGACTTGGAAAAGCATACTACAACGACGGGAAATATGCGGATGCCATTACTGTATACGAAACATTTTTCGAATTTATGAGTGTAATATTCAAGGACGAAATCCCCCTTTCGTACCATGATTTTGATTCGGGAGATTGTTATTTGTTATTGGCAGAAGCATATCTTGCAACCGGAGAAACATCAAAGGCAATGAGCGCTGTAGAAAAATCTGTTATGTATTATATTGATCTTTACAACACAAATACAGGAGAAAATGTTTTACATCGCAGCAACATCAAATCACCTATCGTAAGGGAAACTGAATTGATTACATCATTACCAAAGGAAATCATAAAACAGAAGTTACTCTACAAATTATCCCAAAATGAAATTCAAGCTTTGAATCAGGAAACTCGTTTTCTTGAACTGCGGGATATCGTGAATAATCTATCGTGACAACCTTTCAAGAAGCAATTTATGATCACATATTAAGTCCTACTGTTATCGCAATGTTGTTTGATGTGTGTTTGTATGTCTTTTTTATGAAATCGTACTTTTTCGCATAAAACCCCTTGACAAATCTCGTCTCAAAAGGCGATTTTAAGTAAATACGCAAAGGAAAACCATTTCTCAAACACCGCGTTTTTCGTGGACGACGGGTATTCCGGGGCAAATTTCGACCGCCCCTCTTGGACGGAACTGGTGGAGAAAATCGAAAACGGCGAAGTGGCGACCTTGATTGTTAAGGATATGTCGCGTCTTGGACGTGATTATCTGCGGGTGGGTCTTTATACAGACGTTCTCTTTCCCGAAAAGGGTGTGCGGTTTATCGCGATCAGCAACGGCGTGGACAGCGCGACCCAGCAGGAGAATGACTTTACCCCGTTTCTTAACATCATCAACGAATGGTATTGCCGCGATACAAGCAAGAAAATCCGCGCCGTGATGAAGTCCAAAGGCGAAGCCGGGGAACACCTCTGTACCAACCCGCCCTATGGCTACATGAAAGACCCGGACAACAAAAAGCGTTGGATTGTGGACGAGGAAGCCGCCGAAGTGGTACGCCGGATTTTCCGCTTATGCTTAGAGGGTTACGGGCCGACGCAGATCGCCCGTATTCTGAAAGAGGAAAAGGTCATAACGCCGACTATCCATTTTCGGCAGACGGGCAGAACGGCGAGAAATGCCCCGCCGGATAATCCCTATAACTGGACAGGTGACACCGTGGCAGACATTTTAGAACGCCCGGAGTATCGGGGGCATACGGTGAACTTCAAGACCTGTCGGCAGTCCTACAAAAACAAAAAGACGCTTTACAATCCAGTGGAAAAGCAGCATGTATTTGAGAATACCCATGAAGCGGTCGTTGATGCCGATACATGGGAGCGTGTGCAGGAGTTACGGAAGAACAAACGCCGTCCGACGCGGACAGGAAAGACAAATATGTTTTCCGGTATTGTCCGCTGTGCCGACTGCGGCGAAAAGTTGTATTACTGCACAGGCAAGAACTTTGAAGCAAGACAAGATCATTTTGTCTGCTCCACTTCAAGGCTCAAAGGGAAAGAAGTCTGCGGAACGCACTTTATCCGCGCCGTCGTTCTGGAGCAGGGCGTACTCGCTCACATGAGACTGACGTTTGCCTGTGCCGCCAACCATGAAGAACAATTCCGTAAAGCTATGGGCGCAAAACAAAAAGCCGAAGCGAAAAAGGAACTGGCGGCGAAGAAACGGCAACAGGTACAGGCAGAACGCCGGATAGAGGAACTTGACCGATTATTTAAGCGTATTTACGAGGACAACGCCAGCGGGAAACTATCTGACAGCAGGTTTCAAATGCTCTCTGACAGCTACGAACAGGAGCAGGAAGAACTGCGGGAAAAGCTGTTGCGATTGGACAAGGAAATCAACGAACAGGAAGAACAGGCAGAGAACATTGACAGGTTTATCAGCAAGGTAAAGAAATATCTTGACTTGGACGAGCTGACGCCCGCCGTGTTGAACGATATGGTAAAGGCGGTATATGTCCATACGCCGGACAAGTCAAGCGGGCATAGGGAGCAGCAGATTGACATTTCCTATGACCTTGTGGGAATACTCCCCATGTCTTTACTGGAAAGCCTGCAAAACGGAGAAACGGCATAGCCCGCAAGCTACGCCGTTTCCCGAAAACAATCTTATGCTGTTTTATGAGTCCTGCCCTAAAGGAGGGAATTTTTATCCTAAAATTATGTCCGCGACATCGGCGGCGGTCTCGCAGAGTGCCGCGGCGCCGGCCCTCTCAAGCTCGGCACGGCTGCCGTAGCCGTAAAGCACGCCTATGCAGCCGATCCCGTTTTCTTTGGCGCCCAAAACGTCGTGCTCGCGGTCTCCCACCATAACGGTCTCGGAGGAGCTTGCCTTCGCCTCCGAAAGCGCCTCGGCTATCACCTCGGACTTCGTCATGCCCTCGCCGTCAAGAGGGATCCCCCTGACGACCTCAAAGTATCCGTCAAGCCTGAAATGCGCAAGTATCCTCTCGCAAAAAGGCTGGGGCTTCGATGTGGCCACGCCGAGCCGCAGGCCGCCGTCCTTAAGCCTCTTTAAAAGCTCCGGCACGCCGGGATAGACGCTGTTTTCAAACAGCCCCTTTTCGGCAAAATATTCGCGGTAGACGTCTACGGCCTCCGTGGCCCTTTCCGTGGGCCAGCCGATTATTTTTTCAAAGGATTCTATAAGCGGCGGGCCGACGAATTTCAAAAGCTCGCTCTCGGGCGGGATCTTCGCTCCGTAATGCCTGAGGGCGTATTTTACGGAATTTAAAATCCCCGGGGCGGATTCCGTCAGGGTGCCGTCAAGATCGAATAAAACAAGCTTATACATGGGCTTTTCCTCAGGCGTGGCCGAGCATCAGCATCATCAGCCTTTTGGCTATCTGAACGCAGGAACGCCTTTTTCCTATGTGCTCAAGATATCTGTCGCCGCCCCACGAGCCCTCCAGGCCGGAAAAGCAGTCGACAGCCCTGCCCTCCCAAGTGGGGTAGTCCTTTAGGGCGCCCTCCATCTGTTCGATGTTGGCGGCCTTGGGCATTTCTATGCCGGCGGTCTTTAAGACGTTGTTTGTAAACTCGGCGCAGGTATAGGCGTTGTCACGCTGAAAGTGCGCGCCGAAAAGATAGGCCGCCGCCGAAAAGTAATTATAGACGTATTCCTCGCTGCGGCGGGACATTTCGGCTATCATTCTTTCGACCGCCCTGAATTTTGTCTCCGGCACGGGAACCTCGACTATCTTTACGCCCGTGCGGCTGCTTAAAGTATATCTCATCGGCGATTCCACCGCAAACCCCGCTATCAGCGGGTTTGACAGGTAAAGCCGCGAAAAGCTGTAAAACTCGGACATGTCCTTGCGAAGCGACACCGAGCAGTGGTTATAGCTGTTTTGGGTGACAAACCTTATCATTCTGCCGATTTTAAGGTCTGTCGATGAGAAAATCACATAAATTTTTCTCATTCTTATGAATCTCTCCCCGATATGTATTTTTTATCTTATCCGCCTGGCTTCCAGGTAATAGCGCTTATCCTCTGCCTCGCCCATAGAAAAGGTCTTTCTCGGAAGCGCGCCGTCGGCGATCACCGCGCCGAAGAGTTCCTCTTTTTTAATAGGCTCAAATTCAAAGCCTATGGTGCCCTGCTCGGAAGCGAGCCTTCTTATAACGTCGTTTCCGTGGATATAGTCTATCTCGCCGCCGTTTCTTTCAATAAAGCCGTCTAAAAATGCCTGAACGCTGCCGACGGCAAGCTTCGACTGCGGATTATGTATGCAGAGGTCTCTTATGATATAGTTTCTGTGGATCTTAACCCGCTGCTCCGAAGGCAGGCCGCTGAGGCCGAGATCCAAAGACATCTCGAACACCAGCCTGTAAGGGTCGTCGACCTTGACGAAGCGGTGTATCGCCTCAAAGGTGAGGGCTTCGCTGTGAAGATTGACTATCTCGCAGAGGGCGTATCTCGCCGGGTGAGCCGACATGTCGGCCCCGGGGTTTTCCTTCTTGAGCTTTTCGTAATATGCCTTTGCCGCCGCGAGAGAATGGTTGCCGTCGCCGACCGCGAAGGTGAGGGGGCATTTTTCCCGAAGTTTGCCGAGAGCGCCGTCCACCTTTGCTATCGCCTCGCCGTCCAAAAGCCTGCCGCGGATATGTCCGCCGCTCTGCATCAAATCGAAGTCGTATATTATCGGGGCGTCAACATCGGCTATAGGCTCTATGACGGTGAAGCCGGGGTCGTCTATAAGAAGCATGACGTGGGAAAGCTCGAGCGGGGCGCCGTCGCGAATCTCTACGCGGGGCGGAATTCTTGAAGCAACGGTTGCCTCAGTGGCCCTCACCTGGGAATTGCTCCCCGGCGCGTAGTCGTATTCCTCAAGGTCTATGGCGCCGACAATGCCCTTTCTCACCCTGCCGTCCGCAAGGGTGCGCTCGACATATACCATTGCGTTCTTATATTCCTTGAAAATTCCGGCCGAAAGGTACTCCTCCATGGTTTTATGGATTTTATCCTCTCTTTCGCGGATATCCTTGGCGCCAAGGTATGCTTCGGGGAGAATGAGGCGAAGCGCCGAGGGGGAATCCCCGACCGTTTTCTCCGTCCCGAGCCAATATTCCGGCTCGGAGGTGTGCTGGTCGCATGCGACGACCGCCCATTTTGTCAGATCCGATTCGCGTGGCAGAAGTATGTCCGCCGGGCCAAAAGCTGTTTTGTAGTTCGCCATGATTTTTCTCCTCCTTTTAATAGCTGAAAAATTATATTGCCTTTTAATTCCGTGATATTCGCGTTGTCAGTCGTTTCGGCCGCAGCACTTTTTATATTTCAGGCCGCTGCCGCAGGGGCAGGGATCGTTTCTGCCCGGTTTTTTCTTTGAAACCGTCCTCGTCGCCGAAACCGTGCCGTCCGAGCCGGTGTCCATGGCGGGGGTGGGCTGCTTGCGCTCCGGCGGCGCGCCCTTTCTGAGGTGCACGTTATAGAGCATTCTCAGGGTGTCCTCGCAGATTGATGCCACCATGGCGTCGAACATCTCGAAGCCCTCGACGCGGTAAACTACAACGGGATCGTGGCTGGCGTAGGATCTGAGACCCATGCCCTTTTTGAGCTCGTCCATGTCGTCGATATGCTGCTCCCATTTGGCGTCGACAACCTGCAAGAGTATGACCCTTTCGGCCTCTCTTAAAATCTCGGGCGTGAGCTCGGCCTCCTTTTCGGAATAGCGCGCAAGCGCGGCCTCGGTTATCTCGTCGCAGAGCGATTTTTTGGAGAGCCCGTCAAGCTGCTGCGGGGTGAAGTTGAAATCGTTCGCTATCGTGAACAGGCCGGCAAAATGATCCTTTAAGCCGACAAGATTCCAGTTTTCCGGCTCGTCGCCTGCAAGATATGCCTCCACGCTGTCCGAGACGAAATCTCGTATCATCTTTATGATCCGCTCGTGGATATCCTCGCCGTCCAAAACCATCGCGCGCTGGCTGTAGATTATCTCGCGCTGGGCGTTCATTACGTCGTCGTAATTGAGAACGTTCTTTCTTATGTTGAAGTTGCGGCCCTCGACCTTTCTCTGGGAGGATTCTATTACGTTTGAAAGCATTCTCGATTCGATGGGCATATCCTCGGGTATGCTCATGGTGTTCATCATCGCGGTGATCCTATCGCCGCCGAAGAGCCTCATCAGGTCGTCCTCAAGCGAGAGATAGAATCTCGATTCGCCCTCGTCGCCCTGACGGCCGGAACGTCCGCGCAGCTGGTTGTCGATTCTGCGGGATTCGTGCCTCTCGGTGCCTATGATGAACAGTCCGCCCGCCTCCTTGACCTTTAGGGCCTGTTCCTTTATTCCCTCGGCGAAGCCGGCGAGAATTTCGCGGTATCTTTCCCTGCCCGCAATGATTTCGGGGTCGTCGGTCTCCGAGAAGCCGGTGTAGTCGTAGATCTGCTCCTCGTCGCAGCCCTGCTTTGCAAGCTCGGCCTTTGCAAGAAATTCCGCGTTGCCTCCGAGCATGATGTCGGTGCCGCGGCCCGCCATGTTGGTGGCTATAGTCACCGCGCCGTACTGTCCGGCCTGGGCGACTATCTGCGCTTCGCGCTCGTGATATTTGGCGTTCAGAACCTCGTGCTTTATCCCCCGGCGGGTGAGCATCTTTGATAACCGCTCGGATTTTTCAATCGACACCGTGCCGACAAGCACCGGCTGGCCCTTTGAATGGCATCTGACAATCTCGTCGATGACGGCGTTGAATTTCGCCTGCTCGGTCTTGTAGACGACGTCGGGGTGGTCTATGCGTATCATCGGCATGTTGGTGGGCACGACGATTACGTCTAACTTGTAAATTTCGCGGAACTCGTTCTCTTCGGTGGCGGCGGTGCCGGTCATGCCGGAGAGCTTTTTATAGAGGCGGAAATAGTTCTGGAAGGTTATCGTCGCAATTGTCTTCGACTCGTTGCCGACCTTGACGCCCTCCTTGGCCTCGATCGCCTGGTGGAGGCCGTTGTTGAAGCGGCGGCCGTACATAAGGCGGCCGGTGAATTCGTCTACGATGATTACCTCGCCGTCCTTGACGACATAGTCGATATCCCGCTTTTTGACGCCGTTCGCCATGATCGCCTGGTTTATGTGGTGCAAAAGGGTGACGTTTTCGGCGTCGGTCAGGTTTTCAACCCCGAACGCCTGCTCGGCCTTTTCAACGCCCCGTTTTGTCAGCGTTGCGGTGCCCGCCTTTTCGTCGACGATATAGTCGCCGTCGTAGATCACGTCGGTGTCCTGCTTGTTTTCCGTCTCAACGGTGACGACCTTTTTGAGACCCTTTGCGAATCTGTCCGCTTTCTGATACAGATCGGAAGCCTGTTCTCCCTGCCCCGAAATGATGAGCGGCGTTCTCGCCTCGTCTATAAGTATCGAGTCGACCTCGTCGACGATGGCGAACGCATGCCCGCGCTGAACGCGGTCTTTTTTGTAAATCACGCGGTTGTCGCGGAGGTAGTCGAAGCCGAATTCGTTGTTGGTGCCGTAGGTGATGTCGCAGTTATAGGCCTCGCGGCGCTCCGAGTTGGTCTTTGAGTGTAAAATAACGCCTATCGACAGCCCGAGGAAGCGGTATACCCTGCCCATCTCCTCAGACTGGAATTTTGCAAGGTAATCGTTTACGGTGACGACGTGAACGCCCTCGCCGGAGAGGCCGTTGAGGTAGGAGGCGAGGCAGGCGGTGAGGGTTTTGCCCTCGCCGGTCTTCATTTCGGCTATGCGCCCCTGGTGCAGCACTATTGCGCCGACGATCTGAACGGGGAAGGCGCGCTTGCCTAAAACTCTGTCGCCGGCCTCGCGGCAGACGGCCAGCGCCTCCGGCATGATGTCGTCGAGGGTCTCGCCGTCGGCGAGGCGCTTTTTGAAGATATCGGTCTGCTCTCTAAGCTCCTGATCCGACATCGCCTTATACTTTTCCTCAAGGCTGAGGACTTTGTTTTTTATAGGTTCGATCCGCTTGAGCTCGCGGTCGCTGTAGGTACCGAAAATTTTATCGATAAGACCCATTTTGAACAATCCTTTCGTTGCAGAATTATACTCCCTTATAGTATAACCTATTTTTCCCGAAATGTCAAATTAAGTTTTGGAAAAGAAAAAAACCGTCGGGCAAAACCTTGGTTTGCCTCGCTGACGTTCGGACTTCGGCGCTTATCGCACCGGCTCATTCATCGGCTAAACCGATGCGTTGCAGAAGCACAAAGCATTGGCTTCGCGCTTTCGAAAAGCACCGCACCGAAAGTGCCAAACCCAACGACGGTTTTGCAGCATGCCTTTGGGAACACACCCCTCCCCTTGAGGGGAGGGGTCGCGCCGTTCGCCGCAAGGTGAACGGCCGGGTGACGGGGTGGAACCCCCTCTCCCTCCGCGAGGGAGAGGGGGCAGGGGGTGAGACAGGCAAAAAAAGCGCCGCCGCGGCGACGCTCCGAAAAAAATCTACCTGTCCCCCGGCGGGCAAAGATACTCCGCTATCTGAAGACGCTTCGCTATCAGCCGCCTGAGATCCGAAACGCAGGCGTTGAGCTTATCGAGCCGCAGCTCTCCCTGCGGGCCGAAGGCGTTCGCCTCAACGGTGAAATCCCCCGAATAGCCCACCGAGCGCAGGCCGTCGAAAAAAGCGTCGAAATCCACCGTGCCCTCGCCGATGTTCAGCGCCCTCAGCGACGACCAGTCCCGCCGCTCGCCGGAGCGGTCGTTTATGTGAAGATGCCTGACATTTCGCCAGAGGCCGACGTTTTCGGGCGAAAAGGCAACCTCGTTTTCGCGGTCGAATTCCGCCATTTTGGTGTCGTATGTAAATTTCGCCTGCGGGCATTCCGACATTAAGCGGTTCAAAAGCTTAAGCGGCGCCGAATAATGCGCGACGACGTTTTCAACGGTGAGCGTGAGTCCGAACCGCCCTGCAATTTCTTCAAGCCTCGGATACGCCGAAAAATTCGCCTCTATGTTGCTGTCCGAAATGGGGCCGTTCCAAAGATGCATTATAAGCAGCCTCGCGCCGACGGCTTTTGCGACCCGGCAGTTTGCCGAGAAATTTTTATACGCCTCCTCAAAGCGCTCTTGCGACAAAAGCTCGCCGACCGTCTTTTCAACGTGAAGCCTCGGGAAGCTCAAAAGGTCATAGCCGTTCAGAAATTCGGCGATTTCCTCCTCGCGTCCGTACCAGTCGGCATAAAACATAAGCTCGAAGCCGTCGCAGGAAATTTTCGGCGCAATCTCGGGGATCAGCTTAAAATCACGGCCGTTAGGGCGGCCGATAAACGCCCCGGTGGAAACATATACCCTGTGCATAAAATCTCCTTTGCCCGTCAGCCGAAAAGCCCGGCGACGCCGTAGCTTATCGCCATCATTATCGCCCCGGCGATAGTCACCCCTATGACGATGCACAAAAAAGCCTTCTTGCGCTCGATCCCCAGAACCGTGGCGACAAGCGCGCCGGTCCAGGCGCCTGTGCCGGGAAGGGGTATCGCCACCAAGATGATGAGCCCCAGCTCCTTGTATTTTTCTATCGTCTTCTGATTTTTATAGGCCTTGCGCTCCAAAAATCCCGCCGCCTTGCCGACTATCCCCCGGCAGCCCTTCATATTTTCGAGTATGCCGTTAAAGAGGAGCAGCACAAAGGGTATCGGGAAGAGATTTCCCAAAAACGCAGCGAAAAACGCCTCGAGCGGCTTAAGCCCGAAGCCCACCCCGTAGGGTATCCCCCCGCGGAGCTCTACCACCGGGAGCATTGAAATTATAAACGTGGCGGCGAGCCGCCCTACAGTCGTTGATGTGAGCCAGTGAATCATTTAACACTCTCCGATTCGGTTGTTCTCTATTTTACCGCCCCGAGCACCGCTTCAAGAAGGTCTTTGAAGACCTCCTCGGGGCTGCGCACGGCGTCAATTATCTTTATACTGTGCTCGGGCGAAAGTATTCCGAAAATTTCGAAATATTTTTTCCTCGTCCGTCTTATCGCCTCTGGCGATTCGTAAATCTCCCTCGAAGCCCGCCCGGCCGCTATCCTGCGGTCGGCCTCGTCGGGGTCAACGTCCAAAAACACGCAGAGATTCGGCTTTAAAATCGCCGGGCAGTCGAGATTTGAGGCCATGAGCCATTTTAAGTCGGTGTCCACCCCCTGATAGGCGAAGGTGGAGTAATAATATCTGTCGCAGATGACGTTGATGCCTCTTTCGAGCAGCGCGGCAATGCCGTCCTTGGGATTTTGGCAGTGGGCGGCGCGGTCGGCGGTAAAAAGCGCGGCGAGCTCGGCGGGCGATCTTTTTGTCAGCCCCGCCAGAGCGTCGCGGATAAGCCCGCCGGTGGAATACTGCGTAGGCTCGGCGGTGAGATGCGCGGCAATCCCCCTCTCGGAGAGGGCGCGCATAAGCATGGCGGTCTGAGTGCCCTTTCCCGAGCCGTCAAGCCCCTCTATAACTATAAATCCGGCTTTTTCGGACATTTTATGTCAGCTCCGTTCGGTGATATTTTCGGCCAAATCTTCAAGCCGCCCTGCCAGCCCAAAAAGCTGCGCCGCCGATTCCGCGGCCTCGGGCGATTTTGACCTGCTCTTTCCCTCGGCGGCGGCCCTAAGCCTTTTTGCCGCCAAAATTATGTATTGCCGGCCCTCGCTGTCTGCGGGGTCGATCCTGCCGACAAGGCTTTCAAGGTCGCTAAGGCTTCTGCGCCCGCCGACGTATCGCGCATTCATCACGGCATAGACAAAACCGCCGTCGCGCACAGCGCGCTCGCCCAAAATCTCATAGCCCTTTTCGGCGAGATATTTTCTCAGGGCCTCGGCGCGGGTGTTCGGCTGCAATATAAGATTCATCTTTTTCGGGATATCCCCGGCGTCTTCAAGAATTTTTGCGATCATCTCGCCGCCCATTCCCGCTATTACGACGTCGGTCACACGCTCAAGCTCGGCGGCAGGAATATTTAAAAAGCCGTCGGAGAGGTAAAGGGATATCCTGTCCGAAAGGCCGCGGTTCCCGACGTTTCTGCGTGCAGCGGCAAGGGGCCCCTCGGCGATATCCGCGGCGACGGCGCCGCTTACCCTGCCGCTTTCTACGGCATAGCAGGGCAGCATGGCGTGGTCGGTGCCGATGTCAAGAAGAACTCCCCCGTTTCGGATAAATTCCGAGCAGCGCAAAAGCCGCCTGTCAGGCGTCATGCTGGCCGAAATATTCGCGGAGCTTTTTGACAAGCTCGTCGGGATCGCTTCCGTGGACTGCGCAGGCCTCGGCAATGGTCTCTCCCCGGGCAGAAGGGCACCCGAGGCAGTGCATGCCCATTTCAAGGAAGAGCGGCGCGCAGCCGAAATCGAGGTCTAATACCTCGCCGATGATGCTGTCCTTTGTGATATTCATAATAAACCTCCTTGCCGGGCGGCCCCGGCTGTTTTCTGTAAACAGTATACTACATTTCGGGAAAAATTGCAATAGCATTGCGTCAGATAGATGTGGCCATCAGGCCACATCAAGAAGATAGAAGTTAGAAATTAGAAGATAGAATTTCAAGGTGTCGCCTGCGGCGACATATTAAATATTTCTAATAATGCTTGCGGAATGGACACTCCCGCGTCAGATATCGGAACTGAGGCAAGCCCTCTTTTAAAGTAAAATCCGGGAAAGTCTTCCCGGATTTTACGGCGGCGGGCCGGTCGGTTACTCCTCCGTCAACCTTGAATTTCTGAAATAAAGAGATATGCACCATATCGCGCAGAGGGCGACAAGCGTATATATTATCCTCGAAATCAGTCCGGCGGAGCCGCCGAACAGCCACGCAACAAGGTCGAACTTGAAGATACCAACAAGTCCCCAGTTTACGCCGCCCACGATAAGGAGAAACAGCGCGATTCTGTCAAGTATTTTCATGGTTTTTTAGACCGTCCTTTCATCAGGATCCCGTATTTTAAGGTTAATGCTGTCTTGGGCCGATTCATAATCGGTCGCAATTAGTTTTGCCGCGCGATCCTCTTTTTATTCGCATAATAAAATTTAAAATTTTTATTTACAATCGGTCAATTCTGTAGTATAATAATTGCGGAGAATTTTATTTTCAGGAGGCTTGCCATGAAATTCGGACATTTTGACGATAAAAACAAGGAATACGTCATCGACACTCCCAAAACGCCCTATCCCTGGATAAACTATCTCGGCACCGAGGGCTTCTTCGGCCTGATATCAAACACCGCCGGCGGCTACTGCTTCTACCGCGACGCCCGCCTTCGCAGGATCACCCGTTACCGCTATAACAACGTGCCCGTAGACATGGGCGGCCGCTATTTTTACATAAACGACGGCTCAAGCGTCTGGTCGCCCTCTTGGGCGCCGGTAAAGCGCGATCTCGAGCGCTATTCCTGCCGCCACGGCATGGGCTATACCGTGATATCCGGCGAGCGTGGCGGAATATGCGCCGAGCTCACCTTCTTCGTGCCGGTGGGCTGCGCGGGCGAGGTGCACAGGCTCCGCCTTAAAAACACCTCCTCCGAGAAAAAAGTGTTCACCGTTTACAGCTTCGTCGAGTGGTGCCTTTGGGACGCGAACGACGACTCGACTAACTTCCAGCGCAATTTCAACACCGGCGAGGTCGAGATCGAGGGCGGAACCGTATACCACAAGACGGAATACCGCGAGCGCCGCGATCACTATGCATTCTACCACTGCTCCGAGCCGATATCCGGCTTCGACACCGACCGCGAGGCGTTTTTGGGGCTCTACAACGGCTTCGACCGCCCCGACGCCGTCTTTGAAGACCGCTCCCGCAATTCGGTGGCGCACGGCTGGTCTCCGATAGCCTCTCACCGGCTTGAAGTTGCCCTTGAGCCGGGCGAAACCCGCGACGCCGTCTTCCTCCTCGGATATGTCGAAAACCCCGCCGACGAAAAATTCAATCCCGACGGAACCATACGCAAAGAGCGCGCCCACGAAATGATCGAGCGCTTCGGCACCCCCGAAAAGGCAGACGCCGCCCTTTCAGAGCTCAAAGAATATTGGGACGGCCTGCTTTCGAGATACACCGTGAAGACTCCCGACGAAAAGGTCGACCGCATGGTGAACATCTGGAATCAGTACCAGTGCATGGTCACATTCAACATGTCCCGCTCGGCCTCCTACTTCGAAAGCGGAATCGGCCGCGGCATGGGATTCAGGGATTCAAACCAGGACCTTTTAGGCTTCATGCACCAGACACCCGACCGCGCCCGCGAAAGGCTTATAGACCTCGCCTCTACCCAGATGCCGGACGGCACCTGCTATCACCAGTATCAGCCGCTCACCAAAAAGGGAAACGGCGAAGTTGGCGGAAACTTCTCAGACGACCCGCTTTGGATAATCCTTGCCGTGGCGCAGTATATCAAGGAGACCGGAGACTACTCGATTCTCCGCGAATCAGTCCCCTATGACAACGATCCTTCGCTCGCACAGTCCATGATGCACCATCTTAAGATGAGCTATAAGCGCGTCGCCACCACCCTCGGCCCACACGGGCTGCCGCTTATTCAGCGCGCCGACTGGAACGACTGCCTCAACCTAAACTGCTTCTCCACCGAATCGGGCGAGAGCTTCCAGACTACCACTTCAAAAGACGGCAAGGTGGCCGAAACCGTCATGGTCGCCGCGATGTTCTGCTACATTATCCCCGAATACATAACCCTCTGTGAGCACGAAAACCTGCCCGACGAGGCCGCCGAGGCGAGGGCCGCTGTCGAAAAAATGGCGGAGAACGTCATGAAATACGGCTACGACGGCGAATGGTTCCTTCGCGCCTACGACGACTTCGGCCGCAAGATAGGCTCCTCGGAATGCGAGGAGGGCAAAATATTCATCGAGCCGCAGGGCTTTGCCGTCCTCGCCGGAATAGGCAAAAAGCAGGGCGCCGGCATAAGGGCGCTCGAAAGCGTCCGCAAATATCTCAACAGCGAGCGCGGCCTTGCCCTTAACTATCCCGCCTACACCCGCTATTACGTAGAATACGGCGAGATCTCCTCCTATCCTCAGGGCTTCAAGGAAAACGCCGGCATCTTCTGCCACAACAACGCATGGATAATCTGCGCCGAGGCGGTTTTGGGCCACGGCGACAGGGCCTTTGAATACTGGTCGAAGATTGCCCCCTCCTACTGCGAGGATATCTCGGAGATTCACCGCACCGAACCTTACGTCTACGCGCAGATGGTCGCCGGAAAGGAGGCCCCGCCCGAGCGCTTCGGCGAGGCGAAAAACAGCTGGCTCACCGGCACCGCCGCCTGGAACTTCGTCGCCATATCGCAGTTTATCTTAGGGCTTATCCCCGACTGGGACGGCCTGAAAATCGATCCCTCCATACCCTCCGACTGGAGCGGCTTTACGGCCTCAAGGCTTTTCCGCGGGGCGAGATATAATATATCCGTAAAAAATCCCGACGGCGTCTCGAAGGGCGTTAAGAGCATTCTCTGCGACGGCGTGAGAATTTCCGGGAACGTCCTGCCCACCTTCCCCGCCGGCAGCGAACACGAAGTAGAGGTCACCTTGGGGTGATAAAACCGCGGAGGATATGTCAATACTTCCCCTGCTTAGGGGAATAAACCCTGCGTATTACTTTTTGCAGCCGAATGCGGCGCTGTTGAAAACTTCCCTTTTCGGCCGGAAATTTCCGTCGAAACTGCGGGATTTGTCAACACTTTCAACCGTTCTTTCAACAGATCCCGGATAAATACCGTCAGTAAATTCCTAAAAATTACCGCCCGAAGCTTCGGCTCCGGGCGGCTTAGTTTTTATCAGTTTTTAAAACCTATCCAGGCGTGGGCGAGGTCTAATGCCTCGAAGAGATTCGGCTTTTCCGCGGTCTTCTTGATCCGCTGCATGACCGGAACGCTTTCGTCGGTCACCATACGGTAAAGCCTGACCTTTGTCGCGACGTTTATCCCGCCGACCTCGCTTTTTCCGGAAAGCTGCATATAAACGACCTCCGGGTCGCCCATGCTTCCGTAATAAAGCTCGCTGCCGCATCTGACAAGCCGCTTGCCCTTATACTCCAAATAAACATGATCCTGTTCTGCCATGCTGCTTCCTCCCTGTTATAAAATATTATCCGAAAGCCGGTTTTACCATATCTCCTGCAGCTCGTCAGCCGAGGCGCCGTTTTTGAAGGCCTCGACATTCTGAAGCAGCACGTTGAGGTAATTTTTTGGCTGTGAGAACGAAGTGTGACCGTTAAGCTTAACCGTCACCCTGTTTGCGCCGGTGTCGTAAAATTCCACCGTGTCCTGGTCGCCGTCGTAGCAGTGATAGACTATCTCGCATATCTTGCGATCCTCCGGCGGATCTTCAAGGCAGATGTCGTCGTTGGGACACTTGAGCATAAACTGATAGAGTATCTTGAAGGTCTCGAAGTCAAACGGCCGGCCGTCCAATGTGCCGACGGTCATCTCCCTGTCGTCGACGCTGCTCACCATCTCAAAGAGATAGTGAATTTGGCGCGGGGGATCGGAGAATGCGTCGTCGTAGTCGATGTCGATATAGTCGAGCGAATAGATGTAGTTCGAGGTCATCATGTTTGAGATGATATCCTGCGGCATGAAATCGACATAGGGCACCTCGTCCTTTGTGACGGTGTAAATAATGTCTATGCCTTCAAAATATACATAATAGAGGGCGGGCTCGCTTGTTTCGGCGCCGGTGTCGTCAAGGACGTACTGCGCGACGTCGCCGATATCAAGGTGATATACCTGCAGCTCGGCGTCAAGGTGTACGGTGCAGAACGGGTCGGCAAGGCCGTACTTTTTAAAGTCCTCCTCGGTGGGGTGCAGGCAGACGATGTCGTAGGCCGTAAGCCCCCAGAGGCCGTACATTATGTCGTTCGAGTTGGTTATATCAAGATATGCGAACACCGGCTCTACCATTACCTGCGACGAAGCCATGGATATCTCGTCGGCGGAATAGTTCTTGGTGTCGTCTTCGAATTTTATCTCGTAGTCGAGATCCTTTCGGGTGACGGTCATATAATCGAGGGTGGGCGCGGTGTTGTTGTTTGAAAGCTCCTCGGTTATCACAAGGCTTACGTAGTCCTCCTTGCGGTTGTAGAAGTAATTCGAGCTGTTCAGCAAAACGGTGTAGACGTCCCTCGAATCCGAAAGGCGGACATAGCGTGCGTTGGCGTCGGGCGAATCTATCCCGTAGTAGACGGTATAGCTGCTGCCGTCGCGAAGCTTAACCTCGCAGCTTGCCTTCGGCGAGCCGTCGGCAAGGCCGTATTTTTCAAGATCCTGCGCGTTTTCCTCGGCAAGGGTCTGCACGGTCAGGGCGGCCACGCAGTTTGCCGCCGCGCCGAGTGTGGTGGAATTCTGACGGAATTCCGATATCTCGTCGATTATGAAGCCCTCCGCCCCGTTGCGGACGGTGAAGCTGCCGTTGTCGTTCGTTATCGTCATCTCGGCGATGTCATCGCGCTCGTGGCCCAAAAGCGCGAACGCCTGCGAATCCGTCGGCGTGCTGTCGTCGGGTTCTTCCTTGGGCTGGGTGAGCATTAAAACGAGAATGACTATCGCCATGCTGACGATAAACAGCCCGATGACAAGAAGGTTCCTGAGGCGTTTTGACATTTATCTGTGCCTCCTTCTTATCCAGACAAAGGTGCCGACCGCGAGCACCGCGACGGGTATCACCAGCGCGAAGACGAGGGTGAGGGTGCGGGTCTGGGCCTCGGTGATATCAAAGGTGCCGGTGTTCACGATCTTCGGGGTGATGGTTATCCCCTCGGACTTGCCGGTTATCTCGTTGAGCATTGAAATTATGAAGTAGCCGTTGTTGAACGAAGCGTTCTGGGTGAGGTAGGCGTTCAGCATCTTGTCCGAGCCGAACACTATGGCGTAGGTATAGGTGGAAATATGGGTGTCCTGGTTGATCTTTTCCTGCTTGCCCACGACTACGGTGTTGTAAACGCCACGCTCGGTCACGCTTTCGGGATCCCATTCCGCTTCGCCCATTTCGCCGAGGGAGGCCGACGCCGCCGAGGAGACGACCGGCTCGCAGGCATAGGTAGAATCGACGTTGCCGAACCTTGTGGTTATCGGCCTCGCGTCGGGGGCTACGAGCGGCAGCTCGGGATTTGTGACGTCCTTATAATATGCCTCGGTGGTGGCCACGATGTCCTGATAGGTATAGGTGTCGTACTGGGAATAGCGGCGGGTGTCGGTTTCGTGTATAACCTTTTTCTCGACGGTCATGCCGTACTTGTAAAGAAGGCCGTCAAGGTTGGGGGTGTCGGTCTGCTCGACGGAGGCGACGTAGATGAAATCCTTTTCAAGCATTCCCCCGCCCTCGAGCCAGACTTCAAGCTTTCTTATCTCCTCCTCCGAATAGTCCACCTTCGGCGCGGGGATTATCACAAGGTCGATATCGTCCGAAAGGTCTTCGGTCGAAATGTTTACCTCGGTGAGAAGATAGCCGTTTCTGTCCAAAAGCATCGTCAGGCCGGAGACGTCGGATTCGTTGGCGCCCTCGCGGCTTAAAACGGCCACGGTGACGGGGTTGGCGTCGGTGACGGCCATTATCGCCGAGGTGATGGCCTGCTCGGCGCTCGAGGAGCGTATATAGCCGTAGGAGTTGAACATCTGGTGGGTGCGCAGCGCGCCGTAAACCTGCGACATCTGCGCAAGCGTGGCGGAATAGTCGTCCGGCACGACGATGATGTCGGTCAGCGAGACTATTTTAACCCTTTCGTGCTTGCCGTCGTCCGGCTCGACGACTATGTCGCCGTTGTTCAGCTCGACGTTATAGGCCGCGACAAAATCGGGGTTTGAAAGCCTGTCGACATAGCTAACGCTTATGCCGCCGTTGTGCTGGGAGTAATTTTTGAGTAGCTCGACGGTCTGCGCGGTAAACTCGCTTATCGAGCGGTATTCCTCCTCGGTGGCCATAACGGTTATGGACACCGGCACCTCAAGGCTTTCGATATATCCGGCGGTCTCCTCCGAGATGGTGTATATCGAGCCGGAGGTGAGATCGAGCGTTATCGGGAAGCGGTCGAAGAGCATCGTCGCGACGATGTTCACCAAAACTATTGCCGCAATGACGAATACCGTCAGCGCAGTGGCAAAGGAGCCGTATTTTAAGCGGCGCTTATTCATTTTGCCGAAATTTTCTTTTATGTTCATAGCCCTCGCGCCTCCTTTATGACCACCTGCGGCGTTCCAAAACGCGCACGGTCAGAAACAGGAATATCACCGCGGCGCTTATGAAGAACAGCACGTTTGAAAAGTCAAATACGCCGTAGGTGAAGGGGCTGTATCTTGCGGAGAAGGAAAGCTCGGAGAATATCCTCGATATCCACTGAACCGGGATTATTGAGGCTATGGAGCCTATAAGGTAGAGCGCCACCATGCAGGCAAAGCCGCCTATCGCGGCGATTACCTGGTTTTCCGTCAGCGAGGATATCAGCATTCCGACGGCTATATACGCGGCGCCCAAAAGCAGAAGCCCCACCACGTTTCCCAAAACCGTCAGCCAGCTTACCGCCCCGAAGAAGGAGACGACTATGGCGTAGACGAGCGTCATGGCGACGCCGATTGAATAGATTATCATCGCGGCGAAGAATTTGCCCATTACAAGCGCGGGAAGGCTTATCGGCGCGGTGAGAAGAAGCTGATCGGTTTTCTGGCGCTTTTCCTCAGAAAGCGTGCGCATGGTGAGAATTGGTATCAGCACCAAAAGCATGAAGAATAGCCCCGAGTACATTCCCGACATGTCGGTCGAGCCGTATTGCAGGCTTGAGACGCTGAATAAAATCCCCGAGCCGGCAAAGAAAGCGGTTAGAAAGATATACCCTATAAGGGAATCGAAATAGGCGCGGGTCTCCCGCTTTAAAATTGCACTCATTTGTTTTCCGCCTCCTCATAGTTTTCGGCGAGATCGTCGGCCTTGCCGGCCAAAAATTCCGTGACGCTTTCGCCCATAGTGAGCTTTAAGAAGATGTCCTCCAAAGAAAGCTCGCTCGAACGAAGCCCTAAGATGTACCAGTTTCGCGCCATTAAGCGGCGGTTGAGCTCGCGGCGGATATCGGTGCCCTCGACGGCTTCGATGTTGTATTCCCAGACGCCTCTTTCGCGCTGAAGATCCGCAACTACCGAGACGACGCCGGGAATGGTCTGCACGACCTTTATAACCTCGTCCTTCGGGCCGTCAATTCTGGCGATAAGCTTGTGGTCGGCTGTAAGCTCGCGCGAAAGATTGTCGGCGGTGTCGTCGGCCACTATCTTTCCCTGGTTTATAACGACTATCCTGTCGCAGACCGCCTGCACCTCGCTGAGAATGTGCGACGAAAGAATGACGGTGTGATTCTTGCCCAGCTTTTTGATAAGGGTTCTTATCTCGATTATCTGCTTGGGGTCGAGGCCTACGGTGGGCTCGTCGAGAATGAGCACGTTGGGGTTGCCGACAAGCGCCTGCGCCAGTCCGACGCGCTGTCGGTATCCCTTTGAAAGGTTGCCTATGCGGCGGTCGTATACGTTGTCTATCTTGACAAGCTCGCAGATCTCTTTGAGGTGGGTGTTCCTCGGCAGGCGGCAGCCCCGAAGCTCATAGACGAAGTAAAGATATTCCTTTACCGTCATGTCAAGATACAAGGGCGGAAATTCCGGAAGATAACCTATCTCTTTCTTGGCGGCTATGGGGTCTTCCAGAATGTCGTGGCCGTTTATATAGGCCTCGCCCGAGGTGGAGGACAGGTAGCCGGTGAGAATGTTCATCGTGGTCGATTTTCCGGCGCCGTTAGGGCCCAAAAACCCGAGGATCTCGCCGTCGTTGGCCTTAAAGCTTATGTCGGCCACCGCGTGCTTGTCACCGTAGGATTTTACCAGGTGTTTGACTTCTATCATTTAGTGAATCCCTCCAATATGGGAAAATAGAAACGAGTTATACGAAAGTTTGGCAAAGCCCGTTGCGCGCAGCGCGCGCACGAGGCGATACTCTTTGCCGAGAGGGCTTTGCAGGGCGGCGCCGCCGTAAGTGCCGGGGCCGACACAGCCCCGAGCGCCGCCTGTCCCTCCAATTGGGAAAAAATAAGAAACGAAAGGTTTGGCAAAGCCCGTTGCGCGCAGCGCGCGAGGCGGGGATTTACGCGTTCGCTCCCTGCCTGAGCAGCTCTATCGAGCGCTTCATTCTTGAGAGCGTCTCGGCCTTGCCGATGATGTCCGCAGCCTCGACGGCGCCGCCGGGGGTGAACTGCTTGCCGGTTATCGCAACCCTGACGGGCCAGAGCAGATAGCCGTTTTTGACACCCATTTCGGCGATAAGATTAAACAGAACGTCATGAAGCGCGTCAAAATTCCAGTCAGTAATATTTTCGAGCGCCGGCAGCACCTTTTCGAGCACCTCGAGCGAGGTCTCCCGGTTGGTTTTCATCTTCTTGTTTTCATATAAAGAAAGATCGTACTCGGGCATCTCGTCCAAAAAGTCAACCTGCGCGGGAATGTCGGTCAAGACCTCGGTTCTCGGCTGCAAAAGCGCGGCGATCTTTTTTATGTCGAAATCGCCCTTGCAGGTTTCGCGGATATAGGGCTCGGCGATGCGGGCGAATTCGTCGGGGCTCATCGCGCGGATATATTCGCCGTTTATCGCCCTCAGCTTCAGCGGGTCGAATATCGCCGGGGACTTCGAAAGCCCCGAGATGTCAAACTCCTCGATAAGCTCGGGCAGCGAGAAGATCTCACGCTCGCCCTTGGGCGACCAGCCCAAAAGCGCGATGTAGTTTACTATCGCCTCGCTTAAATAGCCCTTGTTTATAAGGTCTTCGTAGGAGGCGTCGCCGTCCCGCTTTGAAAGCTTATGCTGCTTGTCTCGCATGATATGCTCGACGTGGATATACATCGGTTCCTCCCAGCCGAAGGCCTTGTAGAGGAGGGTATATTTCGGCGCCGAGGCGAGATATTCGTTTCCCCTGACGACGTGGGTGATTCCCATAAGGTGGTCGTCGACGACGTTTGCGAAGTTATATGTCGGCAGGCCGTCCGTCTTCAAAAGAATCTGATCGTCAAGGGTGGCGTTGTCCACGGTGATGTCGCCGTAGAGGACGTCGTGGAAGGTGGTGGTGCCCTCAAGGGGGATCTTCTGGCGGATAACATAGGGCATGCCGGCGTCGAGCTTTGCCTTTATCTCCTCGGGGGAGAGATTGCGGCAGTGGCGGTCGTACATGGGATTTACCCCCGAGGCCTCCTGAACCGCTTTAAGCTCCTGCAAGCGCTCCTTGTCGCAGAAGCAGTAGTAAGCCCCGCCGAGCTGAACCAGCTTTTCGGCGTATTCCTTATAGATGCCCCTGCGCTCCGTCTGGATATACGGCCCGTAGTCGCCGCCGACGTCGGGGCCCTCGTCCCAGTTCAGGCCGACTGCCCTCAGGGTGCGGTAGATCACCTCGTTGGCGCCCTCGACATACCTCTCCTGATCGGTGTCCTCAATTCTGAGAATGAATTTTCCGCCCGCCTTTTTGGCTATGCAGTAGGTAAAAAGCGCCGTTCGAAGCCCGCCGACATGCAGATATCCCGTCGGCGAGGGCGCAAACCTTGTTCTCACTTCATTCATGGCTGATTAACTCCTTTACAGTTTTTATATCGTGTTCAACGGCCGTCCGCAGCTCCCGGACTGAGCCGAATCGCTTTTCTTCTCTTAAAAATTCCCTCAGCGACACCTTTGCGCTTTCACCGTAGACGTCGCCGTCAAAGCCGAGGATATGCGTCTCTATGACTATCTCCCCGTCGTCGTGAACCGTGGGGCGCTCGCCAATGTTCGTCACCCCCGCCCAAACGTCTCCGTCAAGGCTTACCTCGCTGAAATATACGCCCTTTTTAGGCAGCGCCAGCCGCCGGTCGAAGGCTATGTTCACGGTTTTTATGCCCATCTGCCTGCCTATCTGCGAGCCGCGGATTATCCTTCCCTCAAAGCCGTAGGCGTAGCCCAAAAGGCGGTTTGCCTCGCTTATTTTGCCGGCCTCCAAAAGGCAGCGTATGCGCGTCGTGCTTATAGGCTCGCCGCCGTCGTAGACAAGCGGCACGATCTTCACTTCGGCCCCGTGAGGCCTCATAAGCTCTTTAAGATCCTCCGCGCCCGCCGAGGCATTTAGGCCGAAGCGGAAATTTTCCCCGCAGATCACCCTGTCGGCACTCAGCTCGCCGGACAACACGCGGTCGGCGAATTCCTTGGGGCTCATGCCGCCTATGTCGGAAAACCTCTTGAATATCACCTCGTCGGCGCCGGCATTCAGAAGCCCGCCGCGCCGGCGTTCGTCGGTCATAAGAAGCCCCCGCCCGCCCTTCGGGGCAAACCCCTCGGAGCAAAACGTAAGCACAAGCTTTTTGCCGTCAAATCTTTTAAGCTCCTCAACGGCGCTCATATGGCCGCGGTGCAGCCCGTCAAACAGCCCCAGCAAAACGGCCCTGTTCATAACTCATGTCTCCCAAAAGCTCTTTTTTATCTTAAGCCCCTCGGGCGATATCTCCGCAAGCCCCAAAAAGCTGCCGCCGTACACCCTTAAAAGCCCCTCGCGGCCGCCGGATATCTTCACCCTTTCGGGGTCGAGCCTTACGCCGCAGCGAAACATCTTCTCCTGCGCCGGGCTTAAATCTATCCTTGCGAGCCCCTCAAAGCAGCGCTCCACGGGTATCGCGATATCTCCGAGGCTGCCTTCCTTTGCGGCGGCTTCTATTTCGTCAAGGGTGCGACACTGCGAGATGTCAAACCCCTGGGAATATGTCCTTCTGAGCGCCGTCATCATGCCGAAGCAGCCGAGCCGCTCGCCGATGTCGTTTATAAGGGTGCGTATATACGTCCCCTTCGAGCAGGAAACCTCAAGAGAACCCGTCTGAGAATCCTCGGAAAAATCTGAAAGCAGGATTTTATATATCTCTATTTTTCGGGGGGATCTTTCAACGGTCTTGCCCTCCCGGGCGAGCTCGTAAAGCCGCCTGCCGCCCACCCTTACGGCGGAATACATCGGCGGGATCTGGCTTATTTCCCCCAAAAATTCCGGCAGGATCTTTTTTATATCCTCTTCCGAAACCCGAATATCGCTTTTTTTAAGGATCGACCCGGTGGAATCCTGGGTGTCGGTCATGGCGCCGAGAGCGAATTTCGCCGAATAGCGCTTTTCTCGGTCGGAAATAAGGTCTATCGCGGCGGTGGCGCGGCCCGCAAACACCGGCAGCACGCCGGTCGCCATAGGGTCGAGGGTGCCGGCATGGCCGAGGCGCTTAATTTTCGTTATCCCCCTCAGCTTTGCCACCACGTCGAACGACGTCCAGCCCTCCGGCTTGTCCGCCAAAATTACGCCGCAAAGCGGTTTCGGCTCGCTCACAGGCTTGCCCTCGCGGCCTCTATCACCTTTTCGGCGGCCTCCTCGGCGGTTCCGGCAACGGTGCAGCCCGCGGCGCGGTTGTGTCCGCCGCCGCCGAGACGGGCGGCTATCGCCGAAGCATCGGTGTCGACGGTTCTTATCGAGGCCTTGAATACCCCGGGATCCTCGGCCTGCTGCTTTAGGGTGACGCCTATGCGCACCCCCTCGACGGAAACGGGTATCCCCGCAAAGCCGTCGAGCTCGGAGCGTTCAAAGCCGAAGCGTTCTATCTGGCTGTTAGTAACGGTGATTATAGCCATCTGCCCGCCGAATTCAAATCTCATCGAGCCGATTATCTCCTGCTCGGCCAGAATTCTCCCGCGGGACTTGACCTGGAACATCTCGCGGTTTATAAACGCCGCCCCGGCCCCGAAGCCTATGAGATCGGCCGCGGCGCGGTGGGCCTCCGGCGAGGTGTTTTCAAACATGAAGCAGCCGGTGTCGGTGGCTATGCCGGTGTAAAGGCAGTCGGCGATAAGGGGGGTAATGCTGCCGCCCATAAAGCGTATCAGCTCGTAAATTATCAGGCTGACCGCGCAGCATTCGCCGTCGACGAAGCTTTTTTTCGCCGGCATTCTGTTCGACTTGTGGTGGTCTATGCAGATGTCTATTCTGTCGGCGTAACCGGAAAGCCCGTCGCCCAAAAGCGTGACGTCGGCTATGTCCGCCGAAATTACGCACTTTTCCTCAAAGTCCATGTCGGCGTAGTCTTTAAAAAGATAGGAAAATTTCTGCGGAAAGTCCTCGGAATTTTTTACGTTTGCCCGCTTGCCCATTCCCCTCAGGTAATAGACAAGCCCAAAGCCCGCGCCCACGGTGTCACCGTCGGGGTGGGCGTGGGTGAGCACGGTTATGTCGTCGGCTTTTTCAAGCTCGGTCGCAAGCCGCTTAAGCATTTCATCGGTCACTTTCGGATTCCTCGCTCTCCTGTGGGATATTCAGGCTTTTCAGCACCTTTGAGATGTGCGCGGAATATTCCGCCGAGTCGTCGGGGATAAACCTGAGTTCGGGGGCCTTTCTTATCCCCAGCACGGCGACGATCTCATGCCTTAAAAGACCCGAGGCGCTCTCGAGCCCCTTTACCGCCTCCTTGGCGGCGGCCATTCCGCCGAGGCTTGAGACGTAAACCTTTGCGACCGAGCGGTCGCGGGTGACATCGACCCTGACGACGGTAAGCCGCTGCGCGTCGATGCGCGGGTCTTTAAGATCCCTCAGCTTTCCGCCTATGATTCTCTGTATATCCGACGCAAGACGCGCGGATTTGAAATCTGCCATAGATAATTCTCCGTTCGCAGGCGGCCCTGCCCCGTTATAAAGGGGCTCAGCGCGCTTCCTCGCTCATTATATAGCCCTCAAAGATGTCTCCCTCTTTGAAGTCGTTGAATTTTTCAAGGGTGATGCCGCATTCAAAGCCGGCCGCCACATCGCGGACGTTGTCTTTGAAGCGCTTTAAGCTTGACATCTTGTCGTCGGCGATGATTATGCCGTCGCGGACAACCCTGACCTGGTCGTTGCGGGATATCTTGCCCTCAAGGACATAGCACCCCGCGACCGCGCCCACGCCGGTGATCTTGTATACCTGTCTGACCTCGACCCGCGCGGTGTCCTCCTCGCGGAATTTGGGCGCGAGCATGCCCTTCATGGCGGTCTGGATCTCCTCTATCGCGTCGTAGATAACGCGGTAGAGCCGCATATCCACGCCGTCGCGCTCGGCGTTCGCCTTTGCAACGGGATCGGGTCTTACGTTGAAGCCGACGATGATGGCGTTAGAGGCCGAGGCAAGCATAACGTCGCTTTCCGAGACGGCGCCCACGCCGCCGTGAATTACCTTTACCCTTACCTCGTCGTTCGAGATCTTTTCAAGCGACTGCTTTATCGCTTCGACCGAGCCCTGGACGTCGGCCTTGACGATTATCGGCAGCTCCTTCATCTCGCCCTCGGATATCTGGCTGAAGAGGTTGTCGAGGGTGACCTTCTGATACTGCTTGAAGATCTCCTCCTTGGCCTCCTGCTTGCGCTGCTCTACAAGCTCTCTTGCAAGCTTTTCGTCGGCGACGGCGTTAAAGACGTCTCCCGCGGCGGGAACTTCATCGAGGCCGGTTATCTCAACCGGCACGGCGGGCCCTGCCGAAGTTACGCTTCTGCCCCTGTCGTCGGTCATGGTTCTCACCCTGCCGACAGCCGTTCCGGCGATGATTATGTCGCCGGCCTTTAAGGTGCCGTTCTGAACGAGCACCGTGGCGACGGGGCCGCGGCCGCGGTCGAGCCTTGCCTCGATGACAGAGCCTTTTGCAAGCCTGTTCGGGTTGGCCTTAAGCTCCAAAACGTCGGCTACCAAAAGGACGTTTTCCAAAAGCTCGTCAATGCCCTCGCCCGTCTTTGCCGAAACCGGCACGCAGACTACGTCGCCGCCCCACGCCTCTACAACGAGGTCGTGCTCGGTGAGCTGCTGCATTATCCTGTCGGGGTTTGCCCCCTCTTTATCCATCTTGTTTATCGCGACGATGACCGACACCCCGGCGGCCTTGGCATGGTTTATAGCCTCAACCGTCTGCGGCATGATGCCGTCGTCGGCGGCGACTACCAAAATCGCGATATCCGTCACCATGGCGCCCCTTAAGCGCATCGCGGTAAAGGCCTCGTGGCCGGGGGTGTCGAGGAAGGTGATCTCCCGCCCGTTTACCGAAACCCTATAGGCGCCGATGTGCTGGGTGATTCCGCCCGCCTCGGTGGCGGTGACGTTTGCGTGGCGAATTCTGTCAAGAAGCGAGGTCTTGCCGTGGTCGACGTGGCCCATGACGACGACGACCGGGCTGCGCTCCTGAAGATCCTCCGGCTTATCCTCCTCGTCGACGATAAGCCTCTCCTCAATGGTCACGACGACCTCTTTTTCCACCTTCGCCCCGAGATCCTCGGCGACAAGCGCGGCGGTGTCAAAGTCGATCACCTGGTTTATAGTCGCGAACACGCCGAGACCCATGAGCTTTTTGATTACCTCGGTGGCCGTAACCTTAAGGCGAGAGGCGAGCTCGGCAACGGTGATTTCGTCGGGCACGGTTATCTTGAGCTGCTGCTTTCTTGCGCGCTCAAGCTCAAGGCGCCTCAGCTTCTCGGCCTCGGTCTCGCGCTTGGTGGAAAGCTGCTGCTTTCTCTGCTGCTTCGACTTCTGGACGAGCTTCTGCTTTTTCTGATAGTTTTCGCTTCCCTTGCGGCCGCTGTCGGCAAGGTTGTCGTATTTGTCGTTGTATTTGTCGATGTTCACATAGCTGCCGCGGGTGTCGACTACGCGCTGCTTCTGCTCGCTTGTCGAGCCGCCGGTGGACGCGGTGATAAGCTTCTGCCTCTCTCCGTGATCCTGCTTCTTGGCGGGCTGCTTTTTCTCCTCGCGGCGGGGCCTCGGCGGATTTTCACGCGGCTTCGGGGCCTCCTTTGCGGCGTTAGCTTCGGCGGCCGGCTTCTCCGGCTTTTTCTCGGCCGTCTTTTCCGGGGATTTCTCCGCCGGCTTCTCGGCGGGCTTTTCCGCGGGCTTCGGCGCTTCCTTTGCAGCCGGGGCCTCCGCGGCGGCAGCTGCCGAAGTCTTCCTGACGGGCTTTTCGGGCGCCTTCGATGCCGTCTTGTCGGCGAAGTAGGCGTCAAAGCTTTCGGCCTGGGTCTTCTGGGTGAACATCTCAAGGATATAGTTCACCTCTTCGGGGGCCAGCGCGGCGCCGGTTTTTTTCGCGCCGAAAGGCCCGCTCAACGCCTCGATGACCTCGGCGTTCGAAAGCTTTAGATCCTTCGCGAGTTCTGAAAGTTTATATTTTGTACTCATAGGCACTGCTCCTTAAGTTAGAGGTCGGATAATTTTCTGATCAGGGATTTTGCGAAGCCGGCGTCCGTGACGGCGATGATCCCCCAGCGCTTGCCGACGGCCTCGGATATGCCGTCCATCGTCATGGGGATATTCAGGCAGGCGATATTTTCTCGCCCGCAAAGTCTTTTGATGTCTGCGGCGGAATTCTCGGACAGATCGGCGCTAAGAAGGACAAGTCTTGCCTCGCGCCTTGAAACCGACGACTTCACCTCGTCGGCTCCGCCCACAAGCCTTCCGGCTCTGCGGCAGATAGACAGGGTTCCCGAAATGTCAGTCATTCCCGGCCGCCCCCCTGTTCAGATTTTTCAAGCGCTTCAAGGCTTTGAGCGAGCTCCCCGTAAATCCGCGGCGAAACCTCGGCCTCGAGGGCCTTTTCAAGCCTTTTGGCCTTCTGGGCCTTTTTAAGGCATTCCGCGCTTTTGCATATATAGGCTCCCCGGCCTGACATCTTCCCGCCCGGGTCGAGCAAAATCTCCCCCGCGGGGGTGCGCACTATCCTGATAAGCTCCTTTTTCGGCTTTACCTCAAAGCAGCCCACGCAGGTGCGCATAGGGATCTTTCTGGGCTTTTGGCTCACGTTTCATCAGCCTCCGAAATATCCGCGGGCGCGCCGGCGTCTTCGTCTGGCGCTTCCGTGGCGGCGCCTTCGGCGGTGATGTCTATTTTATATCCCGTAAGCTTTGCCGCAAGCTTGGCGTTCTGTCCACGGTTGCCTATCGCCAAAGAAAGCTGGCTCTGCGGCACCGTCACCCTGCAGGAGCGCGTGCCGTCGTCGGATATCACTACGCTTTTTACCTCGGCGGGGGCGAGCGCCTTTGAGATGAATTCGGCGTCGTCTTCGCTGTAGGGGATAAGGTCTATCTTCTCGCCGTGCAGCTCGCGCATGACGGCGGCGATCCTCGACCTTTTGGGGCCTATGCAGGCGCCTATCGGGTCGACGTCGGGATTATTCGAGCTTACCGCGATCTTCGAGCGGGAGCCCGCTTCGCGGGAGACCGCCTTTATCTCTACGGTGCCGTCGTATATCTCGGGCACCTCGAGCTCAAAGAGCCTGCGGACAAATTCGCGGTTCGAGCGGGACACCTTTACCGAGGGCTTTCTCTCGGGATTTACAACGCCGACGACGTATACCTTTATGATGTCGCCGGGGCGGTAGCTTTCGCCGGGGATCTGCTCGGTGCGGGGGAAATAAACCTCGTCGCGGTCTATCGAGATTATTGCGTTGCCGGTGACCGGCTCGACCTTCTGGACGGTGGCCGAGACGAGCTCATGCTCCTTGTCCTGATACTGGGCGACAAGCTTGTCGCGCTCGAACTGCTTGATGTCGGAGCGTATCGACTGCTTTGCCGAGCTGGCCGCAACCCTGCCGAACTGCATGGGATCGAGAATTATCTCGCAGGGCTGGCCGACGGCAATGTCGGGGTGATATGTGCGCGCGGCGTCAAGGCTTATTTCGTTGGCGGGGTTTTCCGGCTCGCCGTCGACGACCGTCTTCAAAATGGCCATTTCAAAGGTCTCGGTCTTGGGGTCGAGCTCTATCCTTATGTTCTCGGAATCGGGGTAGTCCTTCTTGACCGCCTTCTGTATTCCCTGCTTTATCTTTTCGATAAGCACGTCGGAGGGCACGCCGCTCTGCTGTTCAATAAGCTTTAACGCTTCAAATATTTCTTTACTCATGATTTTTTAACCAAACCTTTCCTGTCAGAAGTCAGATGTTTATGCCGGGATCCGAAAATAAATCCCTGTCGTCGTCGAGCCTGACAAACCGGCATTCCGAAAGAGCGAAGCTCTCTTTATGTCCGTTTGCGTCAACGGTCACCGACGAGCCGTCATAGCCGTCAAGAATACCGAAAAGCTCCTTCGAGCCGCCGCGGTCGGTGTAAAAGCCGATCTTCACGGGATCGCCCATGCACACCTCAAAATGCTCCGGCCTTTCAAGCTTTCGGCCGAGCCCCGGCGAGCAAACCTCGAAGACGTAGCTTCCGGGCACGGGATCGTATTCGTCCAGAAGCTTATCGAGCGGCCGATGCAGGGCCTCGCAGTCGTCAATGCCTACCCCGCCGTCGCAGTCGATGTATACCCGCAGGTATCTGTTCGCTCCCTCTTTTTCAAGCTTTACGTCCCACAGAAACAGCCCTAAATCTTCACAAAGCGGCCGGGCAAGCTCGCGTACCTTCGCAACGGCAGCGCTGTCCGCCATTCATTATCCCTCCCCCGATGTTCTCAACAAAGAAAGGCCGGAATCAATTCCAACCTTTCCTCATAACGTATTATGTTAATATTATATCACATATTTTTGAAATTGCAAGGGTTTTCATAAAAAATTTTTCCGCCAAAGCCTTATTTTTTGCGGTTTCGGGAAAATTTACGTTGACAGCCCGCCCGTTCGGTGATAAAATAAGCCCACAGACCGAAGTTAAATATTACAAAAAGGGGGTGTAAGCAGTATTTATCCTTTTCGGCGGAAGTCTGAATAAACTCTGAAAGGGGAATGTTTCTTGGCAAAAATTAGTAAAAAGGTGACTGTCTTCTGACCCGGGAGGCGTCAGACCTCCCGGATAGGTTACTAAAACTTTTCAGGAGGACATATGAACCGGGAAAACAAAAGAAAATCATACGATAAAAATTATTACCGAACGAATCCGTCCGACGAGCCTTTCAGGTGTCAGACCTGCGGCAGGCTTGTCACCCCGCAGGGCGCCGGAACCCGGCACCGCAACCACTGCCCCTACTGCCTTTGCAGCAAGCATCTCGACGCCGAGCCGGGCGACCGCGCCGCCGACTGCGGCGGAACCATGGTGCCAATAGCGGTGTGGGTAAGAAAGGACGGCGAGTGGGCAATTATCCACCGCTGCAAAATCTGCGGGGCGCTTTCTTCAAACAGAATCGCGGCGGACGACAGCCCGCTCAAGCTGATGTCGCTTGCGGTAAAACCGCTGGCAAGGCCGCCGTTCCCGCTTGAAACGCTTGAAACCTCCGTGACGGAAAACAGATGACAAAAAACCCACAGCCGGAACCCTCCGGCCGTGGGCTCTTTTAATTTTCAGAAGCCTATTCTTTCCTTGATATATCCCGCAGCCTCGGCTATGGGCATTCTCACCTGCTCCATGGTGTCGCGGTCTCTTACGGTAACGCAGCCGTCAGTCTCGGAATCGAAATCGTAGGTGACGCACCAGGGCGTGCCGATCTCGTCTTCGCGGCGGTATCTCTTGCCGATTGAGCCGGTCTCGTCGTAATCGGTCATCACGCAGGCGGAAAGCTCGTCGTAAACCTTGAGGGCGCCCTCCGAGAGCTTCTTTGAAAGGGGCAGCACCGCGCACTTGTAGGGCGCGACGGCGGGGCTGAGATGCAAAACCGTTCTGACGTCGTTTTTCTCGGCGTCGATGACCTCTTCGTCGTAGGCTTCGCACAAAAGCGCCAGAACCGTTCTGTCGAGGCCGTAGGTGGATTCGATGATGTAGGGGATATACCTCTCGTTGGTCTCGGGATCGAGATAGGTGAGATTTGTGCCGGAATATTCCTGATGGCGGGTAAGGTCGAAATCGGTGCGGTTGTGGGTGCCGTTGATCTCTCCCCAGCCGAACGGGAACAGAAATTCGATGTCGCAGGCGGCCTTGGCGTAGTGAGCGAGCTTTTCGTGGTCGTGGAATCTTAAGTGATCCGGCGCGAGGCCTAAATCCTCGAAATATTTCTTGCCGAAGCCCTTGAAGTATTCATAGAGCTCGCCGTCGGTGCCCTCCTTGCAGAAGGTCTGGAATTCCATCTGCTCGAATTCAATGGTTCTGAACGTGAAGTTGCCGGGGGTGATCTCGTTTCTGAACGCCTTGCCTATCTGGCCGATAGAGAAGGGCAGCTTTGCGCGCATGGTGCGCTGCACGTTCAAAAAGTTGACGTATTCGCCCTGGGCGTTTTCGGGGCGCAGATAGATTATGCTCTTGGAATCGTTGGTTACTCCGCGGTAGGTCTGGAACATCAGGTTGAATTCGCGGATATCGGTGAAATCGTGCTTGCCGCATTTCGGGCAGGGAATGTGATGATCCTTGATATACTGGAACATCTCCTCCTTGGTCATGCCGTCGGCGTGGGCGTTGGGATCGAAATCGTCGATGAGATTGTCGGCGCGGTGGCGGGTCTTGCATTCGCGGCAGTCAAGAAGCGGATCGGAAAAGCTGGCGACGTGACCTGAAGCCTCCCACACGCGCGGGTGCATAAGGATATCGGCGTCTACCTCATAAGAATTTCTGCGCTCCTGGATAAAGCGCTTGCGCCAGGTGTCCTTTACGTTGTTTTTCAGGCGGGCGCCCAGGGGGCCGTAGTCCCAGGTGTTGGCAAGGCCGCCGTAAATGTCGCTGCCGGGGAAGATAAATCCGCGGCCTTTGCAAAGCTCGACTATTTTAGACATGCTTTTTTCGGTGTTCTGCATATTCGTTTCTCCTCGTTTCGGATTTTTTTACTGACATTTTAACCCCGAAAGGCCGATATGTCAATAGCTTTGCCCATATTTGCGGCAGATTTTTCGTCAAAATCAATAAAGTAAGGCTGAAATTAAGAAATTTTTCACAAATTTTCAAAACACCCTTGACAAAGGCGAAAATATGTGATAATATAATTGCGCAGAAGGAATCCGGCTATTGTGAGCCGTTCTTCTGAGTGATTCACGCCATCTCCTAATTGTATAAACCACTTCTTGCAGCAAGAGCGTCCGCACCGGGCGCTCTTGCTGTTTCTGTTTGAAAATCGCAAATAAAAATCGCCGCAGGTATTCCCACGACGAAATTGATGGAGCGGATTACGAGGCTTGAACTCGCTACCTCCACCTTGGCAAGGTGGCGCTCTGCCAGATGAGCTAAATCCGC